>JBJHCE010000018.1:0-23539 GCA_050485865.1 Gemmatimonadales bacterium | reverse complement strand
TCTCAGGTCTGCTTCAGCCCGCGGTCAGGCGCTTTGGGGAACCTGGCCGGCGCTGCCCCCCGTCGGCTCGCGGTGCTCGCACCGCCGGAACACCCCAGGAGCATCCGTGCGCCTCCCCCCGCCCGGTCGGGGGGCCCGGCGGACGGGCCCCCCCCCCCGCGGGCCCCGGGGGGGGGGGGGGGGGCGGCCCGGGGGGGGCCCCGTGTGCCAACAGCGCGGGGGGGGGGGGGGGGGGGGGGGCCCCCCCCCCCCCGCCCCGGGAGTGCTCTGCCATAGGTCAGGAGGTGCACGGCCCGGAGGCCGGCATCCCCCAGGGCCGAAGCCGCCGCCGAGGCGGTTGCGCCCGTGGTGAGGACGTCGTCGACGAGGACGAGAAAGGGTTCGTCCGGCAGGTGTCGCGAACCGCCGGGAACCACGGAAAAGGCCCCGTCCACGTTAGCCATCCGGTCTTCCCGATGCAAGGCGACCTGCGACGCTCCGGCCCCCCCGCGAACGAGGAGATCCACCACCTCCGCCCCGGCGAGATCGGCGAGCGCCACGGCCAGGATCCGGGCCTGGTTGTAGCCCCGGGTTCGCTCCTTCTTCGCGGTCGTGGGAACGGGGACGAGGAGGGCCGGCCCCCTGCCCCCCGACTCCCGCCGGAGGTCGTCCAGGAGCGGGCGCATGGCGCGGGCCATTTCCCCGGCCACCCCGGGCCATCCCCCGTACTTGAGGGCATGCACGAGGTCATCGGCCGGGGGGCGGAGGAGCGCGGCGCTCCGGGCGCGGACGAGAACCGGGGGCCACTCGATGCACTCGGGGCACCCTCCTCCCCCCTCGAGGGGAGCAGCGCACCGGGGGCAGGAGGGGTGGCCCGGTCGGCGAACCCGGGCCGTGCAGGTGGGGCAGAGGTGTCGGCGCTGCACCGAAGCGCCGTGCCCGGGTTCGGGGATCCACCCTCCGCATGACGCGCACCCTCTCGGGAGGAGGAGCGCCCCGAGGGCACGAAGGGTTCCTGCGGCGGCGGATCCAGGCCCTCCGACGATCATGGGGCGGACTCCGCGGCGACCTCCACGAGGGTGGCCTCGTAGGCATCTCCGGGGGGGGCGAACCCCCACCACCGGCGAAATGCCGCCTTCCCCTGCGCCACGAGCATCCCGAGGCCGTCGGCGGACCGGAGCCCTCGCTCCTGCGCCGTGCGCACCCACCTCGTCCCCCCCGGCCGGTAGACCAGGTCCAGGACCGCCGCACCGGGTCCCATGTCCGAGAGGTCCAGCGGGAGCGGGTCGTCGTCCCGGAGCCCGAGCGAGGTGGCGTTCACCACGAGGGACCAGGCGCCGCCATGGGGGGCGGCCCCCTCCGCCACGGTCACCGCGAGGGCGTCCTCCCCCGAAGGTCCCTCTGCCGCGAAGTGCCCGGCGAGCGCCAGGGCCCGTTCTGCCGACCGGTTCCAGACCGTGATCGGCCCCCGGGCCTCCTCCGGGAGGAGGGCGAGTCCGGCAAGCACCGCCCGCGCCGCCCCCCCGGCCCCCAGGACGAGCACCGGGCCCGGGCGAGGCGCCAGGGCCCCGTGGGCCGCGACGAACCCTTCCACGTCGGTGTTGTCGCCGTGGATCCGCCCATTCTCGAGCCAGAAGGTGTTCACCGCTCCCGTCCGTGCCGCCGCGGGGGCGTGGACCTCCACTGCTGCGTGGGCCCGCTCCTTGTGTGGCACCGTCACGTTCCCTCCCCCGCCCGCCCGTGCAATCCCCCGGAGGAGCCCGGCCAGGTCTTCGCCCCCGACCCGGAGCGGAAGGTATACCCCGTCCACCCCCGCGGCCCGGAAGGCCGCGTTCTGGAGGCGAGGGGAGAGGGAGTGGGCCACCGGGTCCCCCAGGAGGGCCAGGAGGCGTGTCACGGCCGGACGACCGGTTCCAGGTGGTCGAGGACCCGGTCCACCAGGGCCTCGAGCTCCTCCCAGGTGGCCTGGTAGACGTCGACAGGTCCTCCGAAGGGGTCGAGAACCCCCCTGTCTCCGCCGTCCTCCCCCCTCCCCCCGATGCGGGCGAAGGTCGTGATGAGCGCGGCCTTCTCCTCGCCGCCCAGCGCCCGGATTGCCGCCAGGTGCCCCGGGGACATGGCGAGGACGAGATCCGCCCACCCGACGATCTCGTGATCGAGGGGAATCGAGCGGTGGGACCCGAGGGAAACCCCGGCCCGTGCCGCCACCGCGAGTGCCCCGTCCGACGCCGGCATCCCCGGCCAGGCCGAGGTCCCTGCGGACCGCACCTCGAAGGCACCGATCCCCCTCCGTTCCAGCGCCCGCCGGGTGAGGGCCTCGGCCATGGGGCTCCGGCAGGTGTTCCCGGTGCAGACGAAGAGGAGGCGGAAGGCGACGCCCGCGTCGGCCTCATCCGTCACGATGCATCCTCCTCGTCTCCGTCTCCGCGTCGCATCCGGAAGAGGAGCTCGGCCACCGCCAGGTCGTCGGGGTGCGTGACCTTCAGGTTCCACGGCGCGCCCTCCACCATGCGGACCTTCCCCCCGTAGCGGGCGAACAGGGCGGCATCGTCGGTGGCCGCCACCCCTTCCTCCACCCCTTTCCGGTAGGCCTCGAGGAGGGCCTCGCGGGGGAATCCCTGGGGGGTCTGGGCGCACCAGAGGGTGGAGCGGTCCGGGGTGGAGAGGACCCGGCCGTCGGATTCCACCTCCTTCAGCGTATCCACGGCCGGCCACCCGGCCACCGCCCCCTCACCCGCCCGCGCCACCCGGATGCATCGGTCGATGATCTCCCGGGTCACGAGGGGGCGTGCCGCGTCGTGCACGAGGACGGTGCGGACCCCGGAGTGGAGCCCGGAGAGGGCCGCGCGAACCGAGTGGAGGCGCGTGATCCCCCCGGGCACGGCGCGCACCCGGGGGTCGGCACCCCCGAGCCAGTCCGGAAGACTCCCCAGGTCCTCCGGCGGAACGGCCACCACCACCGAGACCACGTCGGGGTGCTCCAGGAAGGGGCGGAGCGTTCGGAGGAGGAGAGGCTCTCCTCCCAGCTCCAGGAACGCCTTCTTCCGCCCGCCCATCCGGGACCCGACCCCTGCGGCGGGGATCGCGACCCCCACGTCGGGGGTGCCCCCGGCGGGTCCGTCGTCAGAACGGGTCGTCATCGCCGTATCCTCCTCCCCTTCCCCCTTGCGGGAAGGCCTCGGCCGGCTCAGGGGCCACGTCGTCGAAGCGGGTGTATGCCTTGTGGAAGTACAGGTCCACGGTCCCGGTGGGACCATTTCTCTGCTTGGCCACGATGAGCTCCGCCTTCCCCTCGAGCGAGTTCCCCTCGGCGTCGCGGCCGTCGGAGGAGTAGTACTCCGGGCGGTACAGGAACATGACCAGGTCCGCGTCCTGCTCGATCGACCCCGAGTCCCTGAGGTCCGAGAGCTGGGGACGGTGGTCCGTCCGCTGCTCCGGGCCCCGGGAGAGCTGGGAGAGGGCGATCACCGGCACCTCCAGCTCCCGGGCGAGACCCTTGAGCCCCCGGGAGATCTGGCTCACCTCCTGCTGGCGGCTCTCGGAGCGCCCGGACCCCGCCATCAGCTGCATGTAGTCGATGACGAGGAGCCCGAGCCCGGCCTCTGCCTTCAGACGCCTCGCCTTGGCCCGCATCTCGAGGACCGTCCCCCCGGGGGAGTCGTCGATCCAGATCGGTGCCATGTTCAGTTTCCCCCCTGCGGCGGCGATCCTCTGGTAGTCCGAGGCGGAAAGCCGTCCTCCCCGGAGCCGCTGCTGGTCCACCCGGGCCTCGGCGCAGAGAAGCCGCTGCACGAGCTGCTCCTTCGACATCTCGAGAGAGAAGATCGCCACCGGAACCTTGTGCTCGATGGCTGCGCTCTGCGCCACGTTCAGCACCCAGGACGTCTTCCCCATGGAGGGGCGCGCCGCCACGATGACCAGGTCCCCTCCCTGGAGCCCGGTGGTCATCCGGTCCAGGGTCGAGAACCCGCTCGGAACCCCGGTGAGCCCGCCGTCGCTCTTCTGCAGCTTCTCGATGTTCTCGAAGGTGTTCCAGAGGAGGTCCTTGATCCATGTGAACCCGCCACGGTCGTGGCTCTCCGCAACCTTGAAGACCCGCTGCTCCGCCTCGTCCACGATCTCGTCGACGGTGCGCTCGCCCGGGTCGTAGACGTCCTGGATCGTGCGGGTGGATGCCTCGATGAGCCGCCTCAGGAGCGCCTTGTCCCGGACGATCTTCGCGTGGTACTGGATGTTCGCCGCGGTGGGGACCGCCTCGAGGAGCTCGGCCAGGTATACCATCCCCCCGACCCGGTCCAGCTCGCCGGTGGAGCGGAGGTGGTCCCCGAGGGTGACCATGTCCACCGCGGTCCGCTGCTCGTGGAGGTGGCGCATGCCCCGGTACAGGACCCTGTGCGCCTCGCGGTAGAACATGGACTCGTCCACCACGTCCTCGATCCGGAGCACCGACTCCGGGTCGAGGAGCACGCCGGCCAGCACCGCCACCTCGGCCTCGAGGGAGTACGGGGGCTCCCGGTCGAACCGGGTGGGTCCCGCGCGTTCGTCCATGTTCACGTCGCCAGGTCCTCTCCCGCCATCACCGCGCGGAGCAGCTGCAGGTCTTCCCAGGTGGCCCGCGTCCATCCGGAGTTCCGGAGGAGGGCCGCCGGATGATAGGTCACCACGAGCGGGGTGTCATGGTAGCGGTGAACCCGGCCCCGGAGCGTCCCGAGCGCCGCTTCCTCTCCCGTGAGGAGGCGCCCCGCGAAGGTCCCCACCGCAAGAATCGCCTCCGGCCGCACCAGCTCGATCTGGCGCAGCAGGAAGGGCGAACACGCCGCGATTTCCTCCGGCCGGGGGTTCCGGTTCCCGGGGGGTCGACACTTGATCACGTTGCAGATGTAGACGCTCTCGGACCGCGACAGCCCCACCGAGAGCAGCAGCAGGTCCAGGAGCTTCCCCGCCGCACCCACGAAGGGGACCCCGGACTCGTCCTCGTTCTGTCCCGGCGCCTCTCCCACCACCATGAGCCGGGCCTCCCTGGCGCCGTCGGAAAAGACGACCTGGGTACGGGTCTCAGAGAGTCCGCACCGGACGCATCCCCGGCAGATGGCCTGGAGCTCGTCGAGGGTGGCGGAGGCCCGAGGATCGCCCGTTTCCGTGGGCGGAGCGATGTCGGGAGGGGACCCGGGGGATGCGGAAGGGGCGGAGGGGACCCCCGGGGCGGGCCTCACCGGCCCCGCTTTCCCGGAAGATGGGGGCGGCGCTCCGTGGTCGGCCACCCCCTGCGTGCGGAAGGCCCCCAGGTGGCGGAGGGCGGTGCCGGAATCAAGGGACGGAAGGGGGAGCCCGGCCCCCACGCCGAGCTCGGACCGCTGGCGGAGGAAGCGGGCGAGTTCCGCCGCAGCGTGTCCGGACCCGCCCCCGGCGGGGCCCGACGCCGGTTCGTCAGCCATGGGCAAGGAGGGGCTCGGCCCGGTCCAGGATCGTCCGGGCCATGGCCTCCTTCGACTGGGGGGGGAGCTCCACGGGGGCATCGGGTGCGTCGGCGTCCATGATCCACCCCTGGTTCGTGTCGGACTCGAAGCCGGCGCCCGGGGTATCCGCAGGGTTCGCCACCACGAGGTCGAAGCCCTTGGCCTCGAGCTTCGTCCGGGCGTTTGCGAGGAGGTCGGCGGTCTCGAGGGCGAACCCCACCCGCACGACCCCGGGAGGCCCGTTCCCCAACGTTTCCCGCGCCACATCCGGATTCTCCACGAGGCCCAGATTCCACCCCTCGTCGCCCACCGACTCCCGCTTCCGCTTCCCCCCTTCGGACCGGTCGGGCCGGAAGTCCGCCACCGCGGCGGCGAAGAGCTGGAGCCGGGCGCCGGGGGCGAGCTCCACGGCCCGGTCCCGCATCTCCCGGGCCGATTCCACCCGGACAACCCGGACCCCCTCGGGATCGGGGAGGGCGGTGGGGCCTGCGAGAAGGGTCACTTCGGCCCCCCGGAGCCAGGCTTCCCGGGCCAGGGCGTAGCCCATCCGTCCCGAGGAGCGGTTTCCCAGGTAGCGGACGGCGTCCACCGCCTCCCGGGTCGGCCCCGCGGTGACGAGGACCGAAAGCCCGGCCCAGGGGGGGCGCCGTCCCAGGATCCGGCCGATGTACTCGACAAGGAGCTCGGGCTCGGTCATCCGGCCGGGTCCCTCGCCCTCGCCGGCGGCAAGGGGGCCCTCGGCGGGGCCCACCAGGGTGTACCCCAGCGCGTCCGAGAGGTGGGCGGCGTTCCGCTGGGTCTGGGGGTGGGACCACATCCGGTCGTTCATCGCGGGGGCGAGGAGGACCGGGGCCCGCGTGGCCAGGAGCACGGTGGTGAGGAGGTCGTCGGCCCGTCCGTGGGCCGCCCGGGCCAGGAGGTCCGCGGTGGCCGGGGCCACCACCACCAGGTCGGCCTCCCGGGCCATGCGGATGTGGCGGGCCGCCCCTTCCGCCGACCAGAGGGAGTCCACCGCCTGGCGACCCGTGACCCCCTCGAAGAGGAGGGGGCGCACGAACTCCTGCGCGGCCCGGCTCAGGATCACGTCCACTTCGGCCCCGAGGCGGGCGAGATCCCGCGCCAGGGTTACCGACTTGTAGCAGGCGATCCCGCCCGTCACCGCGAGCACGACGCGGCGCCCCTCCCACGGAGGGGTGGGGACGAGGGCGGGACGGGGGCTCAAGGCCTCAGTCCTCGCGGCGGCGGCGTCCCACGAGGCGAAACTCGATCTGCCCCGAGGTCAGTGCCTCGAGGGCCCGGGTGGTGAGCTTCTTCTCCGACCCCAGGGGCTTGAGATCCCGGGGGAGGGCGTTCAGCTCCCGGGTGTACTTCGCGGACACGAGGACCCCCAGGTACTTGCTCTGGGTGGACTCGGCCACTTCCTTCGGCGTGAAGACGCGCATCTTCTGTTCCTTGGTCGTTGTTCGTTCGCGTGGGTGCTGCCCTGTTCCTACCCTTCGGACCGGCTCGAGGCTCCCGCCTCCTCCGCTCGCATCACCACCTGGTCGATCTCGGCACGGAGGTGCGCCACTGCCGTGGGGAGATCCAGCGCCCGCCGGGGGCGGTGGCTCTCGGCTTCCACGATGGCCCGGACCCGGGAAATGGCCCGCTCCAGGTCGTCGTTCACCACGATGTAATCGAAGTGCTCGGCCTGGGCCAGCTCCGAGTGGGCGGCCCGGAGCCTCCGGGCCACCTCGTCCATGGGCTCGGTGCCCCGGGCGGTGAGCCTTCCCCAGAGCGCCTCGGCGGAGGGGGGGAAGACGAACATGAGGACCGCCTCGGGGACCCGGGCCCGGATCTGCCTCGCGCCCTGCACGTCGATGTCCAGCACCACGTGTTCCCCGCGGGACGCCGCCGCATCCAGGTTCCGGCGGGGCGTTCCGTACAGGTTCCCGTGGACCTCGGCCCACTCCACGAGTTCCCCCGCCTCGATCATGCGCTCGAATTCCTCCCGGGCCAGGAAGTCGTAGTCCACCCCGTCCACCTCGTCACCCCGGGGGGGGCGCGTCGTGGCCGACACCGAGAAGACGAAGCGTTCGAAGCGCTCCACGAGGGCATGGGCGATCGTGGTCTTCCCCGTGCCGCTGGGGGCGGCAAGCACCAGGGGACACGGGCGGTACGGGAGCCCGGTGATCATTCGACGTTCTCCAGCTGCTCCCGGAGGCGCTCGATCTCTTCCTTCAGGGTCACCACGGCCCGCGCGATGTCGGCGTCGTTCGCCTTTGAACCCATGGTATTCGCCTCGCGGAGGATCTCCTGCACGATGAACCCGAGACGCTTTCCCACCCCATCGGGGCTCCCGTCGCGCAGGGTGGCCCGGAACATCTCCAGGTGGGAACGGAAGCGAACGACCTCTTCGTGGATGTCCCACCGCTCGGCCAGGTGGGCGATCTCCCGGGCGACCCGGTCCTCGTCCACCGGCACCCCCTCGGGAAGGAGACGGGCAATCTGCTCGCGGAGGCGGTCCCGTTCCCGGACGAGGCGGCCCGGTGCTGCGGCCTCGATGGCCTCCACTTCGGCCTCCATGGCGCGGAGCCTCCCGCGGAGGTCGTCGGCGAGGCGTTCTCCCTCCTCCACCCGCATGGCGAGTGCCGCGTCGGCGGCGGCCTGGACCACGGGACCCACGTCGTCGATGGAGGGTTCCTCCCGGGCTTCCCGCTCCCGGTCCGGGGGCGGGAAGAGATCCCGGAAGTGGAGGACGTGGGAGAGCTCCACCGGGCCGTCCAGGCCGAGCTCGTCCCGGACCGCCCGCAGCGCCGCGAGGGCGCCCCGGGCCCGTTCCAGGTCGACGCCGATGGCCCCGGGCCCGTCCTGACCGGGCACCTCGTCCCGGTCCAGGGTCAGGGTCAGCGCCACGTGCCCTCGGGAGAAGACGCTCCTCAGGATCCGGTCGAGCTCCCCCTGCAGCCCCTCGAATCCCGACGGGGTGCGGACCTGGAGGTTCAGGAAGCGGTGGTTGACGGTGCGCACCTCGGCCCGGAGGCGCCCCCCTGGGGTGGCGCCCTCGGCCCTTCCGTATCCGGTCATGCTGCGCAGGGTCCCGTGGCTCATGAGCCCGGAAAGCTAACGGAGGGCGGGGAAAGGCTCAATCACCGTCCCCTCCGTCAGTTCCACATGGTCCAACGGACACCGTACATGACCCGGGTCTGGGGCTGGGCCCGCCCGGGGATGTCGGCGTTCTCGAGCCGGTAGGTCAGGTTCTCCCACTGGACGAAGACACGGACGGTCACCACCCGGACCTGCACCCGGGCGAACCAGGCCTGGGTGAAGGGGGCCACCGGTTCGCCCGTTCCCGCCGCCGCCTGGGGCACGGGCATGGGGTCCCTCCCCCGGAGCCCCAGGTCGGTCCAGACCTCGAGCTTCCCGTCGTACCCGGTGTGGTACCAGGCGAGGGCCCCGGTCCAGCTCCGCTCCGGCAGATAGCTCCACCCGGGGGCGTCATCCCAGAACTGCCCGGTTCCGGTCAGGGTGAGCCCGCTCAGCACCGGGTCGAGGGGAACGCGGCCCTCCACCTCGAAGCCGGTTCGAACCCCTCCCTCGGGGAGCTGGGCCCCCCGGTCGAAGGGGAGGCGAAAGGGGGGGAGAAGGTCGGCGTCCACCCGGACCCAGGCCCCGGAGAGATCCGCTCCCCTCCACCCGATCCGGGCGCCGGCCCGGACACCGGTGCGCTCCGCCACGAGCAGGGGCTCCACCGGTCGGGGTTCGGGAAGGGCGCCGCCGCTGTTCTCCTCGCCGTTCCCGTCGCCGCTGTCGGGGGAATCCGGATCCGCCGGCAGGACGAAGGGGAGCCCGCGGCGCCCGGACCCCACCTCGCCGAAGAGGGAAAGGGGGCCCACAGGCGCGGACCAGGCCCGCAGCGAGAAGGCGCCCAGGGTCCCGGCCGAGCGGCCACCCTCCACGGCCTCCCCCCCGGGACCCCGCCCCTCGAGGGCGAGGCTCGACCACCCCTCGAACTCCGCCAGGGCGGCGATTCCTCCCACGCCCTCGAGGTCCGCGGTGGCCCCGGCCTCCGCCACGTAGCGCGGTCCCCCCTCGCCGGAGCGGAAGGAGCCCGCACCCCAGGCCGCCACCGGCCCGCCTCGCCAGGTGAGCCGTGCGCCCAGGGCGGAGCGCGCCTCTCCCGGAAGCAGGGTGTCGGCTCCGGATGCGGCGCGTTCGCCCACGTCGATGGAGGACCGGAGCGCATGAAACTCCGCCGTGAGGGACTCGGAGAGTTCCCAGCCAAGACGCGCCGAGAGCTCGCTCCGCGCCACTTCCCTCGGCTCCCAGGTCCCCTCGGGGCGTCGGGCCGTCCGGGAGCGGTACTCGAGGGCGAGCCCCATGCCGTCGCGGGGGAAGATCGAGTAGCGGAACCGGGTTCCGAAGACGGCCCCGGGCTCTTCACGCCGGGGGCCGTCGGTGTCGAAGCGGTCGAGGGCGACCAGGATCGTGCCCCCCAGCGCGTCGGGGTGGACGAAACCCACCCGGAAGAGGTTCGTGCGGAAGTCACCGGTTCCCACCTCCAGGGTGGTGAGGGGGCGTCCGTCCTCGATCCGGTGGGATTCCAGGTGGATGCGGAGTTCGTGGGGGCTTCGCTCGATGCGGACCTCCTCGAGCCCCGTGAGTCCCACCTGGGCGAGGTCCAGCACGCCACCTTCCAGCGGGAAGTCCTCGACCCCGTCCAGGAAGACCCGCACCTGTCCCGCCCCCATCCCCCCCCAGGTTACCGCCACCGGGGACCCGATGTCGCCTCCCCGGACCATGGTGATCCCCGGCACGAAGGAGAGAAGGTCGTGGAGGGTCATGGCCTGGTGGGCCAGGAGGGCCTCACGGTCCCAGGACCAGATCCCTCGCTCGGTGCCCGAGGGCACCGGGTTCCCCCCCCGTGGGAGGTTCCGGGGAAGGACCTGCTCGGCCGGGGGCGGGATCGTGTCGGTCGCGGGGGTGGGGATCGTGTCCGTCGGGACCGCCGCTTCCGGATCCGCCGGGGGCTCCGGAATCACGAACATGGGGGGAACCTGCGCCGATGCCTCGGCGGCGAGTGCCGGGGCCAGCTGGGCGGGGGCCCCCAGGAGGACCAGGAGGAGGAGGGTGCGGCGAAGCGTCATGAAGCGTCCGGCGCGGCTCCCGCCCGGGCGAGCACCCACTCGGCGAGGAGCCGGGTCGGGAACCCGAAGCCCCCGGCCCGGTGCCACGGGTCCCGGGGCTCGCCATAGGCGGTCCCGGCAATGTCCAGGTGGGCCCAGGGGGTGTCGCCCACGAACTCCTTGAGGAAGAGGGCGGCGGTGATCGTCCCTGCGGGACGCCCTCCCACGTTCTTCAGGTCGGCGACCGGGGAATCGAGCTGCTTCCGGTAGGCATCCCAGAGCGGAAGGGGCCAGCAGCGTTCCCCGGCGCGGTCTCCTGCCGCACGGAGCTCGTCCATGAGCCCCTCGTCGGTGCCGAGAAGGGCTGCGGCGTGGTGCCCGAGGGCGATCACGCACGCTCCGGTGAGCGTCGCGCAGTCCACCATGGCCGCCGGTTCGAAGCGGTCCCGGGCGTAGTCCAGGGCGTCGGCCAGGATGAGGCGTCCCTCGGCGTCGGTGTTGATGATCTCGATCGTCTTGCCGGAGCGGGCCCGCACCACGTCGCCGGGCTTGTTCGCGCTCCCGTTCAGGAGGTTCTCGGACGCGGGCACCACCCCGACCACGTTCACCGGGACCTCGAGGAGGGCAAGGGCCTTCATCGCGCCCAGGACCGCGGCCCCCCCGGACATGTCGAACTTCATCTCCTCCATCCCGCTCGCCGGCTTGATGGAGATCCCCCCGGAGTCGAAGGTGAGTCCCTTCCCCACGAGGACGAGGGGGCGCTCGGCCTCCTTCCCCCCGCGATGCTCGAGCACGATGAGCCGGGGCTCCTGGTCCGAGCCGGCCGCCACCGAAAGGAGGGAGCCCATTCCCTCCTTCTCCATTTCGCGAGGGCCCAGGATCGTGGGGTGGAGGCCGTGGTCCTCGGCGAGCTGGAGTGCCTGCGCCGCCAGGTGCTCGGGGGTGGCCACGTTTCCGGGGCGCTGCTGGAGGGTCCGGGCGAAGTTCGCCCCCTGGGCGAGGGCCTGCCCGACCCGGACCGCCCGGGCCTGGTCGTCGGTCTCCGAAGCACCTTCTCCCTCGGCGAAGTCGAGGGCCATGGACGCTTCGGTCACGAGGGGCTTCGGCGGGTCCTCGGGCTTCGGCTTTGCCCGGAGCTCCCGGAAGTCCCAGGCGGCGAGCTCGAGCCCCTCGGCGGCGGCCTGCATCGCCCGCGCCGGGCCGCCCGCGGTCGCCAGCGCGGCGGGGACGGGGACCGCCAGGTGAAGGGCGGTGACCCGGTGGGACTCGGCCTTTCGCACCGCGCGGGCGGCGAAGTCCCGCACCGCCTGCGCGTCGGCCTTTTCCGCATCCCCTCCCCCCACGAAGAGGAAGCGGCGCACGGGTGCGCTCCCTTCTCCCCCGGGGGCGTAGAAGACGAGGGACTCGTCGGGGCGACCCAGGAAGTCACCCGCGTCCCGGGCCCGGGAGAAGGCGCCTCCGAGGGCAGCGTCGAGGGCGGCGGCAGCGGGAGAAAGGGTGGCACCGCCCTGGAACACCGCGACCGCAACGAGGGGGGCCTCCACCTGCTCGGGGGCCTGTTCGAGAATCCGGATCTTCATGGCGGACCGCGCGATGGCTGAACTGGGTTTGGAAGATGCTTCAGGAATCGAGGGAAGGCGCCGGAGCCCTCCTCACATGGCCTGGACGATGGCCTCACCGAAGGCGGAGGTGGAGACCTTCGTGGCCCCCTCCATCTGGCGCTCGAGGTCGTAGGTAACCGTCTTCCGGCCGATGGCGCCCTCGAGCCCCTTCACCACGAGCCCTGCCGCCTCGTCCCACCCCATGTGCTCGAGCATCATCACGGCGGAGAGGATGAGCGATCCCGGGTTCACCATGTCCTTCCCGGCGTACTTGGGCGCGGTGCCGTGGGTGGCCTCGAAGACCGCCACCTCGTCGCCCACGTTGGCACCGGGCGCCATCCCGAGCCCGCCCACCTGGGCGGCACAGGCATCGGAGAGGTAGTCGCCGTTCAGGTTCGGGGTGGTGAGGACGTCGTACTCGTCCGGGCGGAGGAGAACCTGCTGGAACATGGCGTCGGCGATCCTGTCGCCGATGACGAGGCGTCCCGCCGGGTCCTCGCCCTCCCAGACCCTCGACTCGGGGATCGTGCGGTCCGGGAACTGCTCCCGGGCGGCCTCGTACCCCCAGTCGGAGAAGGCCCCTTCCGTGAACTTCATGATGTTCCCCTTGTGGACGAGGGTCACGGAGCGGCGCTTCCGGTCGAGGGCGTAGCGGATCGACGCCGCCACGTGACGCTTGGTCCCGAAGGGGGAAATGGGCTTGATCCCGATCCCGCTTCCCTCGCGGATCGTGGCCCCCATCTCGTCGACGAGGAAGCGGCGTACCTTCTCCACCTCCGGGGTGCCGCTCGCCCACTCGATCCCGGCGTAGACGTCCTCCGTGTTCTCGCGGAAGATCACCACGTCGAGGCGCTCGGGCTCCTTCATGGGCGACGGGACCCCCTTGATCCACCGGACCGGACGAATGCAGGAATAGAGGTCCAGGACCTGCCGGATCGTCACGTTCAGGGAGCGGATCCCCCCGCCTACCGGGGTCGTGAGGGGGCCCTTGATCGACACCTTGAACTCGGTCAGGGCGTCGAAGGTCTCCTGCGGGAGCCATTCGCCGGTCTTCCCGAAGGCCTTCTCGCCGGCGTAGACCTCCATCCAGGCGATCTTCCGGTCGCCTCCGTACGCCTTCTCCACCGCGGCGTCCACGACGGTGCGGGTGGCGGCCCAGATGTCCGGTCCGATCCCGTCGCCCTCGATGAAGGGGACGATGGGGTCGTTCGGGACCCGGAGGGCACCGCCCTCCACCTGGATCGGGGAGCCCTGTTCGGGGACGCGGGCGTGGCGGTACTCGGGCATGATGGGCGTTCGGCTTGGAGGAACGGGTGCCTTCCAGCGAGGCGGGAAGCGTTCGAAGTTAGAGGAAGGGCGCAAGCCGGGGCAACACCCGAAGGGGACCCCGGCCGGGAGCCGGAGGGGCGCCGAACCAACCACCTTGAAAGGCGGGGAGATCCATGTCGGACCGGAAGATGCTCGAGGGGCGGACGGCGCTCGTGACCGGGGGTACCGGGGGGCTCGGTCGCGCGGTGGTGCGGACCTTTCTGGCCGAGGGGGCACAGGTCCACGTGCCCGTCTTCGACGAGGCCGAGATCCCGGCGCTGGAAGCGCACCTGGGCGACGCCATTCACGCGGTTCACCTTCACCGGGATGCGAACCTCACCGACCCCGACTCGGTGGCGGACCTCTTCCGCGCCCTTCCCCCCGTTCACCTGGCGGCGAACCTCGCGGGCGGGTTCGCAATGGCGAAGGTGGAGGACACGGAGCCCGGGACCTGGGCGCGGATGCTCGCCATGAACGCCACCTCGGCCTTCCTCGTGAGCCGGGCCGCCTTCCCGGCCATGCGGGAGGCGCGCTGGGGCCGGATCCTGACCGTGTCGGCCCGGCCGGCGCTTGACCGGGGTGCTTCCGGAATGAGCGCCTACGGGGCGGCGAAGGCGGCGGTCCTGAACCTGACCCAGACGCTGGCCCGGGAGGGCGCTCCCCACGGGATCACGGCGAACGCGATCCTCCCCACGATCATCGATACCCCGGGGAACCGGGAGGCCATGCCCGACGCCGATCGCTCGAACTGGCTCGACCCGTCGGACATTGCCCGGGTGCTCGTCTTCCTGGCCTCCCCGGCAGGGGGGATCGTGAACGGCGCCGCCCTCCCCCTCGAGGCCGTGCCTTTACATCGGAAGGAGGATGGTTGAGATTCGTTCTCAACTAACCGTGGCCCCGGGAGCGGGGCCCGTCGTGATTCCTCGCCGATCCACGTGACCATGCTTCCTCACCGCCGGGTCCCCCGGGCCTCCTTCCTCCTCACCGCGCTGGCCCTTCCCCTCCTCGCCTCCGGGTGCGGAGACCCCGAGGAGGGGGTGGTGAACGTCTACAGCCACCGCCACTACGACACCGACGAGGCGCTCTTCCAGCGCTTCACCGAGCTCACCGGGATCGAGGTCCGGGTCGTGAGCGCCTCCGCCGACGAGCTCATTGCCCGTCTCGAGCGGGAGGGGGCGGCCTCCCCCGCCGACGTCCTCATCACGGTGGATGCGGGGCGGCTTCACCGGGCGAAGGAGCGGGGACTCCTCCGGGAGACCTCGTCGCCCGTCCTCGAGGCGGCGGTTCCCGAGGCGTTCCGGGACCCCGACGGGAGCTGGTACGGGCTCACGAAGCGGGTCCGGATCATTGCCTACGCGAAGGACCGGGTGGACCCGGACCAGGTCCAGACCTACGAGTCCCTAACCGACGAGCGGTGGCGGGGGCGGATCGTGGCCCGGAGCTCGGAGAACATCTACAACGTCTCGCACCTGGCTTCCATCATCGCCGCCCACGACGAGGCGGTGGCGGAGGCGTGGGCCCGGGGGGTGGTGGCGAACTTCGCCCGGGCGCCCCAGGGGAACGACACGGACCAGATCCGGGACGTGGCCGCCGGTGTCGGGGACCTGGCCCTCGTGAACTCCTATTACGTGGGGCGGCTTCTGGCCGACGGGGATCCCGCCTCGCGGGAGCTTGCCGAGCGGGTGGGCGTGATCTTTCCGAACCAGGGGGGGCGGGGTGCCCACGTGAACGTGAGCGGGGCGGGGATCACCCGGCATGCTCCCCACCCGGCGAACGCCCTCCGGCTCCTCGAGTTCCTGGTGAGCGAGGAGGCGCAGCGGGCCTTTGCCGAAGGGAACCACGAGTACCCGGTCCGCGAGGGGGTCGCCTGGAACGAGACGCTCCGCTCCTGGGGCGAGTTCCGGGGCGACGAGCTCCCGCTCTCGCGGCTGGGTGCGCTGAACAACGCGGCGGTGCAGACCTTCGACCGGGCCGGATGGCGCTGACTCCGGCCGTCCGGGGGTGGCTCGCCCGCATCCGGGACGAGTACCGGCCCCGGCCGCAGGTCACCCTCACGCCCTGGACGGTGGCGACGGCGGTCGTCGTCTTCCTGGTCCTCCTCCCCCCGGCGGTGATCCTGGGCGGGGTCTTCGCGGGGGGGAGCGAGACCTGGGACCACCTGGCCTCGACGGTCCTCGGGCTCTACATCGTGAATTCCCTGGCCCTCGTGGTGGGGGTCGGGGCCCTCACCCTGGTCGTGGGGGTGGCCACCGCCTGGCTCGTGGCCACCTGCGACTTTCCCGGGCGGAAGGTCTTCGAGTGGGCGCTCATTCTCCCCCTTGCACTTCCGACCTACATCATGGCCTTCACCTGGGCCGAGATCCTGGCGCACCACGGGCCGGTCCAGCAGGCGCTCCAGGTCGTTTTCGAGCCGGCGGCCACTGCGCGGCTCCGGACCTGGCTCATGACCCTTCCCGGGGCAGGGGTCATGATGGCCCTCGTCCTCTACCCCTACGTCTACCTGATCGGCCGGACTTCCTTCCAGAAGCAGTCCGGTGGGATCCTCGAGACGGCGCGGATGCTCGGGAAGGGCCCCTGGGAGACCTTCTTCCGGGTGGCGCTCCCGCTGGCCCGGCCCGCGATCGTGGCCGGGCTCACCCTGGTCCTCATGGAGGTCCTGAACGAGTACGGGGCGGTCAAGTACTTCGGGGTCTCGACCTTCACCACCGGGATCTTCCGGGCCTGGTTCTCCCTCGGCGACGGCCCTGCGGCGATCCGCCTCTCGGCAGCCCTCCTGGTCCTGGTGTTCGCGCTGATCCTCGTGGAGCGGGGGCAGCGGGGTCGGGCCCGCTTCGACCACGGGTCGAGCCGCTTCCGGCCGATCCCCCGGTTCCCCCTCACGGGGTGGCGGCGGTGGGGCGCCGCGGTGGCCTGCGCCATTCCGGTCCTTCTCGGGTTCGTGGTCCCGGTGGGGCAGCTCCTGGTATGGGCGGTGGGGGTGGCGCCCGAGGCCCTCGACCGGCGTTTCCTGACCCTTGCCATGAACTCGTTCGGCCTCGCCGGGGCCGCGGCACTCCTCGCCGTGGCGGCGGCGCTCCTCATCGTCTACTCGGTCCGCCTCTCTCCCACCCCGCCTCTCCGGCTGGGTGCCCGGGCCGCCTCCCTTGGATATTCGATCCCCGGTGCGGTGATCGCCGTCGGGGTGCTCGTTCCCTTTCTCTGGGTGGACCGGAGCCTCGCCACCTTCCTGCGTCCCGTGTTGGGCGCGAACGTGGGGCTCCTCCTGACCGGGACGGTGGCGGCGCTCGTCTTCGCCTACGTGGTCCGCTTCCTGGCCGTGGCGCTGAACCCGGTGGACTCGGGGTTCGAGCGGGTCTGCGGGAACCTGGACAAGGCGTCGCGCTCCCTGGGCACCCCCCCGATGCGGACCCTCTGGAAGGTGGATCTTCCCCTCCTCCGGGGGACCCTCGTGGCCGCAGGGCTCCTGGTCTTCATCGACGTTCTGAAGGAGCTCCCCCTCACCCTCATCCTGAGGCCCTTCGACTTCGACACCCTGGCGACCCGGGCCTTCCAGCTCGCCTCCGACGAGCAGGTGGAGCGCTCCGCCCTCCCGGCGCTCCTCATCGTGGCGGTGGGGTCGGCCCCCGTGGTCTACCTTTCGCGGATCATCGCACGGCAGCGCATCTGAGGCGCGTGGCCCGGGCTCAGTGGCGGGTGCTCGACGGGGGAGGAAGGTCGGGATCCATCGGGTCCGCCTCCGCCGGGTCGGGCGCATCGTCTCCTCCCGGGTCCCCCGGCCCGTCGTCCGGCGCCGCGGGGATCTCGTCCGCTCCGGGGTGCCCCTCCAGCTCCGGCGGCGGGGGCTTCACGAAACTCCGCGCCTCGCGGACCAGGGCCGTGGGATCCACCGGGGCGGTGAGAAGAGGCACGTCCGACGGGATCCGGCCGCCTTCCCGGATGCGCCGGAGTACGGCGCCGTCGTCGGCCGGGGTGCGGAGGCGCCGGTCCAGGAGGATCCCCCCCAGGTACGGGAAGATGGCGCGTCCCTGTCGGATGAACTCCATGCCCTGGGCACCGTCGGGGAGGACCCGTTCCGCCACCACCAGGGTGGCGGAGGGGGCGTGCTCCCGGACGAGCCGGGCCGCGGCCGGTGCGCCGTCGGCCTCCCGGACCTCGAACCCTGCATGCTCGAGGGCCCTCCGGAGGAGCCGCGCCAGCATGGGCTCGTCCTCCACGAGAAGGGCGAGGGGGCGGTCCTCCCCCTCCGTCGCCGGCGCCGTGCCCTCGTCGTCGCCCACGGGCTGCACCTCCACCCGCGGGCGGAGAAGCGGGAAATTCAGGGCGAACCGGCTTCCCTTCCCCTCCGTCGAGGTGACGTCCACCCACCCGCCGTGCCCTTCCACCACCGCCTGAACGAGGGGGAGTCCCATCCCGTCGGCGCCCTCGCCCCGGGTGGTGAACCAGGGCTCGAAGATCCAGGGGAGGTCGGAGGCGGTGATCCCGCTTCCCCGGTCCTCCACCACGAGGCGCGCGAGGGGCCGACCCCCGGGCTCCTCCGCCCGCTGCACCGCCACCCGGACCCGGTCGCCGGGGGCCGAGGCGGCCCGCGCGTTCCGGACGAGCTCCTCCAGGGAGCGGACCAGGAGCGCCCCCTCGGCACCGATGGCGAGGGCCTCGCTCGAGGGTGCGTAAAGGAGTCCCACCCGGTCTCCGGTGAGCTTTCCGAGCCGGATGGCGAGGTCACCCACCAGGGCGTTGAGTTCCACCGTGGAAGCCGTCGAGAGCCCGCTCCGCGTCCAGCGCAGGAAGCGTTCGAGCTCGGAGCTTGCCCGGAAGAGCGCCTCCCGGGCGTCGTCCACGAGTTCCCCCTCGAAGCTTCCGGGGACCACGCGTGCCCTGAGGAGGTCCAGCGTCCCGGCCTGCACGTGGAGGGCCTGGAGGGCCTCACCTGCGGCGTGGGTGCCGAGGATCCCGGTACGTTCCAGCGTCCGGAGCCGCTGGAGCCGCGCCCGGAGCTCCCTTCGGTGCCCGAAGGATGCTGCGGCCTCCATGGAGGGAGTCTCGGAGTCCGGACTCGCCACTCCGGGGGCCGAAGGAGGATGCCTGGGGGAAACGGGCCCGGACGCCTCGGGGGCCAGGGCAACCGGAGGGGCGGGCGCCGCCTCCGGGAGCATCCCGCCTCGCCCCACGCGGGTCCAGTTCCGCTCCAGCCGATAGGCCAGGGTGGCGGCGTGCTCCCGGTCCCGCGCCGACCACATCCGTGGACCCTCCACCTCCTCGAAGGAGAGGAACCCCGCCACGTGACCCCCATGCCGGATCGGCACGGCGAGCATGGCCCGCACGCCTCCTTCCTCCAGGTAAGCCCGGAGGACGGGCGTCGGGGCGGGGCCGGCCTTCACGTCCTCGATGGAGAGGATCGACAGCCGTTCGAGGAGCCGGAACGCCTCCCGACCGAGTTCGTCGGCGTAGGAAACGTCGTCCTCGTGGGTGCGGGAGCTCCGGTGGAAGCGGGTGAGACACCGGATGGGCATCCCCGTCGTTCCAAGCCGGAACACGGTGGTGCGTTCGGCCTCCAGGAGCTCGGCACCCTCGCGGGCCACGGCACGGAGCGCCCGGAGGGGCACCTCCCCCGGGGCGATGCGCGCGATCCCGCCTCCGGCCCGCTCGATGACGACCGGGGCCCAGACGGCGCCGCTGCCACCGGAGAGGCGGCTCACGGGCGTCGCTCGGCGTTGGCGGGTTCGGGCGACATCGAGGGGACCGGAATGGGGACGGGGGACCCGGCCTCGCGCCTTCGCGGACGCGGGTGGTCCATGGATTCCGGCAAGCTAGGGAAACATTTGTAGTCGAGCAAGGATCACGTTTCCCCGAGCACCTCCTCGGTGAAGCGCCGGTCCGTCGGGGCGAGGGGGAGCACGAGCCCCTCCGCCCGGGTGACCCAGCGGAGTTCGGCGTGCTCCCGGGGCTCGGGGGTGCCCGCCACCTCCGCATCCCAGAAATGGATCTCGAAGGGGGAGCCAGGATCCCGGAAGGAGGCCCGGAGGCGCCCCACGGACACGAGCTCCACCCCGAGTTCCTCCCGGAGCTCCCGGGTCAGCGCCTCGGCGTGGCTCTCCCCTGCCCCGACCTTCCCCCCCGGGTACTCCCACATTCCGCCGTGCCTCTTTTCCGCCGGGCGGAGGGCCACGAGGACCCGCGCCCCCCGCCGCACCACCGCGGCCACCACGGCGACCGCCCCGGGCGAACCGGGGTCCGCCGACGGCCCCGTCTCCCCGGAGGCACCGGCGGCCCCCTCGGTCACCGGTAGATCGCCGGCGTCCCCGCGGGGGGGATGGCGTCCAGGATGAACTCCCGCACGTGGCGGTTCGAGCTCTCCAGGTCCTCCTGCCGCAGGTACATCATGTGGCCGCTCCGGTAGGTCTCGAAGCGGAAGCGGTCCTGGAGCTTACCCGACGGATCCATCTGCCACATGGTGTACTTGGCCGAGAAGTAGTCGGTGCCCCCGTCGTAGTAGCCGGCCTGGATCATGACCTTCAGGTAGGGGTTCTCGGCCATGGCGCGCCGGAGGTTCTCGGCGGTGTTGTCCGGCGACCGTGACCAGGGGCTCACCGGCCCGAAGATGTTGTAGGTGAGCTCGGTGCGCACCCCCAGGTGCTCCCGCAGGTAGAGGTTCACCGCCGGGGTGAAGGCGTGGTTCCACGCGGTGAGCGCCGGGTCGAAGTCGTGGGTGAGGCCGTCGTCCTCCCGGTCGATCCCCTTGTAGCGGGCGTCGAGGCGGCCGACGGTCTGGCCCTGGTCGCGGAGGAGCTCCTTCCGCCACCGGGTCACCGGGATCGCGAGGTTGTTGTAGTGCACGTATTCGGGGCTCACCCCGGCCCACCGGGCCACCTCCCGGGCGATCCGGTCCCGCTCCGCCGCCGGGAGGAACCCCCCGCGGGTGAGGGCCGGAATGTACTCCTCCACGGTGAATCGCTCGACTTCGGGAAGGAAGTCGTGGAGGTCCCGGGCCTGGAGGTCGGGGGCCAGCACCCCGTGGTACCAGGCGGTGGCGGCGTAGTGCGGGAGGAGAAGGGCGTCGCCCACCGGTCCTCCGGCCTCGACCCCCATCCGGGTGGGGGAGACGAGGATCACCCCGTTCAGGTACATCCAGTGGGAGCCCTGGAGGCGCCCGGCGAGCCCGGCCACCCGGTTCGTCCCGTAGCTCTCGCCGATGAGGAACTTGGGGCTCGCCCACCGGTTCTGCCGGGTCACGAAGGTCTCGATCCAGGCGGCCAGGTAGTTCACGTCCTCGTAGACCCCGAAGAAGCGGCGCGCGTCGACGCCGGGGAGCGCCCTCGAGAAGCCGGTGTTCACCGGGTCCACGTAGACGATGTCGGCCACGTCGAGGATCGAGTGGGGGTTGTCGCTGAAGCCGTAGGGCTGAACCGGGAAACCCTCGTCGTCGATGTTCAGGAAGATCGGTCCGGTGTAGCCGATGTGCATCCAGACCGAGGCGGAGCCGGGTCCGCCGTTGAAGGAGATGACGAGGGGGCGCCGGGCCCGGTCGGAGACGTCGCTCCGCTCGTAGTAGGTGTAGAAGACCGAGGCGATGGCGGTTCCGTCCGCATCCCACACGGGCTGGAATCCCGCCGTGGCGGTATAGGGGACCCGCTCCCCCCCGATGGTGACGGTGTGGGAGGAGGTGAAGGCCGTGTCCACCGGGACACGGATGTCCTGGGATGCCACGGACGCGGGAAGAAGGGCGAGGAGGACGACCAGGGCGGGGGCAGTGCGGAACTTCATCGGGGTGCAGGCTCCTGGGGGGGAGGACCGGATGTGCGGGGTGTCTCCGGGAGGATGGACCCCCCGGGCGCGGCGGGCAAGGTCTGGCACGGTTCCTTCGTGGACCCGGAAGGTGGAGCGGGGGCGCCGGGGCCGGGTCCTCGCCCACTTCCAGCGTTCGTCCATCGACCCGAACCCGGGGTGCTTCATGGCTTCCTTCGCGATACCCGTGTCCCTCTTCATGTCCACCCCCGTGCACCGGATTTCCCCGTCGGCGCGCCTCGTCGAGGCCGAGGGCGCGATGCGGGAACGGGGCGTCTCCGCCCTCGTCGTGGCCGAGCCCGACGGCCCGCTCCTGGGCCTCATCCGCCGCCGGGACCTTCTCGGGGTCGGGCGCCGGGAGGCGGGGCGGCGCCCGGAAGACGCCAACCTGACCCTTCCGGACCGCCCGGTTTCGGACGAAATGTCCACCGAGGTCATCCAGGTCGCCCCGGAAACCGGGCTCGAGGAGGTGGCCCGCCTCCTCGTGAAGGCGAGGACCCACCGGGCCGTCGTCGTGGAGGGGGAGCGCCCCGTGGGGATCGTCACCACCCGCGACCTGATGCGCGCCCTGGACGAGAAGCGGATGGGGACGTCGGTGGAGGACTGGATGTCCTCGCCCGTCTTTACCGTGCGCGCCGAGGAGCCCGTGTCCCTCGCGGCGGAGCGCCTCGAGCGCGCCCGGGTGACGGGTCTCGTGGTGGTGGAGAACGGGTGGCCGGTTGGGGTTTTCACCGAGGTGGAGGCGCTGGAGAGCCGGGACCTTCCCCGTCACACCCCGGTGGAGGAGGTGATGAGCTCCCGACTCCTGGCGCTCCGCTCCGATACCCGGATGCACCGGGCCGCGGCGCAGGCGGCAGCCACCCGGGTGCGGCGGGTCGTGGTCCAGGACGACGGAGAGCTCCGGGGGATCCTCACCGGGCTCGACTTCGCCCGGGCGGTGGCCGGGTAGCGCCAGGGGGCGCGCGGAACCCGGGGGTCCCTCGGAGGTTCAAGGACGGGGCCCCCGGGCGGGGGTTCCTTCCCTCCTCCCTCCACGCGGAGTCCTCGATGCCCGATCACCGTCGTAGCCGGAGCCCCGGCCCAGCCCCTCGCCCCCGTGCGTTCCGTCGCCCCGGGGTCGGGGTCCTGGTCCTGGCGCTCCTGGGGGTGGCCACGGGTGGGTGCGACGGGGCGAACCTCTTCGAGGCCCGCCCCCAGCCCGAGCCGCCGCCTCCGCCCCCGGACCCGCGCACCGAGGTCCTCCGCTATTTCGAGGAAGGGACCCTCCTCACCTCCGACGAGACCCGCCTCCGGTTCCGGTGGATGGAGGCCGAGCCCCGGATCCGGTTCGATGCCGGAGTGCCGCCCCGGGAGGCCGATGCCTTCCGGCGGGGGATGGGGCTCGTGCAGGAGGCTGCGGGGCCGGTGATCGTCGAGGTGGGTGTGGCCGCCACCATCGTGGTCGAGGCGTTCCCCCCGGACGAATACCGCGAACTCGACCCGACCCGCCCCTGGTCCTTCAGCCGCACCTTCGTCACCGCCACCGCCGACGCCGGGATCACCGAGGTGCGCATCGTCCTGTCGCTCGAGCTGGAGCAGGCGGTGCTCGAGCGGGCGGCGCTCCACGCGCTGGGGCACGCCGTCGGGATCATGGGGCACCCGGCCTTTCCCGGCGATGCCTTCGTGATGGCGAACTCCCCCGACGGCGCCGCCCCGCCGGTCTCCTTCCACCCGGTGGAGCGGAGCGCGATCCGATTCCTGTATACCCCCACCGTCGCCGCGGGGATGACGCGGGCGGAAATCCGTACGGCGTTCGAAGGCTTCTCCCCCTGAACCCCCGGCCCCACGTTGACCGGGCCGCGTGACCCGGGTCATATTTCGGCATGAACTCCCCATCCGCACGCCGTTCCCGCCGCCCTCGCCGGCGCACCCGGCTCTCTTCCGACCAGGTCCGCTCCCGCCTCTACGACGGGGCGCTCGCCCGCTTCCGCGACCAGGGGTACGACGCCACCTCGGTGTCGGAGCTGACCCGGGCCGCCGGCGTGGCCAAGGGGACCTTCTTCAACCACTTCCCCACGAAGGAGCACATCCTCCAGGCGTGGTTCGAGGGGGTCTGGGCCCGGGAGGCGGAGCGGATCGCCGGCGACGGGATCTCCGGGACCGAGGCCCTCGAGGCCCAGTTCGACGGGGTGCTCGCCCGCCTCGAGGAGGACCCGATCCTGGCCGGGGCCCTGGCCGCGCGGATCGCGGACCTCCCGGCTTCGGAGGAGCGTCCCCTGGACGGGGCCCGGGGGTGGTGCGTGGCGCGGGTCCGGGAGTGCCTTCCGCT
>JBJHCE010000017.1:0-28411 GCA_050485865.1 Gemmatimonadales bacterium | reverse complement strand
TGCGGGGGTAGGGGGAGGACCCGGGGCCGCACCGGGGCGCCCCCCCCTCGCCGGGTCAGCGCGCCTTGGCCGCAGTGAAGGGCTCCTCTCCCTCGTCGTCGTGGGTAAGCCGGGCGGCCATGGCCCGGTAGCGTGCCTTCCAGCGGTCCACCATGGCCTCCGCCTTCACGTAGATCACCGGGATCAGGAAGAGGGTGAAGACGGCGGCGACCAGCGCCCCGCCAATGGTCACCACCGCCATCGGGATCCGGAAGGCGGCCCCCGCACCCGTTCCCACCGCCTGCGGGATCAGCGCCACCGCGATCGCCACGTTCGACATGAGGATCGGGCGCAGCCGCACCGGGCCCGCCTCTCCCACCGCCTCGGCGGCGCTCTTCCCCTTCGCCTGCTGCTGGCCGGCATAGTCCAGGATCAGGATCGCGTTGTTCACCACGATCCCCACCAGCATGACCACGGCCATCATGGCGAAGATGTTGAGGGGGACCCCGGCGAGCATGAGTCCCAGGAAGCCGCCGGCCATGCCCAGGGGGAGGGTGACCATGATCGTGAGCGGCCGCACGAACGACTCGAGGATCATGGCAAGCACGATGTAGGTCAGGATGATCGCCAGGGCCAGCGCCTCCAGGATCGCGGCGAAGGCGTCGCCGAAGTCCTCGAACTCCCCACCTACCCGCCAGCTGTACCCCGGCGGGAGGGGCTCGGCGTCCAGGCGTTCCCGCACCGCAGCCACCCGGTCCACGAGGTTCCCCGTACCGATGTCCGCCTCCACGTCGTAGCTGCGCTGGCGGTTCTCCCGGCGGACTGCGGGGGCGGTCTCCTCGGGCTCGAGGGTTCCGAGCGCGGTGATGGGGAGGCGCCCTGCGGGGGAGGGGATGCGGATGTCCCGGACCTGCTCCTCCCGGAGGCGGGACTCGGCCGGGTAGCGCACCCGGATGTCCAGCTCCTCACCGGCGCTCCGGAAGACCCCGGCCACCTCGCCTTCCAGCGCGGCGCGGATGGCGCTCCCCACCTGGCCCACCGTGAGCCCGGCGTCGGCAAGGGCGGCCCGGTCCGGCCGGAAAACGAGCTCCTGCCGCGGCTGCTCCACCGTGTTCCGGACGTCGAGGAGCCCCGGGACCTCGGCCACTGCGGCGGTGACCTGAGCCGTCACCTCCTCGAGTCGGTCGGCGGGGCCGGACACGGTCACGAGGATGTCGGCCATCTGCGGGGGACCGAATCCGCCGGCCAGTGCGATCTGGATCTCCGCGTCGGGGATCGCCGCAGCCAGGGGGCGGATCACCCGGATCATCTCCTCGGTGGAACGCTCCCGGTCGTCGCGGAGCGCAACCAGGAGCTGGGCCCGGTTCGCCGACTCGGAGGCGGCCATGAAGCCCGACCCCGCCGCCACGGTGGAAAGGACCCGTTCCACCTCGGGGAGCTCCAGGATCAGCGGCTCGAGCCCCTGGACCACCCGCTCGGTCCGGTCGATGGAGGCGTCGGCAGGGAGCTCGACGTCGACCTGGATGATCCCCTGGTCGGCGTTCGGAATGAACTCCCCTCCCACGAACCGGGTGGAGAGGAAGATCGAGCCCACGAAGAACACGCCCACGGCGCCGATCACGAGCCATCCGTTGCGCGGGCGGGCCAGCGCCCATCCAAGGCCGTCACGGTAGCTCTCGGTGAGCCCGTTGTACCCCCGGTCCCACGCCCGCCAGACCGGGGCGAGGAGGGCCCTCCCCGACCGGCTCGTCTCGTTCTTCCGGAGGAGCTTCGCCGCGAGGAGAGGGGCCAGGATGAAGGAAATGATCACCGAGAAGATCGTGGCGAACACCACCGTGAGTCCGAAGGCGTAGAAGAACTGCCCGATGATCCCCCGCATGAACGCGATGGGGGTGAACACCACGAGGTTCGTGAGTGCGGAGGCGGCCACGGCCACCCCGATCTCCGCCGTCCCTTCCTCTGCCGCCTCGTCGGGGTCGTACCCCATGTCCAGGTAGCGGTAGATGTTCTCGAGCACCACGATCGTGTTCGTGACGAGGATGCCCACCGTGACCCCCAGTGCCAGCAGGGTCATCACGTTCAGCGTGAAGTCCGCCTGGTCCAGGAGGAGGAAGGTGGAAATGATCGTGGCCGGCATGGCCACCGCAGCCACGAGGGTCCCCCGCCACGAATGGAGGAAGAAGAAGAGGATCAGCGTCGTGAGCACGATCCCGATGGCGATGGCCGAGAGCACGTCGGCAATGGCGTCCTCGATGAACTCGCTTCCGTCCTGCACGATCACGAGCTCGGCCCCGGGGGGGAGGACCTCGGCCCGGATCCGGTCCAGCTCCTGCCGGATCCCCTCCACCGTGGTCACGGTGTTCGCATCCCCCTGCTTCTGCACCGAGATCGAGACCGCCGACGCGCCCTGCGAGCGAGCGAGCTGGGCGCGGTCGCCGTACCCTTCCTCCACCCGGGCCACGTCACCGAGCCGGATCACGCCTCCCTCGGCCAGGAAGAGCCGGAGGTCCTCGAGTTCCCGGATCTCGCGGTACTCGCCGGTGATGCGCACCGAGGTCGCCCGGGCCCCGTCGTCCACCCGGCCGCCCGGCACGACCAGGTTCTCCTGGCGAATCAGCTCCACCACGTCCCGCACCGAGAGCCCGTACGCCTCGAGGCGGTCCGGGAAGACGGTGACCTCCACCTCCCGGGTTCGTCCCCCGACGATGCTCACGTCGGCCACCCCCGACACCCGCGAGAGGCGCTCGCGGATCTGGTCGTCGGCCAGGTCGAAGAGGCGGTCGGCGCCCTGCGGCCCGGAAAGGGCGGCCTGGAGCACCGGGAAGGCGTCGATGTCGAACTTCTGCACCACCGGTGCCTCGGAGTCCGACGGGAGGCTGGCCCGGATCGCGTCCACCTGGTCCTTCACGTCGATGGCCACGAGGTCCGCATCCACCGAGAGCTCGAACTCGAGGATGACGATCGACAGGTTGTCGCGGCTGAACGAGGTGAGCTGGTTCAGGTTCGGGATGTTCGAGACCGCGTCCTCGATGGGCTCGGTGACCTGGATCGCCACCTCTTCGGGCCCGGCTCCCGGGTAGACGGTGGTCACGGTCACCACCGGGAACTCCACGTCGGGGAAGAGGTCGGTGCGGAGCTGGAAGAAGCTGAAGCCCCCGAGTACGACGAAGATCACGATGAGCATCGTCGCAAGCACGGGGCGGCGGACCGCCAGCCGCGGCAGGAAGCGGAACATCAGTCCACCACCCGCGCCCGGGCGCCGTCGGAGAGGAGGCGCGTCCCCTCGGTGACCACCCGCTCGCCTGGCGCGACGCCGGAGAGGATCTCGATCCACTCCTCACCCCGGAGCCCGATTTCCACCGACCGGAGCTCGACCCGGTCGCTCCCGTTCAGCACCCAGACCCCTTCCGGACGAAGGGCGAGCCGGGGGATGCGCACGACGTCCGACCGGGCGTCCACGAGGACGCGCACGGAGGCGAAGGTCCCGGGGCGGAGGCCGGTCGCGCGCCCCGCACCCACGCGGACGTCCACCTCCACCAGGCGGGAGCGGGGGTCCGCCTGGAGGGTGACCCGGTCCACCCGTCCCTCGGGGGCGTCGTCGCCCGGTCCCACCCGGGCCTCCTGCCCCTCGCGAAGCTCCGCGGCCTGCTCGGGGCTCATGCGGAGCGGGATCCGCCACGCCGAATCGTCGACGATCCGGACCAGGGGGTCGCCCTGGGCGGGGAACATCCCCACCCGGGCCGGGACTTCCGAGACGATCCCGCCAATGGGGGCGAGGCCGTCGGTGAGTCCGGCGAGCCCCTCCCGGTCGGCCCGGGCGAGTTCGAGGGCGGTGTTGGCGTCCTCCCAGTCCTGGTCGGAGAGGGCCCCGGCCTCCCAGAGGGGGCGAAGGCGTTCGACGCGGCGCTCCGCCTGCTCCACCGCGGCGTCGGCCTGCCGCACCCGGGCATCGGAAACCTGGCCGGCCTGCCGCACGATGAGCTGCCCGGCGCGGACCCGGTCGCCGACGCGGACCCGGACTTCCCGGACCTCGTCATCGCTCCGGGCCCGGAGCACCGACTCCCGCTCGCCGGTCACGGTCCCGGAAAAGGTGCGCCAGACCTCGAGGTCGCCGCGCTCGGCCTCGGCCACGAGGACCGGAATTCCCTCCCGCTCGCGGATCTCGTCCACGGTCTCGGCAGGCTCCTCCTCGGCGGAGAGCTGCACCAGGCGGACGGTGAAAGCCACGAGGAGCACGAGTCCCAGGATTCCCAGGACCCAGGCGGTCTTCCCCCGTCGCGGGGCTTCCTTCGACTTCGGCGGTGGCGTCGTCATGGTGCGTCGTATCCGTTCAGGCGTTCGGCCAGGAGGGGGAGGGTTCCCCCCGCGGCCCGCTCGAGGCGTGCAAGGGCGTTCACGTGGCGGAGGAGGGCCTCCGCCTGGTTGACCCGGGCCTGCGACAGGAGAAGCCGGGTGTTGGAAAGCTCGAGGGCGGTCCCCGAGCCCGCGGCGAAGCGGAGTTCCGCGAGCTCCACGGCCCGCCGGGCCTCCTCCACCGTCCCGGCCCGGGCTTCCACCTGGGCCAGGGAGGCCTCGAGCTCGGCGAACTGGGACTCGAGCTCGAGTTCGAGCCCCTCGGTGAGGCGGCTGAGCTCGAGGGTGGCCTGCCGGACGCCGGAGCGCGCCGAGGAGACCTCGGCCCGGGTGCGGAAGCCGTGGAAGATCGGGATCGAGACCTGGAATCCTGCGCTCCACTCCTCCCGCCAGGTCACATCCCCGGGAAGGAAGGTCCGGGGAAACGCCTGCCACCCGAAGTCGGCGAACGCACCGGCACTCGGGCGGTACCCGGCCCGGGCGAGGCGTACCTGGTCCTCCTCGATTCCCACGAGGAGCCGCGTGGCACGGAGAAGGGCACGGGTCTCGAGGGCCTCGCGGAGAAGGGCCTGGTCCACCCCGCGAAGCTCGGCCTCCAGGGGAGTCGTGAGGGCGAGTTCCGTGTCCGAGGGGAGCTGGACGAGCCTGAGGAGGTTGAGCCGCGCGAGTCGGGCGGCGTTCCGGGCCTCGACGAGACGGGGCTCCAGGTTGTCCCGCTCGACCCGGGCGGTCAGCACGTCGAGCTCGGCCGCGATCCCCTGCTCCCGGAAGCGCTCGACCTGCCCGAGCTGGTCGTCGGCAAGCGCGTACGCCTCCTCCGAGATCTCCACCAGGAGGTCCGCGAAGGCGGCCTGGAAGTAGCTCTCCCGCACCTGGAGGCGGAGCTCGGCCTCGGTCTCTGCCAGCTCGAGGCGCAGCCCCTCGCGCATCTTGTCGGCAATGCTCAGCGCGACGGCGACCCGGCCTCCCACGTAGAGGGGCTGGGTCACGCGAAGCCCGGCGGACCATGTGTTCCGGCGGCCGAAGGGGAGGTCGGCGAAGGGGTCCTCCTCTCCGTTCCCGTTGTCACCGCCGCCCAGGGTGATCCCGTCGAAGAGGCTCCGGATCGACCGGTTGTACGACAGGCTCGCGGTGATCTCGGGGAGGGCGCCGGCGCGGACGCGGACGTACTCGTCCTCGATCTGGGCCATCCGTTCCCGGACGAGTGCCACTTCCTCACCGAATTCGAGGGCGCGCCGCTCCGCCTCCGCCAGGGAGAGGGGCGTCTGCCCCCACGCCGGGATCGGAAGGAGGAGGAGTGTGCCCAGGAACAGCCCGGCCAGGGGGGCGAGGGGAAGAAGCGCGCGCGCGTCGCGCCGAACGGATCCGGTCCCGGACATCATGGCTTCACCTCCGTGTGGCCTTCGTTCACGCGGGCACGCCAACGCGCCTCGACGCCCCCGAGCTCCTCCAGGATGAAGGCGTGGAAATCCCGCCAGACCGAGATCCGCGACCGGGCGGGCTCCACGTTCCCGTGGAGCTCCCGGAGCGCCTCCTCGGCGATCTCGATCTTCCGGAGGGACTGGGCCCGGGTGAAGTCGAAGAAGCGGTCGGGAAAGCTCGAGGTCAGGACGTAGTAGTCCTTCCGGTCGCCGGGGAGGGACACCTGCTCCGCGGCCCCGATCTGCTCCAGGAGCCTGCAGTTCGTACTCACGGAGGCACGGCTCACCTGGAGCGCGTCGGCGATCTGTTCGAGGGAGGCGGGCTCCTCGGCGGCCATCAGGAAGCCGAGGATGCGCCCGGCGATCCGGGGGAGGCCGTCGCGTTCGGCCTCGAGGCCCAGCCGCTCGATCAGCCTGAGAATGGGTTCGGTCATCGGTTGCGGTTTGCGGGGTCCGGGGTCCGGGGTCCGGCCTGGACGATCCGGATGATGCGCCCGAAAAGCTTCGCTTGCATCTTTCGTTCAGTCAAGACTGTACGTGAAAGAAGGTGCAAGCCCCCGCTCCGGTGGCGACGCGCCCGGTCCCGCGTCACCCCGGAGCGGGGGCCCTCGACGCGTGGCGGCGCCCCTGGCGTTGCCCGGGCGCCGCCACGCCCCGTGTCAGGGGTTGAACCAGTAACTCAGCTTCACGAGGAAGACGTTCTCCGGCTGCCGGTCGAAGAGGCCCCGCATCCCTTCGCCGAACTGGAACGAACCGTCCCCGTCCACGTCGTCCCGGGACTGGGCCCACACCAGGAAGAGGGTCGACCCGGGGCGGTACTCCCACCGAAGGACCGCGTTCGAGCGGAACTGGCCGAAGCGGAAGTCGGGGACCCCGAAGGACTCGAGGGTGCCGTCGCCGTTCAGGTCCACCCGGTGCACGTCGCCGTCCCGCACCACCTCCACCTCGGACAGGCGGTCCTCGTACCGGCGGGCCCTGGGGTCCGACACCTGCTTGAACGAGTGGAAGGCCTGCGACGAGACGAAGGGCTGCGCATAGAGCTGGAAGGTGAGGTCCGGCGTCACCGCGAAGTCCATGCGGGCGGTGAGTCCCACCGTGGTCTGCTCCATCCGGCCAAAGAGGAAGTGGTCCCCGGATGCGGAGCCCACGCGTCCGATCCACTGGCGGTCTTCTTCCCGCCACGTCACGAAGGGTCCTCCCCGGACCGAGGCCCGACCCGAGGGACGCCAGGTGGAGTTCAGGGAGACGGACTGGCTCCAGGAATCCGCTTCCGGCCGCACGGACCAGTTGTGGTTCGCTCCGAGCTGGAGGGTCCGGCGGGGGTCGGAGCCCAGTCCGGACCACCCGTTCCAGCTTCGCTCGGTCCGGATCGCCGGGCCGCCGCGCAGGAGGGTCGGGCTGAGCCCCCCGTTGTTCACGTTCACGCCCCCGTTCACGTTCCAGTTCCTCGTGAGGGTGCCGTGCGCGTTCACGTTGCCCCCGGAATTCGTGCGCTCCCACCCCGCGGTCCACCCGGCCCAGGAATTCACGTTCACCCCCCAGTTCCGGAAGTGCCGGGTGGGGGCCATGCTCCGGTATCCCACGTACGCGACCTGGTTGAAGAATCCCGACTCGGGCATGAATCCCAGGTCATTCACCTCGAACCCCGGGGCGCGGTACTGGGAGAGGACCGCCCAGCGCCAGGGGCCCCCTCCGGACTTCCAGAGCTCGGCCGCCCCCGTCCACCCGGACAGGGACGTGGCCTCCGGGTCGAGCGTCAGGTGGTCCGCATCGGGGCGCTGGAAGTAGCGGGCCGACGAACGCTGGGTCCGGAGGATCGCCTCCTTCGAGCCGGTCACGTGGGAACCGAGGAGGTAGCTCCGGAACTCCATCGTGCCATCGCGGAACCGGTGGCGGAGGTCCACACCCCCGCTGTACGCCCGGTCCCGGAGCCCCAGGTCCGAGGCCACCTCGCCGTCGCGGATCACCGAGGTCAGCACCCCGCCCACCGTCGTCTCGCCTCCGCGGAAGTCCCTCTGGATCCGGCCCACCGAGTAGCTCGTGACCGGCTCCACCGTTCGACGGACCGGATCTCCCGCGGAGCCCTGGCGGATCGCCTCCTCGGCTCCGGTGACCGCGCCGAGGACGCCCACGGACCAGCCACCCCCGGTCTTTCCCGAGAGCTTGGCCGCCGAGAGGATCCGGGTCTGCCCTGGACGATCCACCCACCCGTCCCCCTGAGGCGAGGCGCCCTGGGGTACCCGGCCGATGCGCCGGGAGTAGAAGAGGGATTCGTTTCCACCGTCGCCGTCGCCGAGCCCGATGCCCACCTGGAAGATTCCCGCGCCCTCCGCGAAGAAGGGACGACGCTCGGGAACGAAGGTCTCGAAGGCGCTGAGGTTCAGCTGGGCCGGGTCCGCCTCGACCTGCCCGAAATCCGGGTTCACCGTCACGTCGAGGGTGAGGTCGCTCGTGATTCCCATCTTGAGGTCGGCGCCCACCTCGGCACCCAGGGCGTTCCGGCTCCAGAAGGGGTTCGCCGGATCGCCCGGCGCGCGGCGGAGCCTGGTGACCGAATACGGAAGCACCTCGACCCGTCGGACCCGGGGGAGCTCCTCGAGCCCCTCGAGCACCCCGAACCGCGATACCACGGCGCTCTCCCGCGGAAGGATGAGCGACCAGGCGGTACGCTCGCTCCTCCGGGCCACGTCCCGGGCGAAATTGATGCCCCAGTCCTGGAGCGGAGCCCCGGAGAACCGGAGCTGCGAAAGGGGGATGCGGAACTCCGCCGTCCACCCTTCCTCGTCGATGGCGGTGGCCACGTCCCAGACCGCGTTCCACCCGGTGTCCTCCCGGTGATCCTCGTAGAGGTACGCGTCCACCTTGACCCCGGCGGGGTTCACCGAGAAGCGGAAGGCGGTCCGTCGGTCGTGATAGGAGTCCACGACCAGGTGCACCCAGTCGGACTGGGAGTTCATGTCCCGGCGCGTCAGGAGCCCCACGATGGAGTCCGGGGCACTGTCGAAGGCCCGAAACGCCACGTAGAGCGCTTCGTCGTCGTAGAGGACCCGGACCTCGGTGGCGTCGGTGGCGGGTGCGCCCTCGCGGGGATCCACCTGGAGGAACCCGTGGGCCGCCGGCGCACGGAGCCAGGCCTCGTCGTCGAGGCGGCCGTCGATCACCGGGGCGCGCCCGGCAATCCGCATGGCCGGAAGCACCGGAAAGGACGCACCGCCCCGGGCGTCGGTTCCCCGGACCGACGGCCCGGTCGAGTCGGCAAACTGTGCGGCAAGGGGTGTGGGAATCGCCAGGAGCCACGCGGCCCCGAGCGCAAGTGCGGCCGCAGCGGCCCCGACGGTCGAGCTTGACATCGTCATCCTCCTCGTCATCGTCATCATCCCGTTCGACGTCGCCCTCCCGTCGGGAGCCGGCGTCCTCCCTCCATCCGATGCCGCCCGGGGACACAAGGTTGCGGAGGAGCCCCTGGCTCCCCCCTCGTGTCCGTCTCTACGGCAGCCTCGCGTTCACGGTTTCAACCTTCGCTCCGGAATTCGATCCCATGCGCATTGGCGAGCGGTTCTACCGGGCCCACGGCCTCGGAAACGACTACCTGGTCATGGAGGCCCACCCCGGTGGCTCCGGCGGGGTGCCCGGCGCCGGCGGGGGGTGGCGACTCACCCCGGAGGGGGTCCGGGTCCTCTGCCGGCGTGGGTGGGGCGAGGGGTCCGACGGAATCGTCGTGGTGATGGACCGGGCGCCGGAGGGCGGCGTGGTCCCCCTGCGCATGTTCAACCCCGACGGATCCGAGTTCGAACGGAGCGGAAACGGGCTCCGGATCGCCGCTTCATGGCTCGCCCGGGAGCTCGGCGCCCCGGGCACCCCGACCGACCCCGCAGTGCTCCGGGTGCGCTGCGGCGGCCAGGAGATCCGGATGCGCCACTTCGGGTGGGATCCCCACGGAATCCACGACGTGGAGGTGGAGCTGGGCCAGGCCCGCGCAGGCGAGGGGGCGCTCGACGCCGTGGCATGGGTCGGCCCCCCACCCCCCTCGACCCACGGAGGCGCCGCCCGGGTCGAGCTCCTGCATCCCGAACGGGGGAGGCTCCAGCCAGTCCCCGTCTGGGTCGGGAATCCCCACGCCGTCGTCTTCACCGACGACCGGGCGCTCGATCTCGATGGCCCGCTCCTCCGCGAGCTCGGTCCCTGGATCGCGGCCCACCCCCATTTCACCCGGGGAACGAACGTCCAGCTCGCCCGGGTCCTCCCGGACCGGAGCGGCGTCGAAATCGGGATCTGGGAGCGGGGGGTGGGGCGAACCCCGGCGTCAGGGACGAGTTCGTGCGCCGCCTCGGTGGCCGCAGTCGCGCGGGGGATCCTCCCACCGGGGACGCTCCGGGTGGAAATGCCCGGCGGGGTCCTGACCGTGGGGGTGTCCGGGGGCCTCGACGTTACGCTCCGGGGTCCGGTGCAGGAGGTGGCGGAGGGAACCCTCTCGCCGACCTTTGCAAGGTCCCTCGACGCCCTCGCCGACGGGCCCCGGTAACGCCGGGGTCAGGTTCGGGTCCGCGCCAGGAGAATGGCCCCGGCCACGAAGAAGAGGGCGTTCGGGAGCCACGCCGCGAGCATCGGGTCCAGGTAACCCGCGTACCCGAAGGCCCCCGAGACCCGGAACATGACCAGGTAGAGGATCGTCGTGGCCAGGGAAATGCCGATTCCGAACGCCGCGCCCCCCCGCTTTGACGAGGTGGCCAGGGGCGCCCCGAAAAGGATGATCACGAGGGTGGCCACCGGAATCGCGAGTCGCTGTTCCCGCTTCACCTCGAGGCGCCCGGGGTCACCGCCGGAGCGGGTGACCCGCGCCGCCAGCGTGGCGAGCTGCGCCCGGGTCATCTCGTCTTCGTCGCGGATCGTCTCCACCAGGTCCTCCGGGCGCTCGACCAGGCGCTCGTACTGCTTCTCCTGGAAGCGTTCGAAGCGTTCCTCCCCCGTGGGCTCCAGTTCCCGGACGAACCCGTTGTAGAATTTCCACCCCTCTTCCTCGGTCCAGCGGGCCTCGTCGGCGGTGACGTGCACCATGGGTCCGCCGCTGCGGTCCCCCTCGGAGAAGAGGACGATCCCCACCATCCGCCCGTCGAGGGCGGTGAGGCGCCGGAAGGAGAGGGATTCCCCGGCGTCGGTGATGTAGACCGCGTTGGACTGCCACCCCTGCCGGCGTTCGCGGTCGCCCCGGAGCTCGGCGGAGCGGGCGTTCGCGTGCGGCACGATCTCCGAGATCGCGAGGCCGGCGCCGGTGAGGAGGAACCCCAGCACGAAGACCGGCGCCACGAGCCGGTGGAACGACACCCCGCCCGCCTTGGCCGCGAGGACCTCCCGGTGCACCGTCATCGGCTGGATCGTGAAGACCGCCGCGAGGAGCGCCGCGATCGGAAACGACCAGAAGACGAACTGGGGGAACTGGTACGCGTACGACAGGACCACCTGTTCGAAGGGGATCCCCCGGTCCAGGAAGCGATCGAACTGCTCGGTGGCATCTCCCAGGATGAAGAGGAGCGGGGCCCCGAGCACGAAGATCAGGAAGAGGCGCAGGAAGGTTCGCGCCACGAGCCGGTCGAGAATCCGGACCATCAGGCCCCCTCCCCGCGCGCGAATGCCCCGGAGATCCGCGCACGGAGCGCATCCCATCCCCCGCCGCGGTTCGTCGAGAGCTTGTCCCCCATCCGCACCGCCAGGAGGAGGGCCGGCACCGCCATGATCATGTTCGGGAGCCACATGGCCACCCAGGGCTCGAGCATCCCCCGCTCGGCCAGCCGTTCTCCCCCGATGAGCCCCATCCAGTAGAGGAAGAAGATCCCCACCGAGGTGGCGATCACCATCCCCACGCCCCCTTGCGGAAAGCGCATCGCGAAGGGCGCTCCGAGCAGGATGAAGATCAGGCACGCGATCGCGATGGCCATCTTCTTGTGGATCTCCACCCGGTACGAGTAGATCGAGGTCCGGTGCACCTCCCAGCGGGCCTGGTTGATCCGGGCGGTCGAAAGCGCCTCTTCGAGCCTGCCGTCGTCCATCCCCGACCCGTCATCGAGGCGAAGGGGGGAGGCGAGCCCCTCCCGGCCCGTTCCCAGCGCCGCCTCCACCACGTCGAGCGACGCACGGACGCTCCCCTCCGCCAGCGCGTGGAGGGCGTCGAGCTGGGTCTCCACAGCCGCGTACAGCATCGGGATCGTGAGTTCCCGGTTGCCCCGGGTCCCGCTCCCCCCGACCCGCCGCTCGATCTCGGTCCCCACCCCCCGCATCGGGAGCACCTGGGTCCCGAAGTCCATGCGCTGGAACTGCCCCGGCCGGTCGTCGGACACCTCGAAGGCGCTCCCTTCCGAGAGGGTCAGGAACATGTCCATCCGGTCGGGGGTGAACGCGATCTCCCCGCGCTCCGCCACGATGGTCCGGTTCTCGCCGAGGCGTGAGAGGTCGGTGATCACCACGTCGGTGAGGGTGCTCGTCTGGTCGTCGATGCGCCGCGCCTGGAGGAAGAAGCGCTGGCCGTCGCCGGTGGAAACCTCGTTCACGACCCCTTCGCGGAGCTCCAGCGTCGGGTTCGAGCTCCCGATGTCGCCGAGAAGCGTGCTCAGCTTGTGGTTCGATTCCGGCAGCACGAAGGCGTTGAACCAGAACATGAACGCCGTGAGGCCCACACCCACCGCGAGGAGGGGCGCCAGGAGCCGGCTCGGGCGGATTCCGCCCCCGGCGATCGCCGTGATCTCGTTCTGCCCGGTGAGCTCCGAGAAGGTGTAGAGCACCGCCACGAGTACCGCCATCGGAAAGGTCAGCGCCACCACGTGGGGGAAGGAGTACAGCATGAACTCCCCGATGATGTCGGCCCCCAGCCCCCGCCCTGCCAGCGTCTCCATCCGCTGGGCGATGGCGTTCAGGAAGAGGAGTCCGGTGACCGCCGAGAAGGCGAAGAGGAACGGGCCGACGTGGGCCCGGATCACGTAGCGGGTGAGGATCTTCATGCCGCGAAAGGTACGCGCTCGGTCATCCCGTGAGGGGCGTGGGGGAATCGATGGTGGGGGTCGCCCTGCGTTGCGCGGAGCGTCGGGAAGGTGGAGTCTACACGGTGAGCGGGGGGGCGTCCAAGGGGTATCCACCCGGGGACACCCTCCGGCTCCGGCGGGAATCGTACCCGAAGGCCCCGCCTCCGGTCCCCTCGAGCGCCCGGCACAGGCTCCGGGGCCCGGGGTTCCGTACCCTGAACCCCGACCGCGCTCCGCGAACCTCCAACGGCCACGGCGATGATCCACCGCTTCGTCCTTACCCTCCTGGCTGCCGCCCTTTCGGGCGCAAGCGGGGGAGGGGAGGGGGATGCAACCACCCGGGCGGGTCCCGCGGTGCGGGCTCCGGGCGCCGCCGTGGAGGCTCGGGCCACCCTCCAGGCGGACACCCCCGTCGTGGCGGGCGACACCGTCCGCGCGCCGGCGGCGCTTCGCCTCTTCGGGGGGCCGGATTCCCCCCTGGGAGACCTCGCGGTGCGGTTCCGGGCCCGGGGGGAGTTCGGCGGAGACTGGGCCCGCTTCCGGCCGTGCGATGCCGGGGTCCAGGGGACCTGCTCCCCCGGGCTCATTCCGAGGCTCCAGCCCGACGTCCAGGTCAGTCTCGAGGCAGCGGGTTCGGTGGGCGGGCGCCTCTTCATCGACGTGGACTACGACCAGACCCGTGAATTCGGGGGGGCGAACCGCTTCCAGGTCTACCTGCAGGGGCGCCCCGGCGAGACCCTCGAGCGGGTGGAGCTCGGCGACGTCACCTTCGCCCTTCCCGATTCCCGGTTCCTCACACGGGGGATCCCTGCCGGAAACTTCGGGCTCCTGGCCCGGGCCGGCACCGGCCCGGTGCGGGTCCAGGGGGTGGTGGCCCAGCAGCAGGGATCCCGGCAGACCCGGGAGTTCCGGCTCCGCGGCGGAGAGGGAGGGCTCGTTCGCGAGGACACCCTGGTCATCGAGGATGCCCAGTACGTGCAGGGGCAGTTCTTCTTCCTCGTGGATCCGACGCTCCTCGCCGGAGCTCCCCACGTCGACGTGCTGAACCTCCGGCCCGGTGACGCCCGACCGGAGGAGGCCCCGGGGGTCGAGCCGATCCAGCTCTGGCGAATGGAGCGCGACCCGGCGCTTCGCCAGCCCGTGGAGGGGTACGTCCGCGCCGACGCGTCCCTCGCCGGGGGGAGCGGCGCCGGAGGGGAGACGGTCCGCGAGTCCGGGTGGTTCCGGTACCTGCGCCCCGGCGTCGATTACTACCTGCACCCGTCGGGGCTCTGGGTGGCGCTCCGCGTCCCCCTTCGCCCCGACGAAGCGCTGGCGGTCTCCTACATCAATGTCCTCGGCGACACGATCGGCGACTACAACCCGGAACGGATCCTGAACGAGGGGGGGGTGCCGGCGCTCAGCCTCGTGCGCGCGACGGCGCCCCGCCACCAGCCCGGTCGCCCCACCTGGGAGCGGGAACTCCGGCAGGTCTACCGCCTTTCGGCCTCGGAGGCGGTGGAGCTCGACGCCCTGGAGCTCCGGATCTCCCTCGGAGAGGACTCCGGGGGACGGACCTTCGTGGACACCCCGGCCGGCCGCCGGATCCCCTACCTCAGGGTCTTCGGTCTCGACCGCGACCCCCCCTTCGAGCGGGTGGACCGCCGTGCCCTCTTCCAGCCCGGGGGGGACGATCCCCTGGAGGCGGGGATCGTGGGGAGCTACCTGGTGCTCCCGTCGCTCCAGCCCTTCCTGGACCCCGGGGCCCTCCCCTCCGAGGGGCTCACCGCCGACGGCGTCCGGGCCCTCCTGGGAACGAACGCGAACCGCCGCATCTACGAGGCCGAGGACCCCCTCGAACGGGACGGGGGCGGGCTCTACCGCCTGAACCTGACCCTTCGCACCCGGAGCACGGGGGTGGCCACGAGCTTCCCCATCGGGGCCTTCGGGGTGCTCGAGGGGAGCGAACGGATCCACCTGGGAGACCGACTCCTCCGACCGGGAATCGACTACCTCCTCGACCCGGAGGTGGGAATGGTGACCCTCCTCCAGCCCGAGTTCCTCCTCGCGCGGAGTTCCTCCGATCGGCTCCGGATCACCTGGGAGCAGGCTTCCCTCTTCCGGCCGCGGCCCACGACCCTCCTCGGGGGGAGCGCCGAGATGGCGCTGGGAGAGGGGGGATCGGTGAACCTCCTCGGGCTCTACCAGGCGGAGCAGCAGGTGCTGACCCGACCGCGGTTCGGGGCCGAGCCCGGGGCGGCGGGAATGGTTGGCGCCCGCACCGAGTTCACCCGGGCGACCCCGGGGCTCGACCGGGTGGCCCGGGCCCTTCTCGGCGTCTCCGAACGGGAGCTCGGTGACGCGGGCGGGGAGTTCCGGGTCGAGGCCGAGGTCGCCGTGTCCCTTCCGAATCCGAACGTCTCCGGAGACGCCTACCTCGACGACTTCGACGCCGGCGACGAGCGCACGGTCTCGCTCCTCGCATCGAACTGGCACCTGGGAAGCGCGCCCGCCTCCCCCGCCGGCCTCGGCGAGCGGGCTCCGTCGGCCTTCGGGGTGCCCCAATCCCTCCCCCTGGTCTGGCAGCACACCTGGGTGGAGCCCGGCCCCGCCGGTGACTCCACCGGGGTCTTCGAGGGGTTCTTCCCCCGTTCCGACATCGACCGGCAGATCTCCATCGTGGGTACCGAGGTCCGCGAGCCCGGGCTCCTTCTCTCCTTCGGGAGCACCCCGGGGACCCTCCACCCCGATCCCCGGTGGCGGTCGGTGACGACCCTCCTTTCACCCACCGGGGTGGACCTCTCCCAGGCCGAGTTCCTGGACTTCTACGTGGCCGACGGCGACGCCCTGACCCTGGTGCTGGACCTGGGCGCCGTGAGCGAGGACGCATTCTTCATCGACGAGAACGGCCGCACCTCGGGGTTCCGGGAGGACACGGGTCGCCCCTGGGGGCTCGGGGTGCTGGACCAGGAGGCGGACCCCCTCCGGGGCGAGATCTGGGACCGGGACGCCGACGCCCGGGGGGTCTGGCCCGGGACCTGCCTGGCCGAGCCCGGACGCGTATACCCGGTGGGCGACCCCGCCGCCAACTGCACCCGGGGAAACGGGCGCCGGGATACCGAGGACCTGAACGGGAACGGGATCCTGGACACCGAGGAGCGGGCCGCCCGGTACGTGATCCGCCTCGACGGGACCTCCCCCTACCTGGTGCGCTCCCGCCAGGAGACGGGGACCCGCTTCCGCCTCTACCGGGTGCCCCTCCGGGGACCGGACGCGGTCTTCCCGGGAGGGAGCCTGACCACCGCCGACTGGCGGGCGATCCAGTTTCTCCGCATGACCGTGGTGGGCGAGCGGTCCTCCCGCCTCACCGTGGCCCGGATGCGCTTCGTGGGGTCCCGCTGGACGAAGCGGGGCGGAGAAGGGGTGCTTCGGGGCATCGGTGGCGACACCGTGTCCATGGCCCCGGGCTTCGAGGTCACCCCGGTGAGCATCCTCACCGAAGGCCCGGCCTACCAGGCGCCCCCCGGGGTCCTGGAGCAGCTCGACGACCCCGCCTCGGCGGTGGGGGGGCGCGGGGTCGAGATCTCGGAGAAGTCCCTCGCGCTCCGCATCCAGGGACTCGCCCCCGGAGACCGCGCCGAGGTCTACTCCCGCTTCTTCCAGCGTCCCCGGGACTTCCTCGGCTACGGCGAGCTTCGCCTCTGGGCCCTGGCGCGGGAGGGCGACTTCGGAAACGGGCCCGACGCGCTCCGGGTGTTCGTCAAGGTGGGCACGGACCCGGACAATTTCTACCTCTGGTCCTCTCCTCTCGAACCGGCCCTCGACCCGCAGGGGGTCATCCCCGGCGACTGGCTCCCCGAACGGGTGCTCGACTTCGGACCCTGGATCGAGCTCAGGCGCGAGGCGGAAGAGGAGCTCCTTCGCCGGGGCGGGGGCACCCGCGACGAGCCGGTGGTGGTCTGGAGCGCCGACTCCACCCGGGCCGTCGTCCTCACGGACCGGGCCCGGGCCCCGAATCTCGCCGCGGTGCGCGAGCTTTCCCTGGGGGTGTGGAACCCGGGAGGGCTCCCCGGGAGCGGCGAAGTCTGGTTCAACGAGCTCCGCCTGGGGGCGGGGGTGCGAACCGCCGGAACGGCCCGGCACCTGACCCTCGAGTTCGACGGGGGCGCGGCGTACCAGTTCCGGGTCGGGTACCAGGGGACCTCGCCCCGCTTCCGTTCCCTCCAGGAGGGACCCACCTACCAGGACGAAGGGGTGTGGAACCTCTCCGGATCCCTCCAGCTCGGGCGCGCCCTCCCCTCGCGGTGGGCGGTGGACCTTCCGGTCACCGTGTCGCATTTCCGGACCGGGCAGGATCCGCTCTACCTGGCGGGGACGGACCTGGAGGCCCGGGCGATCCCGGGGCTCCGGGCCGGGGGTGTTTCCGAGACCCGGGCCACCCTCACCCTCCGCACCGAAGCCGAGACCGGGGTGGCGCCGGTGGACCGGGTCCTCTCGGCCCTCGACGCCCGGGTCGCCGTGAGCCGCTCGAGCGTGGCCACCGTCACCACCGAGTCCGAGGCCGCGGGGTTCGAGGCGGGGATCGGGTTCCAGCTGCGCCCGGCCCCCCGGGAAACCGACCTCGTCCCCGGGGTGCTCGAGCCCCTGGTCCGGATCCTCCTTCCCCCGCGCATGGCCCGGCGCCTGAACGCGGCCCGGTTCCGGTGGTCCCCGAGCGAAATCGGCGCCGGCACCGGGGTCCGAAGGCGGGAGCTCCGCGTGACCCGCTTCGGGGGCACGATCACCGGGGTGCCGGGAGACCCGGGCGTCCTGTCCACCGCGCCCGAGGCGTGGCTCGACACCCGCTTCCGCATCGGGTTCCAGCCGGGTGGAACGGTCACGGCTTCGGTGGACCTCCTGTCCGAGCGCGACCTCCTCGACCCGTCGGGTACCCTCCTGGGGCCCGGGGTGGCGCGCCTCATCGAGGCGGAGCGGAGGGCCCTCCTGGGGGTCGACCTGGGGTGGGAGACCCGGCGCCACCTCCTCGTCCGGTTCGGAATGCGCCCCGAACCCTTCCGCGGCGTACGCACCGAGGTGAGCGGCCAGTCCCGCTACGGCATGGACCGGAACCCCGGCCTCGTCCGCATGGACCCCTTCCCGGTCACCGGCTCCGGCGAACTCCTCCGGAACGTGCGGGTGGACCGGGAACTCCGCGTGGGCGGCGTGGTGGACCCGGGGGTCGTCCTCTTCGGCCGCCCCGATCCCCTCCCGGTGGAGCTCGGGCTTCCCCTTCCGCCCCCGTCCAGGGCCGAGCGGATGGCCCGGAGGATCAGCCCCCTCAGCATCGTCCTCCAGGACGGGATCGTCTCCGCCTTCTTCCGCGAGGACGTGGAGGCGGGTGCCGGCTTCCAGCTGGGGCTCGGGGGCACCTCCCGCCTCGGGGCCCTCGGCGATGTCGGGGCCGCCTCGGTGGTCCAGCGCCGGACCCTCACGGTGGGTTCGGGGGTGCGCCTTCCTGCCTCCCTCTTCCTGAACCTGAACCTCCAGGACACCCGGGTTGCCTCCCTCGACCGCCGCTCCGGTCGCGACGGGTGGACGCGGAGTTGGCCCGACGTACGGTTCGGGGCCTCGAACCTCCCCCTCCCCCAGGAGTGGGCCGGGCGGGTCGACCGGGTCGCGGTGACCTCGGGGATCCTCCGGGTCCGCGACGAGGTGAGCTACGGCGAGCAGTTCCAGGCCCGCACCCGCTCCGAGCTCCGCGTGCCCGTGGAGGTCACCCTCGAGTTCGCCGGCGGGATCACCGCCCGCTACCGGGGCACCCTCTCCGACGGCGACGGGACCGATCCCACCGGGCGCACCGGCCGGGAGCAGTCGGACCACGGGATCTCCCTCGAGACCCGGTTCCTTCCGCGTGCGGGGCTCGACACCCCCCTCGGCGGAGCCTTCCGCCTCTCCCTCCTGGCCCAGGTCGCCCACTTGGAGGAGTGCCGCGTTCCCACCGGAACCGATGCCTGCGTTCCCTTTCTCGAGCGAACCACCCGCTCCGCCAGCCTCGGCCTCGACACCGTGCTCCAGGGGTTCGAGGTGGGGGGGCAGATCGCCTGGATCGACCGGGTGGCCTTCAGCGCCTTCGAGACCGGGTTCCGGCAGTTCCAGGTCGGTGTCTGGGGCCGCATGGAGTTCGCCGCGGGGCCGGTGGAACGCCTCGACCGCCGGCGGGTCCCGCCTGATCCCTTCCGGAGGTAGCCCCGCGCCCCGGCGGATCCCGGTTCCCCTCCTCCCATTCCGGCGCCCACGCCGCCCGGCGAGGCTTCCCGGATGAACGACGACGAACGCCGTGCACTCTGGGTCGGGGCTCTCGTCCTCCTCGTGGCTTCGCTGATCCGCGTGGGGTGGGAGGCGCGCCCCGTTCCCCCGCTCCTCCCCCCCGACACCTCGGCCTACGCCACCCTTCTTCCCGCAGTGGATGCGGCGGTGGCCGACGAAGCCCGGAGGCGGGTTCCGCTCGCTCCCGGCGAGCGCCTGGACCCGAACCGGGTGGACGCCGTGGAGCTCGCCCGGCTTCCCGGGGTGGGCCCCGCCCTCGCCGAGCGCATCGTGGCGCACCGCGAGCTCCGTGGGTGGATCCCCACGGCCGAGGCGCTCCTCGAGGTCCCGGGGATCGGGGGTGCGACCCTCGACCGACTGAGACCCCACCTCGCCTTCGGACCGCCGCCGGCGGGGTGGACTCCCCCCGTGGGCGGCACCTCCGGCGGAGGCGTCCGCCCCCAGCCGGTGGACCTGAACCGGGCGAGCGCGGCGGAGCTCGAGACGCTGCCCGGGGTGGGGCCGGCACTCGCCCGGCGGATCCTGGAGGACCGGCTCAGCCATGGGCCGTTTGCATCCCTTGAAGAGCTCACGCGGGTCTCCGGGGTCGGTCCCTCGACGGTGGAACGACTCCGCGGGCTCGCGGTGGCCTGGTAGGGCGGGAGGCCGGAATGCTTGACCATGCTCCCCGACCCCCCGTACCTTCACCCGGAACACTCGGAATCAAATGTTTCCGGGTCCGCCTCCCACCGTCCGCTCAGGATCCGCCCCCGCCCCATGAGCAGCAGACTCGCCCAGGACCGCCTCGGCGACTTCCTGGTGTCCGAGGGACTGGTCTCGAGGGACCAGCTCCAGAAGGCCCAGGCCGAGGCGAAGGCGTCGAACACGAGGCTTGGTTCCGCCCTCGTGAAGCTCGGCTTTGTCGAGGAGGGCCCCCTGGTACTCGCCCTTTCCCGGGAATTCCGGGTGCAGGCCGTGGACCTGGACCGGATCGAGGTCGAACCCAGGATCGTGCGTCTGGTCTCGGGGGAACTGGCCTTCAAGCACCTGGTCCTTCCCCTGAGGCGGGTGGGGCGACGGCTCACCGTGGCCATGGTGAATCCGGCGGACCTCACCGCCATCGACGACCTGAAGTTCGCCACCGGGTGCGAGATCGAGCCGGTCCTGGCCGGCGAGCCCACCCTCCGGAAGCACCTGGAGAAGTACTACGACACCGTCGACGAACGGATGCAGGAGATCCTCTCCGACATCCTCGACGAGGGCGATGTCGAGGTCCTGGAGGAGGAGGAGGAGGAGGTCTCGGTCGCAGCGCTCCGCGAACAGGTGGACGCGGCCCCGGTGGTCCGGTTCATCAACGGGCTCCTCACCGACGCGGTGCTGAAGGGCGCCTCCGACATCCACATCGAGCCCTACGAGAAGGACATCCGGGTCCGGTACCGGATCGACGGGGCGCTCCAGGAGGTCATGAAGCCGCCCATGAAGATGAAGGCGGCGCTCACCTCGCGCATCAAGATCCTCGCGGACCTGAACATTGCCGAGCGGCGGATCCCGCAGGACGGCCGCATCAAGATGCGCCTCAAGAACAAGGTGGTGGATTTCCGGGTCTCGACGCTGCCCGTGATCTTCGGCGAGAAGATCGTGCTCCGCATCCTGGACAAGGGGAACCTGACCCTCGACCTGACGAAGTTCGGCTTCGAGACGAAGGCCGAGCGGGACTTCATGCACGCCATCGCCCAGCCCTACGGGATGGTCCTCGTCACCGGGCCCACCGGATCCGGAAAGACGACCACGCTCTACTCGGCGCTCTCGAAGGTGAATGCCGAAGACGTGAACATCATGACGGCGGAGGACCCGGTGGAGTACAACCTCCACGGGATCAACCAGGTGCTCGTGCGCAACGAGATCGGGATGTCGTTCGCCAACGCGCTCCGGGCGTTCCTGCGTCAGGACCCGAACATCATCATGGTGGGGGAGATCCGGGACATCGAGACCGGGGGGATCGCGATCAAGGCGGCGCTCACCGGCCACCTGGTGCTCTCGACCCTCCATACGAACGACGCGCCCTCGACGGTGACCCGCCTCATCGACATGGGGCTCGAGCCCTTCAACGTGGCCTCGGCGCTCTCCATCGTGACGGCGCAGCGCCTTGTTCGGCGGATCTGCACCCAGTGCTCGCAGGAGGTGACCTACCCGGAGGAGTACCTGGACTCGGCGAAGATCCCCCTCGACATCTCGGCACGGGTCAAGTTCCGGAAGGGCGCCGGGTGCGATCGGTGCAACGGGTCGGGGTACCGGGGGCGCCAGGGGCTCTACGAGGTGATGCCGATCACGGCGCGGCTTCGCATGATGATCATGCAGGAGGCCTCCACCGATGAACTCAGGAGAGCGGCCATCGAGGAAGGGATGCTGACCCTCCGGATGGACGGGCTGAAGAAGGTCGAGCGCGGGGTCACGACCCTCGAGGAAGTGGTGAAGGAGACCGCCGAGGTGGACTGACCCCGACGGGATGAACCGGGTGACCGAGGTCGCCCTGAACCCGCGCCGGACCTCGGTCGGCGACGGAGGAGACGACGAGATGGACGGGACGGAAAAGGGAGCGGGGGGCGGTTCGGAGATCCGGATCCGGTCCCTTCTCGAGGAGATGATCGCGAAGGGAGCTTCGGATCTTCACCTGACGGTGGGCGAGCGGCCGAAGCTCCGGGTCGACGGAGACCTCCAGGACGCCTCGGTGGAGCGTTCCCTCACGCCGAAGGACACGCTCACCATGGCGTACTCCATCCTCACGGAGCAGCAGAAGAAGCGCTTCGAGACCGATGACGAACTCGACTTCTCGTTCGGAATCCAGAACCTTTCGCGCTTCCGGGGAAACTGCTTCAAGCAGCGGGGGTGCATCGCCATGGCGCTCCGCCAGATCCCCTACGAGTTGAAGGGGCTGGATGACCTGGGGCTCCCGGCGATCGTGAAGAAGATGGCTGAGCGACCCAGGGGGCTCGTCCTCGTGACCGGCCCGACGGGGTCGGGAAAGTCGACGACGCTCGCGGCCATGCTCGACAAGATCAACCGGGAGCGGAAGGGGCACATCCTGACGATCGAGGACCCGATCGAGTTCCTGCACCACCACAAGGGGTGCACGGTGAACCAGCGCGAGGTGGGGAACGACACCCAGAGCTTCTCCGCCGCCCTCAAGTATGCGCTCCGCCAGGACCCCGACGTGATCCTGGTCGGCGAGATGCGGGACCTCGAGACGATTTCCGCCGCGCTCACCATTGCCGAGACGGGACACCTGGTCCTCGCCACCCTGCACACGAATTCGGCGGCGGAGTCCATCAACCGGATCATCGACGCCTTCCCCGCGCACCAGCAGCCCCAGGTGCGGGCCCAGCTCGCCTTCGTCCTCGAGGGCGTCGTGACGCAGACGCTGGTCCCCCGCTCGCGGGGGAAGGGGCGGGTCGTCGCGGCCGAGGTGATGATCTGCACGCCGGCCATTCGCGCCCTCATCCGGGACGAGAAGATCCACCAGATCTACTCGCTTCTCCAGGCCGGAAAGAAGCACGGAATGCAGACCATGAACGACTCGCTGGCACAGCTCGTGATGCGCCGCGAGATCTCGGTGGAGGAGGCGGTGCGCCGCTCCTCCGACCCGAACGAACTCCTGCGGGCGATCGGTGAGCCCGTGCCCACCAACTGAGCCACCCGGGAGCCATGCCCACCTTCACGTACTCCGCCCGCCCCGCGACCGGAGGGGACATCCGCTCCGGCGAGGTAGACCTGAAGACCAAGGAGGAGGTCTTCGCCTACCTCCACAAGCAGAAGCTCATTCCGGTGGCGGTCCGTGAGAAGCCCAGGGAGTTCAACATCTCCTTCGGCTCGGGGATCAAGACCCGCGACGTGGTGATCTTCACGCGGCAGTTCGCGACGATGATCAATGCCGGTCTCCCCCTCGTGCAGAGCCTCGAGATCCTGGCGGAACAGACCGAGAACGAGGCGTTCCAGAAGGTGATCCGCGACGTGCTCTACGACGTGGAGTCCGGGAACACCCTGGCCGACGCCATGGGGAAGCACCCCAAGGCTTTCTCGAAGCTCTTCGTGAGCATGGTCGCGGCGGGTGAGGCGGGCGGTATTCTCGACACGATCCTCCTGCGCCTCGCGGTCTTCCTGGAGAAGGCCGACGCCCTGACGCGAAAGGTCAAGGGGGCCATGATCTACCCCGGTGTGGTGCTCACCGTGGCCGTGGGTGCGGTGGCGATCCTCCTCATCTTCGTGATTCCCACCTTCCAGCAGATGTTCGCCTCGGCGGGGGTGCCCCTGCCGCTTCCCACCCAGGTCGTGATCGCGATGTCCGCCTTCCTGCAGGCCTGGTGGTGGGCGGTCCTCCTTGGCGCCGGTGCTGCCGTCTTCGGGATCCGGCAGTTCTACAAGACGGACCAGGGGGAACGGGCCATCGATGCCTTTCTCCTGAAGGTGCCCGTGCTCGGCGACCTGCAGCGGAAGGCCGCCGTGGCCCGGTTCACACGCACCCTGGGTACCCTCGTCTCCTCCGGTGTGGCGATCCTCGAAGGGCTCGAGATCACCGCCCGCACCGCGGGGAACCGGGTCATCCAGGACGCGGTCATGGAGTCCCGCGCCTCGATTGCCGGGGGTGACACGATTTCCGGGCCGCTGAAGGAATCCGGCGCCTTTCCCCCCATGGTGGTCCAGATGATCAACGTGGGCGAGCAGACCGGCGGACTGGACGAGATGCTCTCCAAGATCGCCGACTTCTACGACGACGAGGTGGACACCGCGGTCACCGCCCTCCTCTCCGTCATGGAGCCCATCATGATCGTGGTCCTGGGTGTCCTCGTCGGCGGCATGATCGTGGCCATGTACCTGCCCATCTTCGACATGGTGGGGGCGGTGGGGTGAGGTGCGCTCCCCTCGACGATGTGATTTCGAAAGCTTTGTGATTTCGAATGCTTCGTCGTACCGATTTTCGGGGCTGTGTCGTAATCCGCTGAAATCTCTGTCGTAACGCGCCCCTCCGTGACCTCGGAACCTTCGGCGTGAGAGCCGGGACAGCGGTCCATTCATCGCGTAGTTCCTGCGTCTTAACGGGTCTCGTCAGGTGTCATGGCTCATGAGCTGCATGGAGCCGGAAGGTGCCCGGGCCTTGAAGAACATCGGGGGTGCGTGAGGAGATCAGTGGCCCACGGTGGCGGTCAGGGGGCCTCGCGGGGGGAGGGTTCACGGCGAAGGAAAGCGCGTAGGCGCCGGGCCGAAGACCAACGGGGCCCAGGAGAGATTTGGTGAAAGTTCCGCGGTTGAATCCTGGTGCCATGCTGTTCGAGATCCTCCGAGGCCTCTAAGTCGAAGAACCAGATCGCGTCGCCCACCAAGGCCTGTGACAGCCCGAGTTCGTCTGAAAGCCCGTCCACCAGTACCCGCCGGCCACTCGCGTCCTTGAGCCTGATCGCTGTACCCATGCGTGCGTGTCTCACTTCTTCAACGATGCCCCACACATCAAGCGGCAGTGGTCGTACGGCGCTAGCCCCATCAGGCCACCAAGCGGGCATATCCCTGAGGTAGCGCGGGCATATCGGCCGGAGCTGACAGAACCGACAGTGAGAGCCAGGCGAGGCCAGATCGCGCGCGGGGAGACTCTGACCTGGCGGAAGCTTCGCGTGCAATCGCCGGAGGCGTTCTAGCAGTCGGATCCGATTGGGGCGGTCCCATGGTACTGAGACTCTTTCTCTCCCTTCAACAAACGGTTCTACGCGGACTCCCGGCCGAGCACGTTCGAGCATCAGCGAGTATGCCTGAACTTGCACGATGTGCTCATCCAAAATGTTTCCGTCGTCATCGACGACTTTCCCTGATTTGAAATCAGAGACCACGAGGTGCCCTGAACCGTGCTGCTCCACCCAATCCGGTCGCCCCCGGAGCCGGAGCTCACGGTCGTGCAACGGCGACTCTGCCCCGAAATCTGCCTGGAGATCTGCCACGGCATCGCTGGCCCGTTTGGGTTTGGGGCCACCAAGAAGGCGGCCTAAGGGGATCGGGGGATCCCGGCTGGGGGTGACGTCGTCGAGGCTCGATGCCCACCGTTCCATTTGCTCGGTTCGCATCATCCATGCTCGGCGACCCACGGCGTCGCGTAAGGGGGCGAGGCCTGCCGCATAGCCCAGGTTGCCGAGCTCCTCTTCGGCGGACAACACAGCGTCTTCAAACAGATTCCGGAATGCCTCCACCGGAGTTGCGGCCTCCCCCCATCGTCCCTCACGGACCTCCGCTCGAGCGTGGTGCAGGATTGTTCCGAGGAGCGCTAGCGGATGAGGGAGGAGTACCGCGCTAGCGCGCACCCCGTCCGTACTCTCCATCCCCAACACCGAAAGCGCACATCGTTCCAGACTCGCCAGGTTCGAAACCGAGAACGAGTCCGGTACGATGATCGAGTCGATTGGGGGAGGGAGATCGTGGGTTGGACGCGTCACGAAACAGCTGTCCGGATCCACTCTCGAACCCTGACTTGGCGCCGAGCGAGGTTGAAGGTGTCCCAGCACAAGGGGTCCCCATGCTCGGAGGCTTCCTCCCGCGCCTGTGCAAGGATGGAACCTGATGGCAGGTCCGCGTCGTCATCCCAGTCCCAAAGGGGGTGGCCCACCAGGACCCATGGGCTGCTGGACTTCCCGAAGGCCACCCGAAAAGCCGGCACTCCGGCGAACTCGCTGACGTTCCCTGAGAAGCGCCCCGCCATATCGGCGGCCAAGCGCCGGGCCTGCTCTGGCCAGCGTTCGATTCCCCAAAAACCAAAGTCTCCGTCCAAGCCGCATCGGAAGTTCGGGTCTGCTAGCGCGCGGAGAAATGCGATGCCAAGCTGCCAGTCCAGTATCCCGTGATACGGCTGGTTCCCATACCGTAGCAGGCATCGATAACAGGCGGTGTCGCAGTCGCCGTGGTCCGGCGCCAGAAACTCGCTCATGGGATAGGGTAGCCGGTCAGGCCGACCGTCCATCTCAGCTCGAAGCTCCTTGGAGGAGCGAAAACCTCCAAGCATGGAAGCGATCAGGTCGGCGATTCGGGGGCGGCCGGAGCTGTTGTCGCTAAGGTTTCTGCAAAACCCGGCGCCGTTCACCAAGTGGTCAGTGATTTGCAGCAGTGGCAACTGATGGATCCCCCCCCCATAGATCCTCGGATCGAGGACGTCGAACTCTTCGGGGTCGACGTCGAGGTCCAGCGATGCGCGATTGACAATCAGGAAGGTCGCCGAGAGGGCTGCCGCGCGGACGCCAAGCCACCGTGCGGTGCCACGCGGCGGGTCAGAGCTATCCGAACGGCTGGGCAAGCGATGGAGAGCCAGGCCGGGCGGGCATGCGGTAGGCTGCAAGAACATGGAATCGGTCGTCTTCGGGGCCGCAAGCCATATGCGAGTGGTCTCGCTGACAGGATCAAGGAGGGGGACGGATCGTTCCAACTGAGGGTCGGCGCTGATTGCCTGGCGTGGGAGTTCAAGAGTGCCCCCTCTGCGGCGGATCCGCTGGGTTCCAACCCGGACATCAAAGCCCATGTTGCCATCTTCCTGCTGAGGGCCTCGGTTCAGCCGGTAGGTCCGAGCGGCCGAGTCAAAGGCCACGCCCAGCTTAACTGACCGGCTATCATCGACAGGTGCCTCTGCGAGTCTCAGCACCAGCGCCTTGCCCTCGGCTTGGATCGAGCGATGCCTGATTCCGGAATCGCTCTCTTCCTGTTTGGTCTTGGGTCGAAAGTTAGTCCGGAAGCCGTTCGGTACCCAGCAGATCTGCGCTCGCTCCGGAGCCAGCTGCCTGCCACATGAGGGACACTCCTCGTGGAGGTTGAGGTTGGGAGGCTCGGAGCACTCCTTCCATGCATGACAGTGGCCGCATTCAAGCATCCATACCCTCTGCCGGAACGGCTCCGCTTGAAAAGTCTTCAGCGCCTGGGTCTCAGTACCCATACGGTAAGGCAAGGGTGATGCAAGGTCTGGCGTGATGCCAACGGAGAGGTGTTCGCTCTTGTCAATCACGACGGTTGAGCCCGGCGCGAACTCATATATCGCTACATCCAGATCGCGATCGACTACGCTCCACTCATCGCGCCCCGCTAGTTGTCGCAGCCGGAGGTAGAGGTTACGAACGCGCGTCGGCATCCCGTACATCGGCAACAACCCACGCTCTGCCAGTGTGTGCCCGAGCCCGGGTTCTAGGATCACCCTGACGGCGTCCTCCATATGACTCCGCATCGCACGACCATCCACTAGGTCGGCCAGCTTGAGGCCGGTGCCCTCCAGCAATACTCGCTCAAGGCCGATCGCATAGCCCTCGGTCTCAAGCAACGCCTCCTCGATCTCGTCCGCCCAGGACACTTGGCCACCATCCAGAAGAAGCCCCGACGGCAAGAACTCACCATGGATGTCAGGTGGAGACATAAGGTCCGCGGGGAACACCTCACCACGGGCGCGCACTCGCTGTCGCAGGACTTTGAAGGCCTCAACTAACCACCCCTTGTAAAGCAGTCGGCGGGCGATATCCGGGAGGGTCTTCGTCAGAAATGGCGGTGGGGGGACGTCTCCGGTCATCCGCTTCGGATGGCGAAAGTAGTGCAAGTCGTGACTGCGGGTACGACAGATGGTAAGAGCCATCGAAAAGGCCTGTCCCCGTCTCCCTGCTCGGCCCACGCGCTGTTGGTAGTTGAACCGCTGTGGTGGCATATTGGCCTGCAGGACCGTCTGGAGAGGACCGATGTCGATCCCCACCTCCATCGTCGTGGTCACAGTCAGAAGGTCAATCTCCGACCTGGCCCGGTATGACGTGTCGACACCAGTCAAGAGCCGGCCCGAGGATGCTCCATCGGAGCCATCCTCTGGTCCGTCGGCCTGCCACCGCGGCACGAAAATCCCCCTAAACTCTCGTTGGCGGCGAGCACCGTCCTCGGTTTGTCCGGTCAGTTCCTCGCAGTGGAGTCGGTAGGAGCCATCGGACGAAGGCCTCGGGCCAGTCTCCTCTAGCGACCGGAGCACGCGGCGAGACAAAAAGCTTCTAGCATACAGCGACGCGACTGTCTCCCCGCCCGGGTTGCTTACGCCCGTCGTCGGCAGGCGCGAGAGGCAGCGTGTGCAAACGCCGGTTCCCCAGTGGAGGTGGACACGGGCGCAAGTTTCACACCGGTGAACCGGATCGTCGGGACCCACCAACCTTAGCCTTAGCCGAGAGACTCTGACGATTCCGTGCTCGTGGCCACAACGTCCCAGGAGCTCCAACGCACTCAACCTGCCTTATTCACCAGGTCTGAGATGGTGAGATAGAGGGATACAAAAAAGCCCATGGCTCATGTTGTTGGGCCGCAGTAGGTTGGATGTGTCTAAGCAACCGTCCCACCACTGCCCCGCAA
>JBJHCE010000016.1:0-31013 GCA_050485865.1 Gemmatimonadales bacterium | reverse complement strand
CGGTCCTCCCCCTCCTGACCGTGCTCGTGGGGGCGATCGTCGTGGTGCGCCTCGCCGACCCGGCGGGAATCTGGATCGAGCTCGGGCTTGCCGCCGCCTGCCTCGCGCTTCTCTGGACCGGAGGCGGGCTCCTCTCCCTGGACCGGAAGCTCTGGGAGGATGCGGAGGGGTGAGGGTGGTTGGGGGCGGCTGCGGCGACACGCAGCCGGACCCGATAGGGGAGTCAGGGAGGGGGTGGCCTCAACCGGACCCGACGTGGGCCCCGTGTCCGACCCCCCGCTTCATGAGCCGTCCCCCCTCCAGGGATCGCCGGGCAGGTGGGCGACGACGCGCTCACGGACGAGTCGCATGGCTTCGTCGAAGTCCCACGGGATGGTCGGGCCGAGGAGCGCCCTCGTGTCAGTCCGGAAGTCCGCGTCACGCGACTTCTCGAGGAGGTTGGCCTCGAACTGCGCCCTCGACACGGCGTGTCCGCCCTCGGTCATGTACCGTTGGAAGCACCTGATCAGAGTCGGGATGTCGATCTCGGTGCGCTGGAGGGCGAAGGCCATGTCAAACAGGTCACGGCCCTTCCTGCGCTGATACAGGGCACGGAGCTTCGTGCCAAGCAGTTCGTGGACGTCGAACGTGGTGACGTGGGTCGACCCACTGAACCAGCGCCCCTCGACTGCGAAAGGGACGCTCACGAGGCCAAGTTCCGTGAAGCGCTCCTGCGTGTTGATCTCGACTTTCAGTCTCATCCTCATCGGAGGGGAGTCCTCCGATTCGAATCGGTACACGAGGCTGACCCGGTCCTTCCCGAACTTCCGCTGCGGTTGCCCCAGCCACGGATCGAGGGCACTCCGGAGGTGGTCAAGCGTGTCTCCGATCACCGTGGGGTCAACCTGGACGAGATCAATGTCCTCGGAGTAGCGAGCGGGCGGGAGAAAGTGGAGCTTGTAAAGCGCGGTTCCTCCCCGGAACGCTACCCGGTCTCGCACGGCCGGGACCGAGAACATCTCGACGAGAGCCCGACTGATCACGAGGTCCTGCTCGACCTGGGCGTCGAGACGCCAGGGCGCCTGCGCCCGCCATTCGCTGATGAAGTCCCTGGGGATCATGCGTCTGGATCCAGCTCAACATTCACGAGGACCTTCCATTTCGGGTCACGGGTGGCTCCCGCGATTGCTGCCGAGCGCCGGAGGGGGATGTAACTGCGAGCGCGGTCATTCACGACTGGAAGGAGCGCCTCCGACTGGTCCGCCGCGCCCAGCCGCTCCAGCAGGTGCCCGAGGCGCTGCGACCAGCCGATCGGGCTCAGCATGGCGGCCTCCACGAGCTTCACTCGGTCCAGTTCTGTACGAAGCTCCGCGAGAACGGTGACCACGTTGCCGAGTCCTCCGGAGTGCCGTGGATAGCCGACCATCTCGAGCGCCGTCACCTCCGGCGTGGAATACCTGACGTAGCCACGGGGCGTCCTGAACGACAGGGTCGGCATCCGCTCGAGATCGCTCCGAGCGACGAACAGGATGCGTCCATGGCCGCACTCCACCGGCGGGCGAGCTTTCGTGGTCATGACCTGGAGGGACTGCGGCCGCTGGTGCGCCGCGCCGTGTCGCTCCGCCGCCGAGAGCAACGCAACGTAGTACGGCTGACCCAGGTACTCCATCAGCGGACCGACGAAGTGCTCCGCAGGGAGACACCCCAGTCGCCGGTACTCCGGGGGGACCACGACGTGGAACGAGCGCATGGGGCTTGCGACCCGCCCCTTCTGCTTCAGTCGCCGCAGTTGTGCGCGGACCGCTTCGGCGCTGCCTCCGATCGCCTCGATCGCGGCATGAGTCGTGAAGTGGTGCCTTCCGCCGGCCGCCAGGGCGTCGATGAATTGCTCGGCTCGCATGGGTATGGGTGCCCTCCAGGATAGCCGACGGGGTGGCTTGGGCGATCTGGCGGCGATCTGCCCAGCGAGGCGCTACGATTACCACGAAAAGTAATGCTCAGCGCTGTATTGGACAACAATCGTATTGCATCATGGGCGGTCCTGGGCCGATTCGACCACCCCCCCTGTCACACACCCGCCCCCTCCCTCGTTCCCGGTACGAAGGCCCGGCCGCAACGCGGCGGTCGGGGGTCCTCCAGGGTCCCGCGTTCCGGACCCGGCGGGCTTCGTACCCAGGAACGGCGTGCATGTCATGACTTGTAATTACCTGTACGAACAACTGAGGCCGGAGCACGCTTCGCGTGAACCGTCCAACCCCCGCTCCGGTGGGCGGCGCGGGGCGCGCGGCCGGATCCTCCCGGCCGTCCTCCTTCCCCTTCTGCTCGTCGCGGCGGGGTGCAACGAGTCCTCGCCCACCGATCCGCCGGCGGATCCGCCCCGCTTCCAGGGGGCCCTCGACCCCGCCGAGGGGTTCTCGGAGGTGGAGGGGACGGTGAGCCTCGTCCTCGTGGCGGGCGAGGGATTCACGATCGAAGTCGAGATGGAGGGTGCCCCCGAGGCCGAGGGTGGACTTCCCTGGATGCTCCGCGAGGGGAGCTGCGCCGAGCCCGGCGACCCGCTGGGCGACTTCGAGGAGTTCCCCCCGGTGGAGCTGGACGAAGAGGGGGCCTGGAGCGCCGAGGTGGAGCTTCCCCTTTCGGCCACCCTCGAGGCGGTGGTCTTCGACCTGCGGCGGGGTTCGGACGACCTCGAGACCCGGGTCGCCTGCGCGGTCCTGGAACCGGACGAGGACTGAGCCCTCCGGCTGATCCTTCGCACCCGGTGGTAGGCGGGGTGCCCCGGGCGGACTCCGGGGCACCCCGCTTCCTTGCCCGTCAGCCCTCCGGGAGGAGCCCTTCCTCCACGAGTTTCCGCCGGATGATGCGGGAACACGCCACCGCCTCCACCAGCGGGTAGACGAGAAGAAAGGCGAGAGCGATCCAGAGGCTCCACCGGGCGGTCCAGAGCGCCGGCCCCACCCCGAACGCGGCCTCCCCGTCGGGAGATGCGGCGGCGTGGGCCGACCACCAGGTCATGAGAAGGATCGCGGAGAAGAGGACGATGGAGCTCGTGTTCACGAGCCCGAGCATTCGGCTCATTCTCCGGAAGACCGGGATCCGCCGCTCCCTCGGGAGCTGGAAGAAGAGCTCCTTGTGAGGAACGTTCAGGAGCCTCGAGTCGGGGTTCGAGAGGAGTCCCCACTGGACCAGGTGCAGCTTCCCCATGGTCAGAAAGCCGATCACGACGAGGAGGATCCACATGCCCGGGCCCCCCTCCTCCCACCGGGTGGGGTTCCCGGCCAGGTCGAAGTGCACGGGGTAACGCTCCGGAAGGGTGACCCCGAGCCAGACGCCCAGGACCAGGAAGCCCACGAGGAGGATCGAGTTCGCCCGGAAGGAGGGCTGGTGCAGGATTTCGTTCATGCGCTCCCTACGGTGGAGGTGGGGTCGGCCTTCACCCGCCGGGGTCCAGTGCGCGGCCCGCTTCGGGGCACACCTCTCGCACCACCCGGCACCTCCGGGGGATGCGGCCCGCCCCGGAGGAGCCGGAGTCCGTTCAGTGCCACGAGAAGGGTGCTCCCCTCGTGGGCCACCACCGCCAGGGTGAGGGGGATCCCCACGGTGGCGGCCACCCCCACGAGAATGAGCATCCACCCCACCGAAAAGCCCACGTTCTGACGCACGATCCGGCGCGCCCGCCGCCCCAGGTGGAGCACGTAGTCCACCTTCGCCACCTCGTGCCCCATCAGCACCACGTCGGCGGTCTCGATGGCCACGTCGGTGCCCGCGGCCCCCATGGCGATCCCGAGAGACGAGGCCGCCATGGCCGGGGCGTCGTTCACCCCGTCGCCCACCATGGCCACCCCCCGGGACCGGGCTTCGAGCTCCCGGACCGCCTCCACCTTCTCGTGGGGGAGGAGCCCGGCCCGGACCTCGTCGGCCCCGAGCTCGGCGGCCACCGCCCGCACCGCGTCGGGGTGGTCGCCGGAGAGGATCGTGATCCACCGCACCCCCTCGTACTTGAGGTGCCGGATCGCCGCCGCCGCGTCGGGCTTGAGCCGGTCGCCGAAGGCCATGGCCCCCACCACCTGCGCCCCCGCCCCCACGTACACGACGGACCGCCCGAGGGAGGTGGCGTCGGCCACCCACCCCCGGAGTTCCGTCGGGATCCGCACCCCCCGGTGCCGGGCCATGGCGTCGTTTCCGACCCAGGCCGGCACCCCCGCCACCTCCCCCGCCACCCCCTGCCCGGGGATCGCTTCGAACTCCTCCACCGGAAGGAGCCCCACCCCCTCCTCCCGCGCCGCCCCCAGGACCGCCCGCGCCAGGTGGTGCTCCGAGTCCGCCTCCAGGGAGGCCACGAGGCGAAGGAGCATCCGCTCCGGGTCCGGTGCGCCCGCCCCGCCGGGCGCGTCCGCCCCCACGCCGAAGGCGGCAAGCTCCGCATCCCCGGAAACCACCCGGTCGAGGAGGCGGGGCCGCCCCTCGGTGAGCGTTCCCGTCTTGTCGAAGGCCAGGGTGTCCACCGCCCCGGCCAGGTCCAGGATCGCCCCGCCCTTGAAGAGGATCCCGTGCCGCGCCCCGTTCGCGATCCCCGAGAGGATCGCCGCCGGTGTCGAGATGATGAGGGCGCAGGGGCTCGCCACCACGAGAAGCGTCATGGCGCGGTAGAAGGATTCGGCCCAGCTCCAGTCCAGGAGAAAGGGCGGGACGATCCAGTAGAGAAGGGTCCCCGCCACCACCGCCACCGTGTAGGGGTGGGCGAAGCGGTCAATGAAGTGCTGGGCCGGCGCCCGGTTCTCGCGGGCCTCCTCCACCAGGCGGATGATCCGGGCGAGGAGGGTGTCCTGGGCACCGTGGGTGACCTCGACCGTGAGCGCCCCCCCGGAGAGGATCGTGGCGGCGAAGACCTGTGCCCCCGCCGCCTTCCGCACCGGGAGCGACTCGCCGGTGATCGCCGCCTGGTCCACGTCGCCCGACCCCTCGACCACGACCCCGTCGGTGGGGATTCGCTCGCCGGGGCGCACCCGCACCCGCTGCCCGGGGACGAGGGACTCCACCGGCACCCGCCCCGCCTCCCGCCCCTCGGCGTCCAGGAGGAGCGCCTCTTCCGGGCGGAGCTCCATGAGCGCCTCCACCGCCCCCCGGGTCTTTCCGAGGGCCCGGGCCTCGAGGGCCCCCGAAAGGGTGAAGAGGAAGAGGAGGATCGCCCCCTCGAGGGGCTCGCCCAGGGCCGCCGCCCCGAGTGCCGCGGCCCCCATCAGGAAGTCGATGGAGAGACGCCCCTCGCGAAGCGCCTCCCACGCTCCCCGGGCAATGGGCACGCCGCCCACCAGGTACGCCACGGCGAAGGGGAGCCACCGCCACGCCGACGGCTCCTCCGGCATCCACTGGAGGAGCGCACCCGCGAGGGTCCCCCCGAGGACCCAGAGGGGGGTCCGGAAGGTCATGGCCGGGGCGGAGGGGGCGGAGGATGCGTCGCTCATTTCCGGAACGCTACCCGCGCCCCCGCGCGGAAGAAAGGGGGCCCGGCTACCGCGTCCGGATCCGGAAGGGACTCGAGGTCCGATGCTCGGCGTCGATGGCCTCGCCGAAGGGGTAGGTGGACCCGTCGAAGGAGGAGAGCGCCGCCGTCCAGACGAGCCGGTACCACCCCGCCGGGTCCTTCCGGTCGAAGGCCGGCGCCCAGTTCGACCCGGGATCCGCGCCCAGCACCTGGAGGGTGAAGCTTCGCCGCTCGCCCCCGGCGATTACGATGGGCGCGCTCAGGCAGTCGGGAAGGGCCGGCCCCCACGCCGGCGTCCACCCGCTCCCGTTCCACCGCTCGAGGTGGAGGGCGAAGCCCCCGTTGCAGTTCACGAGAAAGACGTCGCCCCCGGTCCGGTTCTCCCAGGTGTACCCGATCGTCCCTTCCCAGTAGCCGTCCTTCCGCACCAGGTCGTACCGCTCCCGCTCCATCCGGAAGGCCCCGTCCGGCTCCCCGGCCAGGAGACCGGTGGGAAGCCCCTCGCCGCATCCGGCAAGAACGAGGCACAGGCTCGACGCGGCGATCGTTCGGAGGAGGATGCGACGGGTCATGGCAGGTTCGGGCAGTCGGGATGGAGGGAGGGGCGCGCGGCGTGGGCCCGGGGTAGAAACGAGCCAGCCGACCGGGGCGTGACACGCGGCCTGCCCCGGGTGGGTCGCCCGCCCCCTCCCGCGGGGGGTCACTCGAAGCGGACCCTCCCGACCCGGATGAAGGGAACCTCGAGCTCGTCGGGCTCGAGCCATGCGGCGAGCCCGCCGGGGCCGAAGGCCACGGGGGTCCGGAGCCCGCCGGCCCGGATCGTTCCCACCACGGTCCCGTCGGCGATGAGGATGTCGGTGGGGCCCACCTCGCCCACGCCGGCGCTCCGCTCCACCCAGAGCCGACCGTCGGCGTCGGCGGCGAGGCGCCGGATCACCGGGAGCTCGTGCCAGAACTCCATCGATGCGATGCGGGCCTCGAGCATCTCCTGGACCTGGGCCTGGGGCACGGCCTGTACCGCTCCGCCCCCGGGGCCGGCGGTGGCGATCTGGATCTGGGGGCCGCCTCCCGCCTCGAGTTCCTCCCGCTGGCGGGTGCGCTCGGCCTCCTCTTCGGCGGGTCCCACGGGGCGGGGGGCGATGTCGCGCCCGATCATGGCCACGGGGGTGTTCCGGTCGCCCCCGTCGGCGTCGAAGATCCGGATGGCATACGCGGACGAATCGGCCACCGCGAGGCGGCCGTCGGGGAGGACCGCCAGGTGGAGCTGGGGCTCGAAGGCCCGGGCCATGGCCATGCCGAAGGCCATTCCGCCCGCGCCTCCGGTGGCCCGGGGCTGGTCGCGCACGGGGCGCCACGCCTCGAGGATCAGCTCCCCGTCGGAGGCTCCGCCCGCCGGGGCGTCCAGCTCCCAGCGGCGCACCGGGGTCGTGGTGGGGGGCGCAGGCATGCCGCCCGGGCCCCCTTCGAAGCGGAAGCTCCGGGCGTCGGCCACGACGGCGCTCCCGCCCTGGGTGAAGAGCCGGTTTCCGGGAAGGGCGGTCCCCTCCATGCGCCGGGACTCGAGGAAGGTGCCGTCGGGGGCGAAGACCATGAAGGCCGGGTGGCCGGCGTCGGCCACCACGATCCGGCCGTCGGCGAGGACCGCCACCCCCGCCGGGCTCCGGAATTCGCCCGGTCCGTCGCCCTGCCTTCCGAAGCTCCCAAGGTGCGTGCCGTCGGGTGCGATCCGGTGAATCCGGCGGGTCCCGGCATCGAGCACGTGAAGGACGCCGTCGGTGCCGAAGGCCATGGAGGTGATCCGGCTGAAGGCATCCCACGAGGTGCCATCGACGTTCCCGACCCGGTAGAGCTCCTCGACCACGGGGTCGAGCTCCGGGACTTCGCCCGCTCCTGCCTGGGCCGGGGCGTCGGTGCCGCAGGCGGCGATGCCGACGAGGGCGAAGAGGGCGAGGAGGGCGAAGGCGGTGCGGGAAGGGTGGAAGGGGGCCGAGGTGTCGTGCATGGGAGCAGGGTCTGAGGGCAAGGGGGGCGGGTGGCGGGCCTGCGCGTCGGTGGATGGGATGCGTCCAGCCACCTTGAGCGTTGCCTCGCGGGGCCTCGGAGCGCAACCATTCCCGCAATGGACCGATTCGAACCCCTCCGCGTGGACCCCAGCATTGCCCGCTCGCACACCCTTCCGGGCCGGGTGGCGGCGGACCCGGGGTTGCGCCGGCGGTGGGCCGATGCGCTCAAGCGCGGGTCTGTGGTCTCGCACGCGGTGGAGCCATGAGTGAAGCGACAGCCTGGTGCCATGTGCCTGACCCGCAGCGCCTTGCTGATCTGCAGCGAGCATTCGAGGTTGTCGAGCAACGCGGAGGGGGCCGGATCCAGGTGAACCCGATCGCCGAGTGGAACGACCTGTTGCACGGGAGCACGGACTCTCCGCCAAGCATGATCATCGTGGATCCGTGTGCCCGGGTCCCTGGGCCGCTCGACCCGGTGGGTCGGGCCGAGGTGCGGCGGCGGATCGAAGCCGTTGTTCGGGCTCATCCGCGATCCGCAGTCCTGCTCTATCCGTCCGGGAGTTGTCTTTCGCTTCAAGAGGCGATCGAGCTCTCGCGGGTCGGCGTCGTTGCCTCGCTCGCCCACGCGGACGGCCCCGAGTGGATGGCCAGTCGGTTGCGGGTCGCGGGGAGCCTTGCCGATGGGTACGTGCTCATCGACTCGCTCGTGGATCTCCTCGGCGCCCGGTACGTGGCGCTCCTCCGCGCCGCGCTCCCGGTGGCATACCGGAACGGGAACATCGAGGACGAGCCGGCCCTCTCCGTGAGTCGCCTTGCTGCGCTCTGGCTACCAGGGGCGCAGGCGTACCACCTTGACCGTGAGCTCAGGCGCGAGGGACTTCCCGCACCAGGCTGGATCGTTCGCTGGACGATCGCGCTTCGGGCCACCCTTCTGCGCACACGCTCGGCGTCATGGGAAAGCGTGGCCGTGGAAATCGGGTTTCGGAATCGCGAGAAGCTCGCGGAGTTCCTCAAACGCCTGGCAGGGAAACCACCGAGCGCGCTTCGCGGCGAGGACCTCGTACATCTGTTTCGAGAGAAGGTGGGTCGACGCCGGGGAGCGGTCGCGGAGTGACGTACGGTCGGGTAGAGACAAATCGATCGCCGGAGGCTTCTGTTGGACAACCGGGGGGTTGTGTGGGGAAACGGGGGGGGGTGGCGGCGGCGGATGGCGGTATCTTGCCGTCGGCGTGCATGTCACGGGACGCGGATGCCGTCGCACGTGAGGGCGCGATGGAGTTCTGTAGCGTCACCGCCGAAACGTTCGCGCGAGACGTGCTCCAAGCCTGTTCAGACCAACTTTGAGGAGGAGATCATGCGAGAGGGCCACCGATACCGTACCCTGCAAGTGGTGGGCACGTTTGCTCTGGGTGCCCTGATGCTGGCTTCACCGGTGACCGGGAAGGAGGTGACGATGGCGTCATACACGGCTGACCTGCTGCCCACCGTCCACGTGGCCGGAGCCAATGACGAAACCGCGGCCTCCGACAGCACGTGCCGGCTCTGCTCGCAGGCCCAGATGCCAGACTCCGCCGGGGGATACTGGGTGCACTTCTGGCACATGGACTACTGCGGGGTACATCTCCATGGCGGCGGGGGTGACTCCTGCAGAATCTGCCCCGAAGAGGCTTACTGCAACGATCCGTTGGTCGCTCATGGCGGGGTCTGCCCCGAGAATCGGTGTGGTGGGGGGGGAGCCTTCGCTCTCGAGCAGCTCAAGGCGGGGAACGCGGAGTGGCTGGTTCAGCAGGTAGCGGGTCATCCGGACTCGTATGGGTTCGACCCGAGCCGTTCCGCGTTCCAGGTGTACGGTTGCGACGGGACAACCGTCGTTCTCGATATCGTCGTCGATGTGGAGCTTGCAAGGATCCTCACACTCGGTGAGATCGTGCGACGACAAGCCGCCACTTCTCCGGCGCTCCCTGCAGCGAAGCCCGAGGGGTCAGTGCGTATCACCCCGGCAAACCACCGGGAAGGTACCGCCAGCGCGGCTCAATCCGGGCCGATCTGATGTTCGGAGTGGCCTCCCGGCTCCTCGTGCTGCTACTCGCGTGGCCAGGTCTCGCGTCAGCGCAGCCGATCTCTGGCCGCCCGCACTGCCCGCAGTGCGAAATCGTCGTGTCGGAACGGCTCGCGCTCGGAGCGGTCACGGATGAGGCCGGGCCGGCGGGCCTCTCCTGGGTCGCACTCGGACTCTCGGATGGAGCCTTCCATGTCGTGTCGATCCAGTTGCCGGCGGTGGGCGTGTTGGTCTACGCGTCCGACGGTGGCTTCGTCGGTCCCCTGGCGCGGCGGGGGCAGGGTCCCGGTGAGCTCGGGCTTCCGTCTCGACTCGCAAGTTCGCCGAATGGTGAAGTGTTCGTATACGACCTCGCCGGGTCCTCGGTCCACGTCTTTGGATCGCACCGGGCGTTTCGCCGCATGTTTCGCGGGGTCGTCCCGCCCGAGGTGGCGGTGGTGATCGGCGACACCATCCTCGTGGTGCTGGCGGGGAGTGCCCGTTCCCGGGAAGTCCCGGACCGGGAAGTCGTGGTTTACGACGCGCGGTCGGGGACGGCAATCCGCGGGATCGGACCGCAGTCCGATCTTCGGCCCGATCGGTCCAGCACCGTCACGCACGTGGCCGGCTCGTCAGACGAATCCATCTGGCTCGTCCGGGCCGGGGACCGGCTGATCGAGAGATGGAGCCTCCAGGGAGAGCGCATCGCGTCAATCGAGTGGAGCGCGGACTGGCTCCGCTCCGCTCGCCCGGGGGCGGCTGACGACAGAGGAGCCAGGCTGCTTCACGTCTGGGAGGACTCAAGGACGGGACTGCTGTGGGTGACGAGTACAGTCCGCGACCCCGACTACCGGCCCCCGCCCGAAGGCCTGCCCGCGCGGGGGCCACTACCGAGCGGATACCTCGATCCGCGTCAGGTCAACGCCCGGTTGAACACGGTGATCAGCGTCATCGATCTGGATCGTGGCGAGGCGGTTGCGCACCTCGAGATTGATGAACATGTGCACCAGTTTCTCGTGGATGGGCGGGTCACGGTGATGCGGGAAGCGGACAATGGACACCAATGGATCGAGGTTCTCCGGCTTGAGCTCAGAGGATATCCCGATCACTCCCGTTCCGATCTCCGCGAATGACCTGCCAGGCGCGAGCAGTGGTCGAAAGGTAGCATGCCCTTCCGTGACCGGGGTGGGTTGAGAGGATGAGAAAAGCAGCGTACCCTCCCGTGTGAAGTCGATCACGATCACACGAGCCCCGGGTTGGCGCCCGGGGGGCACGCCGCGATCTTGAAGGCATCGGAGGGAGGACTGGGGGACCAGATCGAGCCGGGGGTGAGGGCGGCGGTGTTCACACTCTCAAAGAGTCCTGGTACTGAAATCGAGGGCATTCCAGAGGCCGGACCGAGGAGGTCTGGGGTGCGGGACGTGGGGGCCTTCCGGTTGGCGCTGGGCCCCAAGTCACGCGGGTACGTAGGGCGGTCGGAGTTCGATGCGGAGCGGACGCGGCGATCGGATCCGGGAGGCCGGCATGGACATGCCGGCCGCCGACCGGCAAGGACACCGGGATGCACCGGTTGGGTGATCGAACGGAACGCGGTGTGACGGATGAAAGGGCGGAGCCCCCACCCTCAGATGTGACCGGACCTCGGGAGGTAGTGGAATCCCCTTCCCCGACGGTTCGCCCGGCTCGGTAGAAGGACCCCTTCCTGTTCCAGCTCGGGAAGCACCTCGGAGGCGGCATAGGTCGAACTGATCCCTGCCAGATCGGCGGCTTCCGTGCTTGATACGCGTCCTCGGTGCCGTGCCCAGTGCGAGATGAGTTGCTTCCGCCCCTCCAGAGTCCTCAGCATGCTGGTTCGGGAACCCAGGATCTCTCGAGCGCGGTCCGAGAGGCGGTAGGCTGAGGGCGCTCCATCCGGGGCGCCTTGCACCGTCACGATGAGCGAGACCCGGTCTGTCCGTGCCTCTTCGAGACGCTCGAGTGCGGCTTCCGCTTCGATGAGGGGGCGCTGCAGCACGGGAGCTGCGGTCCTGGCATCTACCCATCCGGTACGCGCCAGGTGGGTGATCAGGAGGAGTGAGTCCAGGTCGCGAAGGATGGCTGCGGGCACGGTGGACGACAGGAGCGTCAACATCTCCGGATCGGGCGACCCGCCAACCAGGCTCACCCTTACGTAGGGCCCGGGGATCTCCTCGATCTTGGGATCCCGGTGGCCCCGCGCGAGCATGTCGAGCATCATTCGGTCGACGCCGATCCCTTCGCGCTCCGCCAGGCGAAGGGAAGCTGCAGCCTCGGAGAGGGATCGATAGCGAGGGACCGCAGGATGGGTGATGATGTTCGCCGGACTCACACCTCCCACGAATCCTCCGGGAGAGGTGATGGTCAACATGTCCCCGACGTGCTCGATCACCGTCGCATGCGGTGACATCCAGTCCCGGTGAACCGCTCCGTTGATGACGGCCTCCCGGAGTGCTCGAGAAGGCACGGCCCTCATCTGGGAGTGTGCAAACCCGCTGGGCATGTGGATGATTCTGTTTGCGCTTTCGATCGCCCGCTCCACCTCCGCGATCTGCTTCAGCAGTGGGCCCCCGGCGCGTACGCGAGCCAGACTGTCGCCGCCCGGAGTCTCGCGCCTGATGTAATCCAGGCCGATCTCCGGAGTCTCGACAAACAGCAGCGACCCGGCGTTCGTCAACGTACCTCCGCCATCCACGACGTTCAGTCGTCGGAGGAGGTCCTTGTCCGATGCATCAGCGAGTCGGGACGCTCCCTCGTCCCCCGCCAAGCCGGCGGTGGCAAGGTACTTTCGAGCGACGTCGATCGCGCCGCTGTCGACGTCCTCGAACGTGTGCCCGGAGCCCTCGGCGGACCAGTCATAGCCCGCCCTCCGGCCCATTTCGGCGAACCAGGCCGTCGGATCGACGGGCACGCAGTGGTCGTTGACCCTCCACTTTGCCTTCCCGTTGAAGTAGATCATCTCGATCGCCTGGTCGGTCTTCAGGACCAGGATCCGGGTTCCCTCCATGTCTACTTCCCGGATACTCACCGCCAGCTTTCGGCCGGTCAGCTCGTAGATGCGATGCCTGAGTCTCTCGGCCTGAAGCGAGGTCCCGATCCTCGTCCCGTCATCGGCTATGCCCAGGATGATGGCCCCTCCGCCCGGGGTGTTGGCGAAGCACGCCATTTCCTCCGCAAGGTACCGAGCCGCCTCCTCACTCTCCTCCGCTCCGGGCTCTACCCTTCCCCCAGCCCCGCGCCGCCCCGGCTCTTCCTTCACATCGACCTGAAGGCCCTCAAGCCCATCCGGGGGCTCGCCAGCCGCAATCCGTGCGAGCACGGATTCGACCTGCTGTGCGATCGGCTCGGGGCCCAGAAAGCGAAAGTTCAACGCGGCCAAGTCCCCCCCAAAAGGCGTCGATCCGGGCGCCGACGCCGCCAGGGTTGTGTTTTTTGGAATAAAAACACACTGGAGCGCCGGCGCCTCCCGGGTACTTAGGTTTTGTGAGGCTAAAACATAACTTCGCCGCGGCGGGACAGCAACGCTTGGGTTTTCAACGGGAGAACCTCGCGGGATCGGCCGCGACTGCGCTCCGGCCGAGGCCGTGCACGACGCCGAGCCGGCTGCGCCCGACCCCGATCGTGGCATCCCGATCCACCAGTCCAGCCACCCGGAGCGTTGCCTCGCGGGGCCCCGAAGCGCAACCTTCCCCTCCATGAGCCCTCCTGACAGCCCCGATCCGATCCGCGTCTCCGCCGACATCGCCCGGTCCCACACGCTCCCCGGCCGAGTGGCGGCGGACCCCGAGATCCATGCCCGCCTGGTGGAGGGTCTCTTTGCCCGGAGCTGGCAGTACGTGGGCGACGAGGCCCGGGTCCGGGCTCCCGGGCACGTGCTCCCGACGACCCTCCTTCCGGGGTCGCTGGACGAGCCCCTGGTCCTCGTGCGGGACGAGGACGCGCTCCGCTGCCTCTCGAACGTCTGCACCCACCGGGGCGCCGTCGTGGTCGAGGGCGAGGGGCACGTGAAGCACCTGCGCTGCCGCTACCACGGCCGGCGCTTCGGCCTCGACGGCTGCCTCCTCCACATGCCCGAGTTCGAGGGGGTGGAGGGATTCCCCGCCCCCGACGACGACCTCCCCCGCCTCCCCCTCGAGACGTTCGGAGGGCTCCTCTTCACCTCGCTCGACCCGGGCCTCCGGGGGGAGGAGGGGAAGGGCCCGGGCGCAGGGGAAGGTGGCCCCGTGCGCATCCAGGAAGAAGAAGGAAACGCGCTCCGGATTCCCTTCGACGACTGGATCGCCCCGGTCCGGGAGCGGGTGGGGTTTCTCCCGTGGGAGGCGTTCCGTTTCGAGGCGGAGGCGTCGCGGGACTATCTCCTCGAGGCGAACTGGATCCTCTACGTGGACAACTACCTGGAGGAGTTCCATATCCCGTACGTGCACGGCGGGAGCCTGACCGGGGTGCTGGACTACGAGGCGTACCGGACCGTGCGCTTTCCCTGGGGGAACCTCCAGCTTGGGGTGGCGAAGGGTGACGACCCGGCCTTCGAGCTTCCGGAGGGGCATCCGGAAGCGGGGGAGCGGATCGCGGCCTTCTACTTCTGGCTCTTCCCGAACCTGATGCTGAACGTGTACCCGTGGGGGCTCTCGATGAACGTGGTGGAGCCCCTGGGCCCCCGGCGGACGCGGGTGCGCTTCCGGAGCTACGTGTGGCGCCCCGAGCTCCGGGGGACGGGGGCGGGCGGGGACCTCCACCGGGTGGAGATGGAGGACGAGGAGATCGTGGAGTCGGTGCAGCGCGGGGTGGCCTCCAGGCTCTACCGGGCGGGGCGGTTCTCGCCGCGGCGCGAGGTGGGGACGCACCACTTTCACGAGCTGGTGGCGGGGGTGCTGGGGGGGGTGTAGTCTGGACTGGACCACGAGAATCCATGGAGGCGCGCGTGAAACTCCCTGCACCTCGATCCGGGCCCTCCGAGGGAGTTCGGCGATCGGTCTGGTCGGTGGCCCTGCTCCTCGCGGCCGCAGCCTGCGCGGAAGTCCCGGGACCCCGCGAAGCCCCCCTGCCCGAGCCGGCACCGGCCGCCGAGGTTCGGGCCGAAGCCACGCCCACCGCCCAGCTTCCGACGGACTCAGTAGAGCCGGAGGCGGCCGCGGAGCCGGATGACTCCGTCCAGCCCTGGCGCATGGTCGAAGCGTGGCGCGTGGGCGCGGCGGAAGGTGAGGAGCACGAGCTCTTCGGCGGGCCTACCGTGGTCGGAGTCGATCCTCTCGGTCGTGTCCATTTCATCGACTTCCAGGCCCAGGACATCCGGGTGTTTGACCCGGACGGCGGGTTCGTACGCCGGATTGGCGGGCCGGGAGGGGGCCCCGGGGAGTTCGATGGTCCGCTCTCCATGGCCTGGGACACGGACGGGCGGCTCTGGGTGGCAGACGGGTGGAACGCGCGCTACACCGTCTTCGATTCGACCGGTACCGTCGATGCAACGTGGCCCCGACGCCTGTCGGTGCGGGACTTGCGGCAGCAGTTGCACTTCCTTTCCGACGGGTCGATCCTGGATGAGGCGGGAGGCCAGAACGAGAGCGGTCGGTCGGTGATTCACTTCGTGCGCTTCGTTCCGGAGACGGATCTCCAGGACACCGTGCTCACGGTTGCGAGCCCACAGCCCCCGCGCCGCAGCGCACCGCCGGCCGCCCCCATGGCTCCTGCGTCTTCCAGCAACTGGCAGGTGTACCTGAGCTCGCGCGTGCATGCGATCGCGCCTGACGGGACCGTCTGGGTCGCGAGGACCGGGGCCTACCGGGCGGTGCGTCTCTCCCTTACCGGAGACACCCTCCAGGTCGTGGAAGCGCATCACCGGTCGATGCCGCTCACGAGCGAGGAGGAGGACCTGGTCCGGAGCGGGTTGCGGGAAGCCGGAAGGGCACGAGACGAAGTCCTCGTCGAACGCCCGATCATCGAGCGTCTCATCCCCCTTCCCGACGGGCATCTCCTGGTCCAGGTCACGGAGGAGGTCGGCGAAGTGAGCGACCTTTTCGACGTCTTCGACCCGGAATCGCGCTTCGTCGGGTCGGTGCGCTCCGGGTTCCGGATTTCGCCCCGAACGATCCCTGCGGTGCACGGCGATACCCTCTACGCGATCGTGACCGGGGAGCTCGATCTGCCCCAGATCGTAAAGGCCACGCTCCTTCGGCCTCGGTAGAAGGCAAGCCCGGCCCGGATCGGGGAGGGGGGGCGATGCGCCGTTTTCGTGCGGTTTTCCCGCACGGGCCCGCGCAGGGGATTTCCGATGTGGCCTCATGAGACTACATTCGGGCATGAGAGTCGTCGGAATACGGGAGCTGAAGGCGCGGTTATCCGAGTACCTCCGCGATGTGAAGCGCGGCGACGTGTTCCTGGTCACGGATCGAGGACGGGTCGTGGCGGAGCTCAGGCAGCCTGGACCGAGCGCACCGGAGGGCGGTGATCTCGAGGCGCGCCTCCGCGGGGTCGTGGAATCGGGCGAAGCGAGCCCGCCGCGCCTCTCTCGTGACGGCTGGAACTGGCGCCCTGCGGGTGCCGGGCTGACTTCCGAGCAGGTTGGAGAGCTCCTGGACTCCGTGCGTTCGGACCGCGGCGGCGACGCGTGAGCGAGGTCGTCTATCTTGATACGTCGGCGGTTCTGCGGGCCGTGCTGGAGCGGGGACTCTCCCCCGAGGTGGAGCGACAGCTCGCGGACGCACGGTTTCTCGTCACGTCGCGGCTGGCGCTCGTGGAGTCGGCCCGGGCCTTCGCGCGGCTCCGGAGCGAGGGTCAGCCCGAATCGCGGCTTGCCGAAGCGGAGCGCGAGGCGGATTCCATCTGGGCGCGCTGCACGCTCTGGGAGCTGACCCCTGCCGTCTGCGAATTCGCCCAGGCGATCCAGCCTGCGCAACCGCTCCGAACCCTCGATGCGCTTCACCTTGCCACCTGGCTTCTCGTGCGCCGCCGGCTTGGCGCAGAGGTCGCGCTCGTGACGTCGGACGAGCGCCTGAAGGCCGCTTCGCTTCGGATCTGAGTCGGGGTCGGGACGCACCACCTCCAGGTGCCGGCGGCGGGGGTGCCCGGCGGGCTACGTACCCGGGACCCGGGTGCTACGTCATCTGAACGGGGGATGCAGAGGGCAGGGAGGGCCCAACGTTGAGGGAGCGAGGGGTCGATCGGCGTTCGGCCCCGCTTCATTCCCGGACCGAGGAGGCTCCCATGGCCCCGATGACCCCTGATTCCGTTCGGTTCTTCCCGCAGGTTCGGTGCGAGAAGCGCGCCCAGAACCCCGTGTGGATCCTTCCCCTGGCGGCTGCGGTGCTCTGGGTTCCCTCGACCGAGGTGGTGGCCCAGCCCCTGCCGGTCTTCGAGGTGAACCACTTCGAGGCCACCGAGCGGGTACGCGTGTCGGTCCGGAACGGGTCATCGGTGACCGGGCTCCTGACCCGCGTCCAGGACCAGCAGATCTCCCTCCTCGTGGAAGGGAGCCGGATCATCGAGGTCCGGTTCGACGAGATGGAGCGGCTGGAGCGGTCGACCGGCAAGCAGAGGAGGGGGGCTCGGGGGTTTGGCACGGGGGTGGCTGCCGGGGCGGCGGTGGGTGGAGTCCTGGCGGCCGCATCGTGGACGGAGTGCACGCAGCAGGGATTCATGGCGTGTTTCATGCACCCGTCGTCCAGGGGTGAGGCGGCCATGCTGGGTGTCGTCGTCGGGGGAGTGATCGGCATCCCCGTGGGCATCGTGATGGCCCTGAGCTCCCGGGAGCTCTGGACGGACGTCGACCTCGAGAGCGACCGGGGGCGTGCGGTGGCGTGGCATGTTGCGGTGGCGCCTGGAGGAGGCGCGGGCCTTTCCTTCTCGGTCCCGGTTGGAGGCGGCCCGCGGTGAGACCGGCGGTCAGAGCCCCGGGATCTCGCCCCAGTCCACCCCGGTGAGGCCCCGGGTCCAGAGGCGGACGCCGTCCTGGATCTCGCGGTCCTCCGCCACCGGGGCGGGCTCCGCCGGGGCCTCCTTCCGGAAGTAGGTGGCGGTGACCCCGGCAAGTTCGGGCGAGGTGGCTGCGAGAAGGGGGGTGCGGGCACCCTCTTCGGGGCGGAGGGAGACGGCCCGGAGAAGGGGGGTCATGATGCGGCGGACCGGGCCCGCGGGAAGGAAGTCGTAGAGGAGGCCCGTGCCCACGAGCCCGGGGTGCACGGCGTTCACGGTGACGCCGGTCCCCAGGAGGCGCCGGGCCAGGTCGAAGGCGTGGATCACGTTCAGGAGCTTCGACTGGCGGTAGGCGTGGAGTCCCGAGTATCCCTTCGGCCCCTCGAAGGCGGTCAGGTCGAGCTGCCGCGCGTGGGCCTGCGAGGTCACGTTGAGGATCCGGGCACCGCCCCGCTCCCCTCCCGCCTCCCCTGCACGGAGGAGGGCCGGGAGGAGGGCGTGGGTCAGGCGGACCGGGGCCAGGTGGTTCACCGCGAGGGTCTTCTCGACGCCCTCGTGGGTGCGGGCGTAGCGTCGTTCGGCCACCCCGGCGTTGTTCACGAGGAGGTGGATGGACGGATTCCGGTCGAGAATGGCGCGGGCGGCGGCGAGGATCTGGTCTTCGCGGGTGAGCTCGGCGTGGACCCCCTCGAAGCGCGGGGCGCCCAGGTCGTCGGTGAGGTCCTCCACGACCTCGCGGGTGCTCTCCGGGGAGCGGGCCACGACCACGACCCGGAAGCCGGCCTGGCCGAGCCCCAGGGCCACCTCGTAACCGATGCCCCGGGAGGCTCCGGTGATCACGGCAACGGGAGAGTTCGAGGGGTCGGGCATGCGCTCGGGGCGTGGGTGGCGTCGCAAGAGGGGTCGGGGGTGCGTTCCCGGGGATGCGCCCGGGTGGGCGCGCCGGAAGGGGCTAACCCGCCGGGGCCGTCAGGGATCCCCCGCATCCCGGGTGGGCCTCGCCCCTTCCCCTGCGGGCCTTTACCCGGTCCCCGCCCGGATGTAGCTTTGGGGCCCTGAACGAACACGGTTCGGGCAGCATGCGAGTGAGGGTCGCCGGTGGACGGGTTCGCCCGGACCTCCGGAGGAAAGTCCGAGCTCCACAGGGCAGGGTGCCGGGTAACGCCCGGGCGGCGAGAGCCGACGGAAAGTGCCACAGAGAGCAGACCGCCGATGGCTCCCTCGGGAGCACAGGCAAGGGTGAAAGGGTGCGGTAAGAGCGCACCGGGCCGCCGGTAACGGAGGCCGCATGGCAAACCCCACCCGGAGCAAGGCCAAGCAGGGACGAGGCGCGGCCCGCGCCATTCGAGTCCCGGGTCGGCTGCACGAGCGGCGTGGCGACACGTCGCCCAGAGAAATGACCCTCCCGCCCGGAGGCGCAAGCTTCCGCGGCAGGAACAGAACTCGGCTTACTTCGCATGCAGCCCCGTTCGCCGGGCCCCTCGGGGTCCGGAATCGAACCACCAAGCGCCCGTAGCTCAGCTGGATAGAGCGTCGGCCTCCGGAGCCGAAGGTCAGAGGTTCGAATCCTCTCGGGCGCATAACGTGACATGAAGTCCGGACCGTGTTCCGAGAGGATCCTGGCGAGCGAAGCGAGCCGCATCCTCTCGGGCGCACTCGTAGGAAGAAAGTCCGGACCGCGTTCCGAGAGGATCCTGGCGAGCGAAGCGAGCCGCATCCTCTCGGGCGCACTCGTAGGAAGAAAGTCCGGACCGTGTTCCGAGAGGATCCTGGCGAGCGAAGCGAGCCGCATCCTCTCGGGCGCATGAGCACGAAGACGAGCCCCGCAGTGGCCATGGCCGCTGCGGGGCTTCGCGCATCCACCCCGTGCGTGCGGCGATGTGGGTGCGTGACTTTTACGTAGTACTTGCGTGGTGGGCCCGTGGGGATAGAGATTCGGAAAGCCCACCCACGCGAAGGAGGTACCCCATGGCGCGACCGACATTGCCACGACGGCTCGACACAAGCGTGACCGACGCGCCTACGGTTCAGCGGGCGACCCGGCTCATGGAGGAGCTGGACGCCGGAAACGCCGATCTCTACCGCGCCGCTCTCGACGTCTTCGACTGGTGCGTCCAGCAGGCCAGGCGGGGGCGCCACATCATGGCCACGGACGAAGGCGGCCGACCCGCGATCGAGCTGTCGACCCCTCATCTCGAGGCGGCCCGGGCATCGGCACGCCGGATCACGCTCGACGGGGATGCGTTCGATGCAGTGGTGCGGATCCTCGAGCGACCCGGTGAGCCCACGGACGCGCTCCGAAAGCTCATGGCCGAATCCGGCGCGGACTGACCGCGCCCGTGTTCGTCATTCGCCCCCTCGAGAAGGCGGACACGGACCGGGGCTTCACCTGCGGCGTGAAGGCGCTCGACGACTTCCTCGCCCGGAGGGCCTGGGCGCACCACGAGAAGCATCGTGCCAACCGCGTCTACGTCCTCGTGGACGACGAAAGCGGAGCGGTGCTCGGGTTCCATACGCTCTCGGTCCGGGAACTCGAACGTTCCCGCCTCGACGGCGTGGTCCCGGGTTCGTCACCTCCGCACCCGCTCGGGGTCTTCTACCTGGGATTCTTCGCCGTGGCTTCGGCCCACCAGGGGAAGGGGCTCGGGCGCCGGCTCATGGGGGATGCGCTTCGTCGATGCGCTGCGGGGGCGGAGTCATTCGGCTCGGTGGGAGTGTACCTGGACTCGCTCGATGCGCGCAGCACGGCCTTCTACCGGAGCCTCGGGTTCGTCGAGATCCCGCGTGCGGCGAACGCGCCGGAAGTCGGCCCTCAGCCCATGTTCCTTCCCATGAGCGTGCTTCTCGCCGCTCGACGGGGTGCTCCTGGTTCGCTCGATTGACGGAACGACCCCACCCGTAGCCCCGCACCTGTACCGCGTGCTAGACTTGGGCCCATGACAAGCCCGCGTGACATCGAAAGGGAAGGGGCAAGGGAAGGCGAGGGGAAGCCGGAGGAGGCGGGAGCGGGGGGCGCAGGCCGGCCCACCGCCGCCGTGGTGGGTGCCGGGCTCGCCGGGCTCGCCGCGGGGTGGACCCTCCGGGAGGAAGGTTGGCGCGTCGTCGTGCTCGAGGCGGGACCCGAGGTGGGCGGAGCCGTGCGGTCGGAATCGGTGGCCACTCCCTTCGGCGCCCTGCTCGTCGAGCGGGGCCCGCAGACCCTCTCCACCCGCGACCCCGAGCTCCTGGAGCTCTTCGCGGCGGTGGGCCTTGCCGACCGCATCCTCGACGCCGACGCGTCCGGGGGGGTACGCTACGTGGTCCGGGACGGTCGGCCGGTCCGGGTCCCCCACGGCCCCGGAAGCTTGCTTGCGACCCCGCTTCTCTCTCCCGGTGGAAAGCTCGGGCTCCTCTCCGAACCGCTCCGCCGGCGCCGCCGGGGAGGTGGGGGCGGAGCCGACCCCATGGACGAGTCGGTGGCCTCCTTCGTCCGGCGCCGGTTCGGCACCGAGCTCCTGGACCGCCTCGTGGACCCCTTCGTCTCCGGGGTCTTCGCCGGCGACCCCGAGACCCTCGCCCTGGGCGCCGTCTTCCCCCACCTCGTCCAGGCGGAGCAGGAGCATGGAAGCGTGCTCCTGGGGATGATGCTGCGCGCCCGGGCCCGCGCCCGAGCCCGCGCCCCGAACGGGGGCCCACGCCCCCAGGGGCGCATCGTGAGCTTCGAAGGCGGGCTCCAGGCCTGGCCCCGCCGGATGGCGGAGGCGATCGAGGAAGGCGCCGGGCCCGGGGCGCCGGGGCGCATCCTCCTGGGCGCCCCCGTCGTGGAACTTGCGGCACGTGGGCCCCGCTGGGCCGTCTGCTGGGAGGGTGCGGAGCCCGGCCGGGCGGAGGTCGACGCCGTCGTGCTCGCCACCCCCGCCGAGGCCGCCGCCCGGCTCCTGCACCCGGTCGACCCCGCGGCATCCGAGGCGCTTTCCGGGATCCGGTATGCGCCGGTTACGGTGGTGCACGCAGCGTGGCCCCGCGACCGGGTCCGACACCGCATCGACGGGTTCGGGCTCCTCGTTCCCTCGGTGGAGGGGCGCCGGATCCTGGGCTCCCTCTGGCCGGGCACCCTCTTCCCCGGGCGGGTCCCGCCGGGGCTCGTCCTGACGGCGAACTTCGTGGGCGGGGCCCGCACCCCCGAGCTCGCTGCCCTCCCCGACGCCGAGCTCGAAGGCCTCGTCTCGGAGGAGCTCTCCGGTCTCATCGGCACCGAGGGCCCCCCGGCCTTCACCCTCGTGACCCGCTGGCCCGGGGCGATTCCCCAGTACCTGGCGGGACACGGTCGCCGCGTCTCCGCCGTGGCCGCAGCCGAGGCACGGCACCCGGGGCTCGCCGTCGCGGGGAGCTGGCGAGGGGGCGTGAGCCTCGGGGCGACCTGGCAGGGCGGGGTCGCCGCCGCCCGCACCCTCGGGGCCCCCGCCCTTGTCGCCGGGCAGGGGGGCGCGTAGCGTCGGGGATCGCAGCCGGCGAAGGCGAAGCCGCGCACCCCGTCGCCCGGCCAAGCCGACCCATCCCGAAAAGCCTCGTCCCATGGATCCCTCCGTGAGCCTCCAGACCCCGGTGTCCCGGCGCCGCACCCACCTCCCGTTCCGTTCAGGCGCCCTGGCCGCCACCCTCGCCCTCGGCGCGGCCCTCGCCGCGTGCGGAGGCGCCGACGCCCCGGGCGACGCCCCCCCGGCCGATCCGGACGTCCTCCCCCGCATCGACCGCACCTCCGAGCCCCTTCCCGAGGGGGCGCAGGCCTGGTCGCTCCTGGGGCAGGCACTCTTCCCGCCCCCCCTTCCGCTGGAGGTCCAGGCCACCCGCGAGGAAAACCTGGAAGACGCCCTCCGGGACCGGGCCACGGACCCCGACGACCCCGAGATCTGGATCTGGATCGGGCGCCACCACGCCTACCTGGGCGACTACCGGGCCGCCATCGAGACCTTCTCCGAGGGCCTTGAGCGCTTCCCCGACGACATGCGCTTTCTCCGGCACCGGGGGCACCGCTGGATCACCCTCCGGGAGTTTGCCCGCGCCCGCGAGGACCTGGCCCGGGCCACCCGCGACATGGGCCCGGCCGGCGGCGAGATCGAGCCCGACGGCCTCCCGAACCCGGCAGGCATCCCCCTCACGACGCTGGCCTTCAACGCCTGGTACCACCGGGCCCTTGCCGAGTACCTGGCGGGTGACTTCGAGGAGGCTCTCGCCTCGTGGGAGGAGACCCTGGCCGTCTCCGACAACCCCGACACCCAGGTGGCCGCCCGCTACTGGCTGAACCTCACCCTCCGACGCCTGGGGCAGGACGACCGGGCCCGGGAGGTGGCCGCCGCCGTGGACGCCGAAGACGAACTCCTCGAGAATACCACCTACCGCGACCTCCTCCTCCACTTCAGGGGGGACCTCCCGCCCGAGGCGGTGCTCCCCGCCGACGGCGCCGGGCTTGGTTCCGTCACCGCCCTCTACGGCCTCGGAGCCCACGCCTTCCTCATGGGCGACGAGACCGAGGCCCGGAGGCGCTTCCAGCAGATCCTCGAGCGTCCCGACCAGTGGCCCGCCTTCGGGTACGTGGCCGCCGAAGTGGAGGTGGCCCGACACCGGTGGTAGCGTCCCGCACAGGCTGATAGCTTCGAGCCATGAATCCCAAGGACATCGTTCCCCTCGGAGACGCCCTCCAGCGGACCCGCCCGTTCCGGTCTCCGGCCCAGGAGGCGGGGCTCTCCATCATCCGCGCTGCCGATGCGCTCCGTCGTCGCATGGCGGGGGTCATCGAGCCTCACGGCATCACCCTCCAGCAGTACAACGTGCTCCGCATCCTCCGGGGGGCAGGCCCCGGGGGGCTCCCCACCCTGGCCGTGGGCGAGCGCATGATCGAGCGCATGCCCGGGGTGACCCGCCTCCTGGACCGCCTCGAGCGCGACGGCCTCGTGCGCCGCACCCGCTCCTCCGAGGACCGGCGCCGGGTCTACGCCGAGATCACCCCGACGGGCCTCGCCCTCCTGGCCCGCCTGGACGACCCGGTGGCCCGGGCCGAGGACGCGATTTTCGAGCCCTTCGACGAAGCCGAGATCCGGGCCCTGGTGGGGGCTCTCGACCGGGTCCGGGGGGCCCTCGAGCCCCCGGCGGGCCCCACCCCGGAGGACGAAGCGTGACCCTCCACCCCGAGCCCCGCTTCCCCCGGGGCTTCCGCTGCGCATCCAGGAACTGCGGTCTCAAGGCCTCGGGAAAGGACCTCTCCCTCTTCCACTCCCAGGTCCCCGCCGCCGCCGCCGCCCTCTTCACCCGGAACCACTTTCCGGGCGCCCCGATCCTCCTGGGGCGCGAGCTCCTTCGTGCCGGGCGCCTCCAGGCCGTGGTGGTGAACGCCAAGGTCTCGAACGTGGCCACGGGCGAGGCGGGCGTGGAGGATGCCCGCCGCATGGGGCGCGCCGCCGCCGCCGAGCTCGGCATCGACCCCTCCCTCGTCCTCGTGAGCTCCACCGGAGTCATCGGCCGCCGCCTCCCCATCGAGAAGATCGAGGCCGGACTCCGGGGAATGGCCTCCGAACTCGAGGACGACCCCCGCGTGGGGGCCGAGGGGATCATGACCACGGACCGGGTCCCCAAGGCCTTCTCCCTTTCGGTGGGGGATGCGGTGATTACCGCCGTGGGAAAGGGGGCGGGGATGATCGCGCCGAACCTGGCCACGATGCTCGTCTATTTCTTCACCGATGCCAGGGTCGAGGCGGCCCGGCTGGACGACCTCCTCCGCCGGTCGGCGCGAGACTCGTTCCAGCTCCTCTCGGTGGACACGGACACGAGCACCTCCGACACGGTGGCGATCCTCGCAAACGGCGTGGCGGGCGCGGTGGACGAAGACGCCTTCCACGAAGGGCTTCGCACCCTCTCGGTCCGGATGGCCGAGGCGGTGGCCCGCGACGGCGAGGGGGCGACGAAGCTTCTCCGCGCCCGGGTCCGGGGGGCGGCGGACGACGCCGAGGCCCGGATCGTGGCCCGGGCGGTGATCGAATCCCCACTCGTGAAGACCATGGCCTACGGCGCCGACCCGAACGTGGGCCGACTCCTCATGGCGGTGGGAAAGTGCGTGACCTGCCGGGTGGTTCCGGACCGGGTCCAGGTGGCGCTCCAGGGGGTCCGGGTCGTGCGGGACGGGGCCGCGGCCTCCTTCGACGAGGGGGAGATCCGGAGCCTCCTGGCCCGAGACCCGGTGCAGATCGATATCGACCTGGGGGTGGGCCGGGGAAGCGCCACCGCCCTCGGGTGCGACCTCACGGAAGGGTACATCGAGGAGAACGCCGCGTACGCATCGTCCTGACCGCCTCGTCCGGTTTCCGGTGGGGCCACCGGTCTACCCCCCACGTGGCAGATCCCTTACCTTTCCTTGCTGTTCTTCCCGGAACGCTTGCGGGCGTTTCCGGGCCACCGACGGGCGCAGGGACCTGCGCTTCAGCCGGTGGTGGACCGGTCGGGGAATCCGGCCGGGGCACCCCGCAACCACCAGAACAAGGACATCGATCCATGCGCATCAAGGCTCTCTCCGCTGCCCTCATCTTCGGTATCGCCGCCTGTGGCGGTGACGACGACGCCGCTCCGGCGCCGGCCACGACCCAGCAGCCCGCCGACCAGGCCGCCGCCGCGCCTGCCACGGCCGACTGGTTCATCGTGGACGAGGACGCACAGACCGTCACGATCAACCTCGTGGCCGGGTCCACCTCGTCCAACCAGCACTGGAACTACAACGGCCTCTACGGTGGCCGTGGCGCGATCACCGTGCCCGAGGGCTTCACCGTGACCGTGAACTTCGAGAACCGTGACCCCGCCATGGCCCACTCCGTGGGCGTGGGCGAGCGGCAGGCAACGTACCCGGCCAACTTCTCGAGCCCCGAGCCGGTCTTCGCCGGCGCCATGTCCGAGAACCCGACCTCGATGACCGAGTCCACGATGCCGGGCGAGAGCGAGTCCTTCACCTTCGTGGCCGACCGGGCCGGTGAGTTCGCGCTCATCTGCTATGTGCCGGGCCACGCGGTCTCCGGCATGTGGCTGGCCTTCAACGTCTCCGCCGACGGCAGCCACGGCGTCCAGATGTAAGCTCCGGTCTCCGGACCGGGTTCCCTCCCCCTCGCGGGGTGGGACTGGGGGAGGGCCGCTCCACCTTCGGGTGGGGCGGCCCTTCGTCGTATGCGCCTGGGTGTCGTTGCGAGCGCGGATGGAGCGACCCATGTTGCCGGGAAAGGGCGGATTGATGCGGTCACCCGAATCGAGGGGAAGCACCCATGAGCAGGCGGAAGGCCCGCACCCCCCCGGCATCCCGTGACGGCCGGGCCACCACCCAGACTGATCGATTGCGTTGGCACCGGGCGCGGGCAAGCCCTGCGGAGTCGTCAATCATGGAGCCTGTCTCTCAGGCCCGTCCGGCCCCCCCCAGCCACCGGGCCCGGCCGCCCCTGGATCGCCTCCGCCGGCTACCCCGTCACCATGCGGTACTGGATGATCTGGATCTCTCCCATCTCCCCGAGGGTGGCGACCCACAGGTGATCGCCCCGGGCCTCCATCCAGTGCACCCCCAGTCGCAGGCGGACGACCCCGACCGGCGTCCCATCGGGCTCCCATACGTGCCAGAGGCGGAGCGTCTCCCTCCAGCGGAAGCCGGAGCGGTCCAGTTCCTCCGCCTCGGTCCTGAGCCGGACCCAGATACGGTCGTCCAGATCAAGCTCCATCTCCGCGATGATGGGCTTCGCAGGGTCGAGCGAATGCCCGCCCCCCAGCCGGGGATCGGCATTGATCCGGTCCTCGAGTTCGCGTCTCTCGGCCACGGTCTTCAGAACGGGTTGGGCGGCGACGTGCACGAGCGTGTCCGTCTTCCCGCCGGCCTCCACCTCGAGCGTGTAGCTCCGGTTGAAGGCATGGATGATCCGGCCACTTCGGTCCACCACGTGGAGTCGTTCGGAGAGGCCGGGAATGAGCACCTCGCCGCCGGCGACCGGGTAGACGATGTTCGCGGCCTGGGTCCGCGATGCGGGAGGGGGCCGGAGGGTGTCCAGGACCTGGCCGGCTTCATCCATCCGGATCCAGATCGTGGGAGGTTCGCTCATCGACGGCCGCGTGCCCTGGGAGGCGGCCTCCGCGAGATCCCTCTGGAGGGCCACGAAGTCCTGCGCCTCCAGGTGGAGCATCCCGGAGGCCGGGTCGCGACGGAGATGGAACCGGAGGCCACTGGGAAGCGGCCACCCCCCCACGAAGGTTCCTCCAGGGTCGAAGTGGGAGACCCGACGCTGCCGAGCGTCGAGGACGAGGACCCCGCCGTCGGGGAGGGGCTCCAGGTCCCGAATTTCCTGAAACTCCCCGGGACCCTCTCCCTCGCGCCCAGACGTGCCCAGGAACGTCCCATCCCAGGAGAACCTCCGCAGCATGGGGGGAAGGGTCTCGATGATCCAGAGCTCGTCGTTCTCGGTGACGGTGAGTCCCCGGATGTTGCCGAACTCCTCACCCTCCCGGCCCTCCACCACCCCGAGGCGGAGGACTTCCTCGAGTCGGATCTCGGGAAGCTCCGCGGGGTCGAGCCCCGGGGGCCCGGGTTCCGCAGCACACGCTGCCAGGACGGAAGCCAGAACCACGGTTGCCACCACCCGGAAGAATCCTGATCCGCTCGAGGTCGTCACGGCCCTCCGCCATCCTCGGCCTGGGTCAGGTCCCACACCCGAAGTCTGCCGTCGCTCCACCGTGCACTCCATGCCTGATCGAGACGGGCCAGGACCAGGTACTCGCCCTCGGGAAGAACCACCTGGAAGGCAGGGGCCCCTGCCGGATCCAGCACGGCCCAGCGCTGGGGGCCCGGTCTGTAGGCGGCTGCGTGGACGATGCTTTCCGTGGGATCGTCACGAAGGAGCCAGACACTGCCGTCTTCTCCGGCCACGACCCGCCGAGCCACGGGTCGGTACTTCGGCATCCGGACGGAATCCACGACGGTTTCCCTCTGCGGAACGAGGTCGGGATATACCCCCATCGCCTGGGCAAGGATGTCCACGGCCGCCTGCAGGGCAGATTCGACCTCGGCCGCATCCAGCTCGAGGGGCGGGAGGACAAGGGTCGTGTCGACGCCCCGCCCCCCCTCGGACAGGTCGAGCGTTCGCACGTGAAGATCCACGGGCCGGTCCGCGTCCCAGGCCGCAACGACCACTCGATCACCGGTTCGCGTCACATCGACGAGCGGTGGGTGTCCGAAGGGCTCGAAGCGGACCGGTCCCACCCCGACGCGGACGTCGTCCGAGTAGGCCAGTGTATCGATGCTCGCATCGGGATCGAACACCAACCGGGCCAGGAGCCCCGCATCGGAGATGCGATCCCGCGGCACCCACAGGTTTCGACGATGGCCATCGAGATCGAGCCATGCCCTCCCGTCCACGAGGAGGCCCGAGGCGGCTCCCCCGCCACGCCCGGGGACCAGTTGAAGGGACTGCATGGGGGCGGACCGCTCCCCGAGGTCGTCTCCTTCCAGGCTCCGCAGGTGGAAGGTGACGCCGTCGAAGGTGGTGGATTCGAACCACACGGTGTCGGCGACCAGGCCGAGTCCGAACCGTCCGGCTCTCCCTCGTCCGGCGAGGCGCTCGAACTCCTCCTGTTCCAGGATCCAGGAGCGGATCCGCCCGTCCAGCCCGACATGGGCCACGCCCATGGTGCCGTCGGGAGCGTGGATCGGTGCCACGAACGAGTCCTCGGAGACCCTCGCGAGTCGAGGGACGCGGATCAGCCCGAAAGCGACCTGCGGATCCACCTCGGCGACCGGATCCCCCGGGACCCTCTCGGGAAGGAGGTCGAACGGGTGCTCCCCCGAGACAACGGACGCCGGCTCTGGTGCGGGGGGCTCGCATGCGGAGAGGGTTGCAGCCGCTGCAAGCACGGCGCCGGAAACGAGGCGGAAGGGTCGTCGCATGCCAACGGACCTGGTCAGTGTGCGGGGGAAAACTGGGAATCGAGTTCGCCCCTCCCCGTCGGGGCCCGCTGAGCTCCGGCCAAGGCCCGGCTCATTCCGGCGACCCGTAGTGAGCGGAGATCAACGAACGAGCCCAAGTCCTGTGCGGAAAGCCCATGATGCCCTGGGTCTACGGCCTCGGGACGCGCGAGGCGCGTGCCGATCGCGGTCCCGAGGACCAGGATCGCGACCCCCCACAATGCCCTTTGAAACCAGGAAAACTCCGAGGTCCCCGCAGGCTCTTCAGAGTCGATGTCGCTGCCGGGGTGCAGCATCAGCCGTCACGAAGGAGGTCGCGAGCGTCTCCGGAGAACTCGAACCGCATGAGACCAAAACGCTGGGCGACATCCGGAAGCCAGGGCGCCGCGACTTCGACCCTCGATTGCCTGAGTGCCCCGCTTCGGGCACCCAGTGGGGCACGGCGCCACTCGCGCAACCACTGGTATGCGGCACGGGTGACCACCAGGTTGCCGATCACCACGAGCCCATCCCCGGGGTTCCCCGCGCCGGCGATGGCTTCGGTACGTCGCAGGAATGCCTGATCCACCGGGACTGTACGCACTTCGTGGCACCTCCCGTACTCCTCGAGCCGGCCCTCGTCGCTCGTCACGACGTTGATCACGGAACCTGATAGATCGGACCCGTGAATCCAGACCGCCCTCACATCCTCCCATGGGACTGCGGAGAGCGCCTCGGGGTTCTCGCTGGGCAGGAGTTGGCCATCAAGGGCCCACTGCAGCCCGATGGGCTCGCGGTAGATTATCCCCAGGATGGAGCGGCCCGAGGGGAGGTGACCCCCGTGGGCATCGTGAATCGCAGCCTCCTCGAGGGCCCTGCGGCCAATGACTTGCTGGAGACCCGGCTGGGGAGGGCAGGAGTCGATGGACAGCCCCCCCGACACGAGGAGCGCGGCGACGGTCAGGCTCATGGGGAGACCCTTTGTCGGTAGGGGATCGCCAGGGCCGGCGAGTGGCGGCGGCACTCAGGCGAGCCGGTAGTCATCATTCAATCGGTGGGTCTTCAGGATCACAGTACGTGGTGCTTTCCCAGCAGATGAAACTCGGATCCTGGCAGCACCAGACCCGCCCCAGGAAGTCGGTCTGCTCACACACGTAGATTTCGATCTTCGGATCCGGCGGGTTCACGCACTCACAGCAGTAAGGGTCCTCGAACGGGCCACGGTCCCTGGCGTCGCAGGCCACGTCAAGGCAGGGGGGATCCGGGTCGCTGACCGTGCTCGACACGAACGCCGGGTACGCCACGATACCAGCCAGCGCGAAGAGAAGGATGGGGATCAACGAGCGCTTCATTCCTGAACCTCACAGATCCTGAGGACGCTGAACCTCAGCTTCGTCCGACAACCAACGAGGCTCAGCAACGGTCCTTGCATCATGAAGGCCCTGTGCTGGAAAAGTCAAGAGTCCTGAACCGGGCCGATGGGAACAGGCCTCATCGGGCCGGCGCGTGCCCGGCCCGAGGTGGAGCGGAGGGCCGGTTCACCCGAAGAAGCGGCGGGCGTGCTCCCGCAGGGGCGGTTCCTTCAGGGCGGGCGGCGGGCAGGGGAGTGGGACGACGGAACGCGCAGGACCCTCGATGATCTCGTGCCCGGAGACGGGTACCGCTTGCTTTCCGACCCGGTGCTTCTCTCCGACCCGTGAAACGCCTGGGCCTTCGACCGGGGCCTCTCGGGCTGGTACGGGAAGGAGCGTCATGCGCCCCACTGGGGGGGCCTGCTCACGCTCCGTTCCCAGGTGGCGATCTTCAGGAGGGATGCCGGGCTCCTGGTCGTTGCATCGACCGACGGGGCGGAGCGAGCGGACACGCACGCCTCCGGGGCGTCTCCCGCCTTCGGCCCGGGCCGAGGACCGTCCCTGGATCGTGAGTATCGAGTCCGTACCGGGACCTGGAAGGGTGGCGGGACGCGCACGGGCCGGGCACCGCCCTCCGCCCCGGGGGGCCGGTGGGCTCGGGGTCTCGGACCTCGCGCTCTTCTCCTGGGACTCCGCCGAGCAGGACGAGTACCGAAACCTCGCCGAGGTCTTCCCCCACCTGCTGGGCACGACCCGGGTCGCGGCCCACCGGCCCATCGGGGTCTTCTGGGAGATCGTTCTAGAGTTCGTGCCCTCCGGCTCGGGGCTCGAAGCCCTCGAGATCCGGCGCAGGATCGAGGTCGTGGGGCCGCGAGGCACGGTGCACGCCGTCCCGGGCTTCGAGGGGGTTCTCCCTCGCCAGCCGAGATCGCATCTGGATCTCCTTCCCGTGGCACGCTCTCTTGAGGGGGAATCCCGGTAGCTGAACCACCCCCTGAGTCATGAGGTCCGGCGTTTCGTCGCCCGTGAGACCTCCGTAGGTGGGCGGCCCGGTGAGGGTACCCCGGCTCGGAGGTGATCTTCCTCCCTTTGCCAGGGTCCTCCCTCTCTACGCGGCCAACGAACGGGGTTGGCGAGCGCCGCCTTGCCGGGGTCAGGGAGCCCCGGCCCCCCCCGAGCCACCGGGCCCGGCCGCCCCTGGATCGCCTCCGCCGGCTACCCCGTCACCATGCGGTACTGGATGATCTGGATCTCTCCCATCTCCCCGAGGGTGGCGACCCACAGGTGATCGCCCCGGGCCTCC
>JBJHCE010000015.1:28184-31303 GCA_050485865.1 Gemmatimonadales bacterium | reverse complement strand
GGATCCTCTGGCTTGCGGCGGTACCCGTTCTGGCCACCTTCCTCTTCGGCCTTCGCGGAGCCGCCTGGGGGATCGGGGTGGTGGCGCTCACCTCCGCGGCACTCGCCGTCCTCGCCGGGTCTCCCGCGGGGCTCGGGCCTCCGGAGGGGGTGGGGCCCGGGATCCGTTACGACCTGCCGGCCTGGCTCGCCACGGCAGGGTCCGTGGTGGGACTCGGGGCGCTCCTTTCCATTCCCTTCGCGGTACTCCTCCGTCGGACGGCCGCGGCGCTCCAGGACGAGCGGGAGGCACGGAGGGCCCTCGAAGCGGAGGCTGGGAGGCGGGAGGCGCTGGAGCTCCGGCTCGAGCAGGCCCGACGCCTCGAGTCCCTGGGGACCTTTGCCGGCGGGATCGCCCACGACTTCAACAACCTCCTGGTGCCGATCCTGGGGGAGGCGGAGGAACTCGAACGCCGGCTCCCGGTGGACTCTCCCGAGGCGGAGGCGGCGGGGGACATCGTGGCGTCGGCGACCCGGGCCCGTGAACTCGTGCGGAGCATCCTGGCCTTCAGCCGCGCCGAGCGGGAAGCGGCCGACCCGTCGGGGACCGGGGGCAGGACCGGACCCGACGACGGGTTCCCGGCCACTCGGGTCGGCACCGTGCTGGAGGAGGTGGGCGCCCAACTCCGCCGAAGCGTCCCCCACGGGGTGACCGTCGTCACGGAGGATCGGACCGGGGGAATGGCCGTGGCTTCCGATGCCCTGCGGCTGCACCAGCTCCTGATGAACCTCGCCACGAACGGCTGGCTCGCGATGGAGGAGACAGGAGGCACCCTCCGGATCGAGGCACGGCGCGAGGCTCGGGGTGGCCACGCGCATCCGGCGGTTTGCCTCTACGTGGAGGACGGTGGCGTGGGGATGGACACGGAGACCCTCAGGCGGGCCTTCGACCCCTTCTTCACGACCCGACCCACCGGAAAGGGCACGGGGCTCGGGCTCTCCACCGTGCACGGGATCGTGGGGACGCTGGGCGGCGCGATCCACATCGATTCGGAGCCGGGAAGGGGGACCCGGGTAGAGGTCGTCCTTCCCGCCCTCGAGGAGCGGAGCGCTCCCCGCCCGGAGCCGCCTCCGAATGCGCCGGAGCCGGGCTCGGATCCGAAGGTGGCACCGCCGGCCGGGGAGCGCGGGCCGCCGGTCCGGGTGCTCGTCGTGGACGACGATGCCTCGGTGCGGGGCACCACGGCGAGGGCCCTCGTGCGCTTCGGCTTCCAGGTGCATCAGGCCGAGGGAGGGCGTGAAGCCCTCGACATCCTCGAGCGGGCGCGGTCCGAGGGCGTTCCGGTACCCGTGGTCCTCACGGACCTCATGATGCCGGAAATGGACGGCGCCGCAGTGGCCCGGGCGATCCGGGAGCGCCACCCCGAGTCGAGGGTAATTCTCGTCACCGGCAACGTCGACGGGGTCGGTGCGCACCTTCCCGCCCCCGGCGCCCCCGGCTCACCGGTGGCCGCGCTCCTCAGGAAACCGTTCCGGCTGGGAGAGTTGGAAGAGGTGGTGCGCGGGGTCCTCCGTGTGGGCACCGCACCGGGGGAGAGGGAACCCGAAGGGGGCAACGGGTTGTAGGACGAACGCACCACCTGCCCGCGCCTCCTCCCCCTGCACCGGAGCCTTCTTCTTGGTTCGCCATCGCCGCCGCACCTCCCCGGAAGGTCCCTCCCTCGGCGCCATCGCCGGGGGGTTCCTGGTCGTCCTGGCCGTGGTCGCCGGGGCCTGGTGGTGGCTTGGCTCCGAGTCGCCCCCTCCGGGAGACTGGGAGCCCTCGCCCTTCCCCCCGGGCGACACGGTGGAGGCCCCGGGCCCCACCGTCGAGCGCACCCCCCCCGAGCCCCTGGACCTCCCCGAGCTGGACCTGAGCGACGAGCTCGTCCGGCGCTTGGTGTCAGGGCTCTCGTCCCACCCCCGGCTCGCCGCCTACCTGGTGGGCGACGAGCTCGTCCGGCGCTTCGTGCGCACCGTGGCGGAGCTCGCCGGCGGGCAGTACCCGGGGGAGCACCTCCCGCAGCTCCGCCCCGAGGCACCCTTCCCGGTCCGGGAGGAAGGGGGGCGCACGGTGATCGCGTCCGAAGGCTACCGGAGGTACGACCTCCTCGCGGCCACCGTGCAGTCCATGGACACGGACGGCACCGCGCGCCTCTTCGTGCAGCTCCGCCCCCTCGTGGATGCGGCGTGGGAGGAACTCGGCGCCCCGGGGGCCTTCGACGATGCCCTCGCCCTCGCCTTCGACAACCTTGCTGCGGTCCGCTTCCCCCCGGAACCGGTGGAGGTCGTGCAGGAAGAAGGCGTGTGGGTGTACCGTGACACCGAGGTGGAGGCCCGCCGGGGGGCCGCCAAGGCGCTCATCCGGATGGGGTCCGAAAACGGCACCCGGATCCAGCGGTCCCTCGCGGAGCTCCGGGCCGAGCTCAGGGGCTACGGGGTGGGGGTGGGCGCACGCTGAAATCCTCTCGGTTCCGAGGACCTCCCAAAGGGAAGGCGGGCGGTGGGAACCCTCCCACCGCCCGCCCCGTTTCGGGCCACCGAGGTGGCCCTGGTTCAGGGTATGGCGCCGCGCGCCGTCAGTTCTGCACCACCGCGTGCACGGCGTAGAAGGAGTTCTGCGGCACCGAGATGCTGAACGGCGCCACCGCCGCACCCTTGTGGGCGAACTGCCCGGGCGACGGGTTCCCGCTCGGCGCAGACGCGTAGTCCTGGACCGCCACGACGGAACCGTTCTCGTAGCTCCACCCGGCAGCGAGGGTGATCGTGATCGTGACCATGCCTCCGGCCGGCGCCGAGAACGTCACGGTTCCGGCCAGCTGGGTCTGGCCCGCGTAGAGGTTCACGGTCTTCTGCACCCCGGCGTAGGCGACGTAGGTCGCCCAGTTGCCGGTGGTCCCCGGGTTGAACCGGAGCGAGCCCGGCTCGTTGCCGTTCGCGGCCCAGGCGGTCTGGCCCGCCGGGGGTGCCGGCAGCGTGTTCGTGTACGTGCAGGTCACGTTCGCACCCGCCGCGAGCACGATGTTCGCCGTCTGCCCGGAGGGCGTTCCACCCGCCGTGCAGCTCAGGTTCGTGAACTCCCACCCTGCGGGAAGCGTCGCC
>JBJHCE010000015.1:0-28084 GCA_050485865.1 Gemmatimonadales bacterium | reverse complement strand
ACCCGAAGGGCCCCCCAGCGCCGCCCACCGTCCGCTTCACGATCGTGATCGAGCCCTGCTTCGTGTTCGTGTACGTGCAGGTCACGTTCGCACCCGCCGCGAGCACGATGTTCGCCGTCTGCCCGGAGGGCGTTCCACCCGCCGTGCAGCTCAGGTTCGTGAACTCCCACCCTGCGGGAAGCGTCGCCTCCGTCACCGAGTAGTTCCCCGGCGACAGGTTCGAGTAGGTACGGGAGTCCTGCCCGGCCTCACCCTCACCCGTGGTGGTGAGATCGAAGGTGCTGGGGTCGAGCCCGCCCGTGGTCGTGTACCCGAAGGGCCCCCCAGCGCCGCCCACCGTCCGCTTCACGATCGTGATCGAGCCCTGCTTCGTGTTCGTGTACGTGCAGGTCACGTTCGCACCCGCCGCGAGCACGATGTTCGCCGTCTGCCCGGAAGGCGTTCCACCCGCCGTGCAGCTCAGGTTCGTGAACTCCCACCCTGCGGGGAGCGTCGCCTCCGTCACCGAGTAGTTCCCCGGCGCGAGGTTCTCGAAGGTCTGGCTCACCCCGGGCGCCCCGGCGGCCACCGTCGTCAGGCCGAAGTTCGAAAGCCCCGTGCCGGTGGTCGTATACCCGAAGGGCCCGCCAGCGCCGCCCACGGTCTGCTTCACGATCGTGATCGACCCCAGCTTCGTGTTCGTGTACGTGCAGTGGACGTTCGCCCCCTCCACCAGGTTCACGGATGCGGTCCGGGTCGCGAGGTTCACGCTCGTCCCGCCCCCGGTGCACTCGAGGTTCGTGAGGCTCCATCCGGCGAGGGGCGGCTCGGTGATCGTGTAGCTCCCGAAGTTCGTGCCCTCCACGACCATCATGCTCTGGCCGCAGTTCAGGTTGAAGCCGGGCAGTGCCCCGCCCGGCTGCGTCCCGGTGAAGGCAAAGGTCGCGTCCTGGCTCCCGATGCAGACCTTCTCCACGGTGATCGTCCCCGGCACGACGATGGCGTTCGCAGCCATCTGGAGGTCCATGGACCCGGCACTCTTTCCGTCGACCGAGACGAGCCCCAGGTGGTAGGGCGACCCGCTCACCCCGCCTGCACCGCCGTTCAGCCAGTCGAAGCTGCGGGCCACGTGGGCGCCGAAGAGAAGAAGGGCGTTCTTGTCCGAAACCCCCTTCGCGTTCGGGGTCACCACCAGGGTCAGGTAGGCCTCGGCATCTCCCGACGCCGGGCACCCGGTGAACGAAAGGCTCGTGAGCGCGATGCTCTCGACGTTCACCCCCTGGACGATCAGGTTCTGCTCACCGGCGGCGGCGATCGCGTTCGCCATGTAGGTGTTGAAGGGGTGGCCCGCCCCGCATGCAGCCTCGACCGCAGCGAGGGAGAGGTCCTTCATCTGCTGCCAGGGCGAACTCGCGGTGATCGCGTTCAGGTTGGAGGGTGCCGCGCCGGAGCAGAGCCCGGAGAGCGGGTTGTTGTTCGTTCCCCGCCCGCTGAACGCGAGATCCACACAAGGATTCGCGTTCACCATGTCCTCGTTCCAGCGCCCGAGGAAGTCATGGGTGGTCTTTCCGCCCTTCAGGAACCCGTAGGTCATGACGATCGTCATCGGGTTTCCGTCGGTCAGGTCCCTGAGCCGGAGCGCCTTCGGAACGAAGTCGCCCTCGAAGTAGACGTTCTGCGTGGCGTTCAGGTTCCCGGTGATCCAGTCGCACACGGAATCCCGGTCCTTGTTGTTCTTGCACTGCCGCCAGTCCTGCTGGTTCGGCGTGCCCTGCATCCCGAAGCTGGGCCCGTCGACGGTGGGTCCCGGATCCACCGCCTCCATGGGCATGGGCTGGTCGGAACACCCCGAGGCGACGAGAAGCATCGCCCCCAGGATGAACGGTGACGTTCGACGCATGAGAACCTCCGGCGTAACGGTTTCGCCGCGCATCCCGGGGAGTTCCGGGGTGCGCTCCTCTTCGGAAGCCGGGCGTTCTCGCCACCCGCACCCTGGGGCGGGGCGGATCCTCTGGCTTTGCGGACCGGTCTCGCGGCCGGGGTGCCCTTTTCGGAGGAACAATCGTTCGGTGGCCGCGGCGCCGAGCGACCGGGGAGACAGGTCTTCGGCCGGTACCCGCGAGGGGGTGGGGCGGAGGGTCACCGCGCCATGGCGCGAAGCAACTTCCATTCCATGGTGCTTCACTTCTTTACAGTGCGCGCCCGGAGAAGGAAGGATTTCGCAAGAAACGATCGGGGCAAGCAGGCATTTTCGGCTTCTGTTCGTGGGCTGCATCCCCGGATCCGTTGCGCATGCGCAACACATCACCGCGGTCAGGGTTGGACGTCCGCCCCGATCTCCCCCCACCCTCGCACCCGAAGGACCCCTCCGCTGCACCACATCGGTGCACCCCGAACGGGTCGGGTGGCCCGGCGCCTCCCGTCATCCTACCTTGCCGCCGCTCACGGACCCCTCGTCGTCCCTCCTCCCCCGCGCCCGCCATGCCCCCTTCCCCGCCCCCGTGGACGATCCTCGCGGACACCGGCGGGACCTTCACCGACTGCATCGCCCGGGACCCGGAGGGCCGTGTCACGCGCATCAAGGTCCTCTCCACGAGTGCTCTTCGGGGGGATGCGGAGGTACTGGAGGCCCGGGGCGGCCGGATCCTGCTTCGCCCCGACCCGGGGCTCGGGCTCCCTCCAGGGCTGCTCCGTGGGCTCGCGTTTTACATGATGTCTGGGGGCACAAAATCCGGCACCACTGTCGCTTGCCATCGAGCGACGGAGTCCGACCTGTTCTCGGTCGCAGGGGAAACCGCCCTCCCCCCCGGCTCCCGGGTCCGCTTCGAGCTCCGGTCGGCTGAACCCGCCCCGGTGCTGGGCGCGCGGATCCTCACGGGGACGCCCCTCGGCACCCCCTTCCCTCCCCTCACCCTGCGCCTCGCCACCACCCGGGGAACAAACGCCCTCCTCGAGCGGAAGGGTGCCCCGTCCGCGCTCTTCCTGACCCGGGGGTTCCAGGACCTTCTCCGGATCGGTGACCAGGTCCGCCCCGATCTCTTCGCCCTGGAGATCCGGAAGCCTCCCCCCCTCCCCCGCCACGTTTCGGAAGTGGCGGAACGGCTCGGCGCGGAGGGGCAGGTGGTGGTCGCCCTGGACCCGGAAGAGGAGCTCCGGCTTCGGGAAGTGGCCCGGGGGCTCCGGGCCGAGGGGATCACTTCGGCGGCGGTGTCCCTCCTCCACGGGTGGCGGAACCCCGCGCCCGAGGAGCGGGTGGGGCGGATCCTCGAGGAAGAAGGGCTCGGCCCCGTGATCCGTTCCTCCGCCCTCTCTCCCTTCCAGGGATACCTCCGACGCACGGAGACGGCCGTCGTCGAGGCGTTCCTGGGGCCGGTGGTCCGGGGTTACGTGGACCAGGTGGCCCGGGCGCTACCGGACGCCCGGATCCAGGTGATGACGAGCGCCGGGGGGCTCGTTTCGGCGGAGCGGGTACGAGCGTCGGAGACCCTCCTCTCCGGCCCCGCCGGAGGGGTGATCGGCGCGGCGGGGGCCGGGGCGCGGTCGGGGTTTCCCCACGTCCTCTCCTTCGACATGGGGGGCACTTCCACCGACGTGGCCCGGGTGGCGGAGGCGCCCACCCGCGTCGAGACCCACCGGGTGGGCGATGCCACGCTCCGGGCCCCCGCGGTTGGGGTCGAGACGGTGGCCGCAGGCGGCGGGTCGATCTGCGCCGCGGGGCCGGGCGGGCTTTCGGTGGGCCCCGAAAGTGCCGGTGCCAACCCGGGGCCCGCCTGCTACGGGGCCGGGGGACCCCTCACCCTCACCGACGCGAATCTCCTCCTCGGTCGGTTGGACCCGGCGCGCTTCGGGATCCCCATTGACGAGGAGGCCGCCTGGGGCCGGGCGGAGGAGGTGCTCGAGGCGGCAGCCCCGGGCGCGGGAGAGCGCCCCGTCCTCGAGCTCCTCCTCGAGGGATTCGTCGAACTCGCCGACGCCCGGATGGCCGACGCCGTGCGCAGGATCTCGGTGGCCCGGGGGTACGATCCCGCGACCCACGCCCTCGTGGCCTTCGGCGGCGCCGGTCCCCAGCACGCCTGCTCGGTGGCGGAGCGCCTCGGGATCCCCACCGTCCTCGTCCCCGCCGACGCGGGGCTCCTGAGCGCCGTCGGGCTCGGAGACGCGGTGGTGGAGCGCTCCGCCGAGCGCCAGCTCCTCGAGCCCCTGGACGATGCGGCCCCGGGGGTCCCGGCCCTCCTGGAGGAGCTGGAGGAGGAGGCGCGGGCGGCGGTGGGCGCCCAGGGCGTGCCTCCGGCGGAGGTCGTGGTGCGCGAGCGTGCCCTCGACCTCCGATACCGGGGGCAGGAATCGACGCTGCCGGTGGCCTTTCCCGGGGAGCCGGCGGCGGACGGTGCCCCGGGAGCCCTTGCCCGGGTGATCCGGGGGAGGTTCGAGGAGGCGTACGCCCAGGTCTTCGGTCACCGGGCGGAAGGCCGGGAGGTGGAGGTCGCGGCGCTCCGGGTGATCGCGGCGGCGCGGAGCGTGACGGCCCGCCGCGCCGTCGAGCCTGACCCCGTGGAGGCCCCGCCGGCCGGGACGAGGCGGAGCTGGATCGACGGAGCGTGGCGGGAGGTCCCGGTGTTCGACCGCCCGGCCCTTCAGCCGGGGGCCCGCCTCCAGGGCCCCGCCCTCGTCTTCGATGCCCACAGCGGGTGCGTTGTCCCCGGCGGATGGCAGGGCCGGGTCGACGGAAGCGGAACCCTGGTCCTGGAGCGCGGAGGGGACGCGATCGAGCCCGGTGCGGGGGATCCGGGCTCGGGCCCACCACGTCGGGCCGCGGTGGTGGAGGAGGAGCTCCACACCCAGCGCTTCCGCGCCCTCGTGGAGGAGATGGGCGAGCAGCTCCGGCGCACCGCGATCTCCGTGAACATCCGCGAGCGCCTGGACTACTCCTGCGCCCTCCTCGACCCGGAGGGGCGCCTCGTGGCGAACGCGCCCCACATTCCCGTGCACCTGGGTGCCCTCGGGGCCTGCGTCCGGAGCGTGGCGGAGAACCTCGACCTCGGGCCCGGCGACGTGGCGGTGACGAACCACCCCGGCTTCGGGGGCTCCCACCTCCCGGACGTGACCGTGGTCACACCGGTCTTCGCGGGCGAGGGGGAACGGGGAGAACCGGGTGAACGAATCGGTTACCTGGCGAACCGGGCCCACCACGCCGAGATCGGGGGAACGCGCCCGGGGTCCATGCCCCCCGATGCCCGGACCCTGGCCGAAGAGGGGGTGGTGATCCCTCCTCGGCACCTGGTCCGGGCGGGGGTGGCCGACTGGGCCGGAATCCGCGCCCTCCTGGACGGATCTTCGGGCACCCCGCACCCCTCGAGGAGCGTGGAGGAGAACCTGGTGGACCTCTCGGCCCAGGTGGCCGCAAACCACCGGGGAGCCGAGCTGCTCCGCGACTTCGCCCGGGAGGTCGGGGCCGGTCGGGTCGTCCGGTCGATGGAGGCCCTTCGCCTCCGCGCTGCCCGACGGATGGCGACGGTCCTCCGGAAGCTCCCCGCGGGGGAGCGCCGGGCGGTGGAACGCCTGGACGACGGAACGCCCCTCGCGGTCACCGTCCGGACGCTCGACGGGCGCGCCACCTTCGACTTCGAGGGGTCGGGAGCGACCCATGCGGGGAACCTCAACGCCACCGAAGCGATCGTGCGGAGCGCGGTGCTCTACGTGCTCCGCCTCCTGGCGGGGGAGGAGCTCCCGCTGAACGAGGGCCTTCTGGAGCCGGTCACGGTGCGCATCCCCCGGGGAATCCTCTCCCCGGACTTTCCGGACGATCCGGAACTCTGTCCCGCGGTGGTGGGCGGGAACACCGAGACGAGTCAGCGCCTCGTGGATGCGCTCCTCCATGCCCTGGGGATCGTGGCCGGGAGCCAGGGGACCATGAACAACGTCCTCTTCGGCGATGCGAAGGGGTCCTACTACGAGACGGTGGCCGGGGGCGCGGGGGCGGGACCCGGCTTCGACGGCGCGAGCGGGGTCCAGGTCCACATGACGAACACCCGGATCACCGACGTGGAGGTGCTCGAGCACCGCTTTCCCGTGCGGGTGGAGCAGTTCGCCGTGCGGAAGGGATCCGGGGGCGCGGGGAGGTGGCGGGGGGGCGACGGACTCGTCCGGGAACTCCTCTTTCTTCGGCCCCTCGAGCTCTCCGTGCTCGGGCAGCACAGGGTGGAGCGTCCGTACGCCCTCGGGGGCGGAGCGCCGGGATTGACCGGGCGGCACCGGGTGGTGCGGAGCTCGGGCGAGGAGGTGGAGCTCGCACCCATCGACGGGCGCCGGATGGAACCGGGAGACCGGTTCATCCTGGAGACCCCGGGGGGCGGAGGGTACGGAGCGGTGGAGGCAGGGTCGGAGTCGGAGCCGACCACCGGAGAGGCCACGAGCACGGAGGGTGACGCGTGAGAAGGCTCCTTTCGGTTCTCTTCTGGTCCATCGTGGCCGCAGCCTTCATCGGGCCGGGCACGGTGACCACGGCGGCGGCGGCGGGGGCGGCCCACGGCGAGGCGCTCCTCTGGGCGCTGGGGTTCAGCGTGCTCGCGACCCTCGTGCTCCTCGAGGCGGCGGCCCGGCTCACCATCGTGTCGGGACGAAACCTCGCCGAGGCGATCCGGGAGCAGTTCCGGGGGCACCGGGCGGGGCTCCTGGTCTTCCTCCTGGTGCTCGGGGCCATCGTGCTCGGGAACGCGGCGTACGAGGCGGGGAACATCCTGGGCGCGGTGGCGGGGGTGCAGCTGGGGCTGGAGGTCCCCGGCCCCCTCGTGACCGTGGTCATCGGGGTCCTGGCCGGTGGGCTCCTCTGGGCCGGGGCGCCGAGGACGGTGGCCCACGTGCTGAGCCTCACCGTGGCGCTGATGGGGGTGGCCTTCGTGGCCACCGCGTGGCTCCTCCGCCCCGAACCCGGTGCGCTCGCCGCGGGGCTCCTCGTTCCCTCCCTCCCCGGGGGCTCCACCTTCCTGGTGCTGGCCCTCGTGGGGACCACCGTGGTCCCCTACAACCTCTTCCTGGGCTCGGGGCTCGCCGCCGGGCGCGACCTCGGGGAAACGCGCTTCGGACTTGCGGTTGCCGTGCTCCTGGGCGGGGTGGTCTCCATGGCGGTCCTCGTCGTGGGCACCTCGGTGGAGGGGTACTTCGACTTCGAGGGGCTGGGGCAGGCGCTGGAGCTTCGTCTCGGCGGGTGGGCAGGCCCCCTCCTCGGGCTCGGCCTCTTCGCCGCGGGGTTCTCGTCGGCCACGACGGCGCCCCTTGCCGCCGCGATCACCGCGAACGGCCTCCTCGAGGACGGTCGCGGGCGCTGGCAGCCGGGAAGCCTCCGCTACCGCGCCGTCTGGGGAGGGATCCTTCTCGTGGGGGTGGCGTTCGGCGTGTCGGGGATCCGCCCGATCCCGGCGATCATCCTGGCCCAGGCGCTGAACGGGATCCTTCTCCCCTTCGCCGCCGTCTTCCTTCTCCTGGCGGTGAACGACCGACGCCTCGTGGGCGCAGGCGGGCTGAACGGGACGCTTTCGAACGCGCTCATGACCGGGGTCACGGGCGTCACGGTGGTGCTCGGGACCTCGGGGGTCCTCCGGGCCGGGTTCACGGCCATGGGCGCCGGGGCGCCGGCCCCGGGCGTGGTGGCCTGGGTCGCGGCGGTGGTCCTCGCGGTGCTCTCCGTCCCGGTGGGCGCCTCCCTCGTGCGGAGGCGTCGGGGGGGCCACCCCTTGGCCGGGGAGGCGCCGGGTCCCTAGCTTTCGGCGAGCCGGACCGGTGGCATCCCCGGAACCCGGAACCCACGATTTCCGCACACAGGTTTCCATGAATCGAGCAACGCGGTGCTTCCCCCTCGCCCTCCTCGCGGCCGGAGTGCTCCTTTCCGCCCTCCCCGGAGACGTGGAGGCCCAGGCGCGTTCACAGTACGAGAACGTGCTTTCCGCGAACCCGTTCCTTCTCCTGATGGAGTGGTTCAACGCCGAGTACGAGCGCGCCGTCACCGATGCCGCCACCGTGGGCGTGAGCATGGCCACCATTTCCCGGGACAACGATGACGACGAGGGGGTCCGCTATTCCTCCATGGACCTGATCTGGCGCTACTACCCGCAGGGCATTCCGTTTGACGGATGGTCCTTCGGGGCGAGCCTCGGGGTGACCCGGGTCTCGAGCCAGGGGACGCATGCGGGGATCGGGTTCGACGTGAACCGGAGCTGGCTCATGGGGGCGAACGACAACTTCTACATCGGGGTCGGTATCGGGCTCAAGCGGCTCCTCGGCGCGTCGTTCGAAAATGACGAGCTCGTGTTCATTCCCACGTTGCGCCTCGTGAACGTGGGGTTCGCCTTCTGAAGCTCCGGTCCTGACGACCCTCCACGAGAGACCCCCATGATCGATGCCACCGACCAGCGGATCCTGGAGCTCCTCCAGAAGGATGCCCGGATCTCGAACGCCGAGATCGCGCGGACCATCGGGCTTGCGGCCTCCGCAGTGCACCAGCGTATCCGGAAGCTCGAGGAGGGCGGGGTGATCGTGGGGTACGAGGCCCGGCTGGACCCGGAGGCGGTGGGTCGCTCCCTCGCGTCCTTCGTCCGGGTGCAGACGGGTGAAGGGGCCACCGCCCCGGCGATCACGGCCCACCTGGCGGAGATCCCGGAGGTGCAGGAGATCCACCGGGTGGTGGGGGAGGACTGCTTCTTCGTGAAGGTTCGGGTCCGGGGCCCGAAGGAGCTGGCCGCACTCCTCGACGACCGGATCCAGCGCATACCCGGGGTCGCGTCGACGAAGACGACGATCGTGCTGACCACGGCGAAGGAGACGGCGGCCCTTCCGTTGGGCGGGGCGAACGGGACGCAGCCGGAGGGCTGACCCGCGCGCACGGGGCGGAGAGGGATCCTCGCGCTTTCGGCTCTGGGCGCGACGATCCGTCTGCGTCAATGCACTTGACGCGACAATACGTCGCCTCCCATACTGATTCGGAGACGCTGGCCCCGAATCCGGATGGGAGGTGCGATGCGCTGCAGGGTGTCGATGACCGGTCCCCGGTTCCCCAACCGGGGGGTCCGTGTGGTGCGGAGCATGGGGCTCGCGCTGGCCTGGGGGCTCCTCGTGGTCGCCTTCGGGAGCGCCCCCGGGGTCGCGCCGCCCCTTGCCGCTCAGGGCGTCCTCGACCGGACTCCGAACCTGGAGGGGGGGTGGACCGGGTCCCCCGGGGTCCTCCACGCCAACGTGGTCCACCGCTTCTGGCGCGTCGGTCCGGGAACGGACGACAAGCTCCTGAATTCCCCGACGATGCTCCTCGCGGCGCCCCTCCCCGGCCGCATGCTCGTGGGCGGTCGCTTCGCATCGAATTCCCTGGTGGCGCGAGACCGCTTCAACGAGTGGGAACTCCTGGCCCGGTGGGTACCCCTGGATGGACCGTTCCGGATCGGGGTAACCGGGGCCTGGAACACCGCCGCCGATGCCCCGGACGGGGAGCTTTCGGCAGGCGGGGCCCTTCCCTTTGCGGAGACGGCGCCTCGCCCCTTGAGCGGGCTCCGCCTTCTCGGGGCGGTGCGGGTGCATGGCGATGCGGACGGTTCCGGAGAGGCCGCGTGGAGCTGGGCCGGAGGGGTGGTCCTCCCCCTGGGCGAGGGCACCGCCTTCGCCTTCGACCTGGGCCGGTACGCACCCTCCGAGGGCCCCCGTCAGCGCACCTGGGGCGCCGGACTCCAGCTCCGGATCCCGGCGACCCCGCACACGATATCGCTCCAGGCCACGAATACCCGCACCGGGACCCTCCGCGGCGCGGCGGCCGCAGAACGGACCTTCTGGGGCTTCGAGTTCACCGTGCCCCTGGTCCTCGCCCGCTACCTGCCGGGCCGGGGCGGCGGCGGCGGCGGCGGCCCGGGCGCCAGCCCGGGTGCCGACCTGGAGGCCGGCACGGTGGAGGTCACGATGACCGATCTCTCCTTCGTGCCCGATACCCTCCGCATCCCCCGGGGCACGACGGTGACCTGGCGAAACACCTCGGAGCTGGTCCACACCGTCACCGCCCACCCGGGACGGGTCCGCGACCCGGCCCAGGTGCGGCTTCCCGAGGGTGCGGAGCCCTTCGATTCGGGCAACCTGTTTCCCGGACAGAACTTCCAGTGGCGGGCCGAGGTGCCCGGCACCTACCGCTACCTCTGTGTTCCCCACGACGCCGTGGGCATGATCGGCGTCATCATCGTCGACCCCTGACCCCCCGATGGTGGGGAGGAGAAATCATGGACCCAATTCTCGTTCGCCGGTGCATTTCCGAAACGCGCGCCCCTTCTCGGGGCCCGTCGGGCAAAGCAAGGCTCCCGGCCGTGCTCCTCACCGCACTCATGACCGCGGTCATGCTCGCCGGGTGCGGCGGGAGCAACGGCTCCCCCTCGGACCCCGGAAACGGGGGTGGCGGAGGTGGAGGCGGTGGCGGCGGAGGTGGGGGCGGGGGCTCCGACCCTGTTCCGACGACCGCGGTCGAGGTGCAGGACAACAGCTTCGCACCGCCGGCGATCATCGTTGCCCGGAACGCCACCGTGACCTGGACCTTCACCGGGGACGCCCAGCACAACGTGACCTGGGTGGGGGGTGCGCTCACGAACTCCCCGACCCAGGGGAGCGGGACCTACCAGGCCCAGATGCCGAACGCATCGGGGACGCTGACCTACTACTGCACCCTGCACGGGACGCCCAACTCCGGCATGCGCGGCACCGTGGTCGTGGAGTAGCGCGGGAACGTGGGGCGGGGTTCCGGGTGTTTCCCGGCATGGCGAAGCTGAAGCTTGACCTCCACGACATCTTCAACCGCGGCGTGCGGATCGACGCCGAGCTCGACCGCGTGATGCGAGAGGCGGTGGAGAAGCGCATTCCCACCGTCGAGATCATTCCGGGCAAGGGGAGTGGCCAGCTCAAGAAGCGGGTCCTGCGCTACCTGGAGCAGCGTCACGTGAAGGCCTTGTACCACCGGGTGGAAAAGGACGCGAAGAACCACGGTCGGCTTTTCGTGCACTTCCGGCACTGAAGGCCCCCGCCAAGGCAGGTGTGCCGCGGGTGCCGCGTGCCGCGAGGAGAGGGCCTTGCGCGGAACAGCGGGCCTGAGGGCGTGAGACGGTTCCGGGACTCGCTACGTCATTTCGGGGAGGATGCTGCGTCATCCGGCTGATCCCGGCCCGGGTGTTTGCGCGCGTATCCTCTGGGGAGTCCCGTTCAACCCCCCGAAACCCCGGACCCGCCATGCGCCCCCGAATCCACCCCGATGTCGACGAACGCGCGCGCCAGGAGCACGCCTGGACCCGGGTCCGAGCCCCGGGCCAGGTTCGGTGCGGCCTGCCTGTGGTCGTCGTGCTGCTCCTCTTCGGCGCGGTCCCCCTCGTCGCCCAGGACCCGGGGTCTCGCGAGGAGGCGGCGCTGCTGGAACTCACCCTCGTCGACGGATCGGTCCTTGTGGGCACGATCCTCGAGACCGACGCCGACGGCGTGATCCGGTTCCGGGCGCTCGGTGGTGCCGAGCAAGGCGTGGATCCCTCCGAGGTTCGCCGGACCAGGAAGGTGCGGGGCCGCATGGTGGATGGTGCGTTCTGGCACGACGACGCGAGCCCGAGTCGCCTCTACTACACGGGGACCGGCCGCGGGCTTCGCCGGGGCGAGGGCTACGTCGGGAGCTTCGTACTCGTGTTCTTTCCGGTTCCCTACGTGGCGTACGCGGTCACGGACCGGATTTCCATCACGGCCGGTACCCCGATCATTCCCGGCCTGATCGGCGAGGTCCTGGTCGTGGCGCCACGGGTGCACCTGCTTTCCGCGCCCCGCGCCGAAATCGGGGCGGGAATGCTCGTCGGCCTGGAGAAGGGGGCTTCCCGCGCCGCCCTGACCTACGCGGTCGGGACCTTCGGGGACGCGGACCGGGCCCTCACCGTGGGGCTCGGGGTCGGGGGGCGTTCCGGTCCGGGTCCGGCAGCATCCCGATCGTCGGGATCCATGGTCGCCATGGTGGGTGCCGAAGCGCGCGTCTCCCCCCGTGTCAAGCTCGTGACCGAGAACTGGATCATGGGAGGCGGGCGGAGGTCCATCGTGGGTGGCGGTCTCAGGATCCTCGGCCCCCCCGTGGAGACCGACATCGGGATCGGCGGGTTCGTCGGAAGCGGTGGCTCCGCCTGTTGCCTCCCCATCGTGAACGTCGTGGTTCCCTTCGGAGGAGGTCGATAGGATGACGGGGGGAGGACGCAGGGCCCTCGTGGTGGTCTCGGGCGGACAGACCGGGGTGGACCGGGCGGCGCTGGACGCGGCCGTGGCGCTCGGACTTCCGACTTCAGGTTGGATCCCCCGGGGACGCTGGGCCGAGGGGGGGCCAGTTCCCGATCACTACCCGGGCCTTCGCGAGACCGAATCACCGGACCCGCGGGAGCGGACGATCCGAAACGTGCACGGCGCCGACGCCCTCCTTCTCGTGCTCCCGGGGGGGAGCCCCCGGGGAGGCACCCTCCTCGCCTTCGAGACGGCGCTCAGGATCGGGCTTCCGGTCCACGCCCTCGAACTCCCGGTGACCGATCCGGGAATGGCCGAGACACGACATTGGCTCGCCGCCCTTCCCCGGCCCCTGCGGCTGAACGTGGCGGGTCCCCGGGAGAGCGAGGCGCCGGGGATCCAGGCCCAGGCGACCCGGGCGCTCCTTGACGCCTTCGCGGCGGAGCTCCAGCCCGCGTAGGGGGTCACCGGGGCGCTCGGGACGCCCACGTCGGCATGGGTACGCGGGGCTCCGCCGAAGCCAGGCCGGAGGGCCACACCACCGCCTTCCGGCCGTCCTGCCACTGAACGAAGACCCCGGTGGCCGCGACCTGGTACCCCCGGTCGTCCACCGCCCAGGGGCCGAATGCGGTGGTGGTCTCGAGGGACAGGAGCGCCTCGCGCAGGGGTTCCGAATCGAGGGTACCTGCGGCCTCCGCCCCCCGGGCGAGGACCTGGCAGGCACCGTAGGCTCCCGCGGCGTGGAAGCTCGGGGCGACGCCGAAGGTACGCTCGTAGTCCTCCGCGAAACGGTCGGCGCCGGGATACGGGAGCCCGGGCTCCCATGCCGAGAGCCCGAAGACGTACTCCGCGTCCGGACCCAGCGCATCCTGGAACTCCTGGACCGCGCCGGAGGTGCCGATCATCTCCACGTCCACCCCGGCGTCCCGCATCTGCCCGACGACCGCGGTGAAGTCCGAAAGGTTCGATGCGGCGATCGCCAGGACCTGCGCACCCGAAGCTTCGATCCCGGTCACGATCCCGGTGAAGTCGGAGGTCCCCGAGGGATAGCGCCGGTCCATGACCACGGTCATTCCCCGGTCCCGGGCAAGCTCGGCGGCCCCGACGGCCGCAGCCCGGGGGAAGAGGGCGTCCTCGGCGACGACCGCCACGCGTTCGAACCCGTGCTCGTGGGCCATCTCGATGAGCCCGGCCAGGAAGAGTTCGGCGGGGGGGAGGACCATGAAGAGGTGGGTCCGCCCCTGCTCCCAGATCGAGGTGGTGGCCGCGAGGGGGGAGACGTGGACGGCGCCCCGGGCCTCGGTGGTCGAGGCCACCGCCTCCGTGAGGGTCGACCCGTAGGGCCCGAGGATCGCATCCACCCCCTCTTCGTCGAGGAGGCTCGCGTAGAGGGCGACGACCTGGTCCGGGTCGGAGGCGTCGTCGTGGAGGACGAGCTCCACCGGCCTCCCGAGGAGGCCGCCCGCTCCGTTCAGGTGGTCGACGCAGAGCCGGTATCCGTTCGCCGCGGGTGCCCCCTGGGTGGCGTAGGCGCCGGAAAGGGACATGGCGGCGCCGATCCGGATCGCCTCGGGTGCGTCGGGCGTGCAGGCCACCATGCCTGCAAGCGCCAGGGCGGCAGCAGGCACCCTGAAGGCCGGGCGGGAGGGGTACCGCGGCGTGGAGGCTGAGCGGGTCATGAAGAGCGTCGGGTCAGGGAGAGGAATCGTCTGGTTCCCCCAACGTGACCCTGGCCGGTGAATCGCGCTACCCGTTGACTCGGTAGCAACTCTGGACGAAGCCGTTTCGCGCAGGAGCGGCCCACTTCAGTTCGAGCTTCACGGGCACGCCGAGGCCGCCGAAGAGGGACACCCCGCCCCCGAGGAGCACCGGCACCTGCGTGAGGACCAGTTCCTCCACGAGCCCCGCGCGGAGGAAGCGCCGGACCGTCTCCCCTCCGTCCACGTAAAGCCTCCGGAGCCCCCGGTCCTGGAGGCGTGCCACGACTTCCTCGGGGGTCCCCGCATCCACCTCCACCCGGCCTTCCAGCTCCGAGGGCACGTCGAGCGGGCGCGAGGTGAGGACCACGGCGGGTCGCCCCTCGAAGGGCCAGAAACCGAAGGTGAGCACCTTCTCGCAGGTCGCCCGCCCCATCACGAGGACGTCCTTGTCCGCGACGAAGACGTCGTAAGGAAGGTGGAGGGGCTCGCCGGATGCGTGGGAGGGGTCCTCGAGCCAGTCCAGCTCGCCCCCGGGCCCGGCGATGTACCCGTCGACGCTCACCCCGAGGTAGACGTACCCGGGCCTCCCGGACCCTCCCGTGGACCCCGGATCCCCCTCGGAGGCACCCATCAGTAGGGCGTGACCGAGTCGTCGGCCTCGGGCATCACGAGCCAGAGAAGGAGATAGACCAGGATCCCGGGAAAGGCCGCGGAGAGGAACGACAGGATCACGTAGGCCACGCGGACCCGGGTCACCGGCCACCCGAGGTGCTCGGCAATCCCGGCGCAGACGCCGGCAATGACGCGGTCGGAGGAAGAGCGGACGACGGGGAGTCCCATGGATTCCATTCGGGTGAGGGTTCCGGAGGCAGGCCCGACGGGGGCGTCAGGGGTCAGGGGATCATCCTACCCGGCCCCGGCGCCGGGGACAACCGTCCCGCCGGGGAGACCCCCCGATGTTTCCGCACGGTGCGATCCGGAAGGGGCTGCGATCAGCTCTGCCGCCGCTGCACGAGCCCCAGCCGGTCCAGGATCAGGCTCGCGATCTCCTCCACCGAGGAGCGCGTCGTGCTCACCACCGGGATGTCGTGGGCCTCGAGAACCCGCTCCGCCGTGGAGACCTCCCAGCGGCACTGCTCGAGGCTCGCGTAGCCGGATCCCGGAAAGCGGGTCTCCCGGACCTCGGCGAGGCGGGCGGGCTCGATGGTGAGCCCGAAGAGCTTCCCCGGGTGCGCCGTGAGGCGGCCCGGGAGGCGTCCGCCCTCCAGGTCCTCGGGGACGAGGGGATCGTTCGCCGCCCGCACGCCATAGTGGAGGGCCAGGTAGAGGCAGGTGGGGGTCTTCCCGGAGCGGGAGACCCCGACCAGGACCACGTCGGCATCGCTGTAGTCGCGTCCCATTCCGTCGTCGTGGCTGAGCGCGTAGTTCATGGCGTCGATCCGGGCATCGTAGCGCTCCGGATCACCCAGGCCGTGGGCACTCCCGACCCGGTGGGCCCGGGCCCGCCCGAGCTCGACCTCAAGGGGTGCCAGGAAGGGTTCGAGCACGTCCAGGACCAGCGCATCCGCCCCCGTGAGCACGTCCCGGATCTCGGGGCTTACCACGGAACTGAGGACGATGGATCGCACGCCTGCCTCCTGCCCTTCACGGGCGATCCGGTCCAGGAGCCGGAGAGCCTGCTCCCTCCCCTCGACGAACGGAAGGCGCACCACCTTGAACTCTACGCCGGGGAACTGGGTAAGGACGGCGTGTCCGACGGTTTCGGCGGTGATCCCCGTGCCGTCGGACACGTAGAAGATCGTTCGAACCATGCGTCTCTCGGGGGTTCAGGGGGGCGTGCGCGCGCCTTCCACGGAGTGATTCGCGATGCCCGGGTACACAGCAGACTTCCGAGCGCTGGACATGGGCGACCTTCCCCGCGTGGGGGGAAAGAACGCCTCGCTTGCCGAAATGATCCGCCACCTGGCCGAAGCCGGGGTGTCGGTCCCGGGCGGCTTCGCCACGACCACCGACGCCTTCCACCGCTTTCTCCGGGGGGCCGGGCTCGAAGAGCGGATCGTCGAGCGGATCCGGGGTCTTCCCGCGGAGGATGTCGAGGCCCTGTCCCGCGCCGGCGCCGCGATCCGCGACTGGATCCTCTCCGCCCCCTTCCCCGCCGACGTGGAGGAGGAGGTGCGGGCCGCCTACCGGGCCATGTGCGAGGAAGCGGGGCGGGAGGTGGCGGTGGCCGTCCGCTCCTCCGCCACCGCCGAGGACCTCCCCGACGCCTCCTTCGCCGGCCAGCAGGAGACCTACCTGAACGTCAGGGGGGAAGATGCGGTGGTGGCGGCGGTGCACAAGGTCTTTGCCTCGCTCTTCACCGACCGGGCCATCTCGTACCGGCGGCACCATGGCTTCGACGTGGCCGAGGTGGCCATTTCGGCGGGGGTCCAGGAGATGGTCCGGGCGGACCTCGGTGCCTCCGGGGTCCTCTTCACCCTCGACACCGAGTCGGGGTTTCCCGACGTGGTCTTCATCACGGCGAGCTGGGGGCTCGGCGAACTCGTGGTCCAGGGTGCGGTGAACCCCGACGAATTCCACGTCCACAAGCAGACCCTCGAGGCTGGACGACCGGCCATCGTCCGGCGCCGCCTCGGGACAAAGCTCAGCCGGATGGTCTACGCCGCCGAGGCTGCCGGGGACGACGAAGCGGGGACCGGGCGCACCCGGGTCGAGGCGGTCCCGCCGGAGGATGCGCGCCGCTTCTGCATGAGCGACGCCGACGTCCACGAGCTCGCCCGACAGGCCCTGGCCATCGAGCGTCACTACGGCCGCCCCATGGACATCGAGTGGGCGAAGGACGGCGAGTCGGGCGAGATCCGGATCCTCCAGGCACGCCCCGAGACGGTGGAGTCGAGGTCCGGCGGTGCCGTGCGGGAACGCTACCGCCTGGAGGAGACGGGGCCGATCCTTGTCGAGGGGCGCGCAATCGGCCAGCGGATCGGGCAGGGGCCCGCCCGGGTCATCGCATCCCCTTCGGAAATCGCGCGGTTCAGGCCCGGAGACGTCCTCGTGACCGACATGACGGACCCCGACTGGGAGCCGATCATGAAGCAGGCTGCGGCCATCGTGACGAACCGGGGGGGGCGGACCTGCCACGCCGCGATCATCGCCCGGGAACTCGGGGTCCCGGCAGTGGTGGGGTGCGGCGACGCAACGAGCCGGATTCCGGACGGGGTTCAGGTGACCGTCTCCTGCGCCGAAGGAGACCAGGGGGTCGTCTACGATGGAGCGCTCTCCTTCGCGCGCACCGAGACCCGGGTGGACCACCTCCCGGAGCTCCCCCTCAAGGTCATGATGAACGTGGGGAACCCGGAGCAGGCGTTCTCCTTCGCCATGCTTCCCCACGAGGGGGTGGGGCTCGCCCGGCTCGAATTCCTCATCGAGCGGGAGATCGGCGTGCACCCCCGGGCGCTCCTGGACTTCGACGCCCAGCCGGCCGGGGTGCAGGAGGTGATCCGCGAGCGCATGGCCGGCTATGACGACCCGGTCACCTTCTACGTGGAGCGGCTCAAGGAGGGGATCGCGACCCTCGCCGCCGCGTTTTCGCCCCACCCGGTGATCGTGCGGCTGTCGGACTTCAAGTCCAACGAGTACGCGAACCTCGTGGGAGGACCGGCCTACGAGCCCACCGAGGAGAACCCCATGCTGGGGTTCCGGGGCGCGAGCCGGTACGTGGACCCGTCGTTCCGCCCCTCCTTCGACCTGGAGTGCCGGGCAGTCCGGCGGGTGCGGGAGGAGATGGGGTTCCGGAACGTCTGGGTGATGATCCCCTTCGTCCGGACGATCGGCGAGGCGGAGCAGGTCGTGGAGGTGCTCGCGGAGAACGGGCTCCGGCGGGGGGAGGACGAGCTCCGGATCATCATGATGTGCGAGGTGCCCTCGAACGCGATCCTGGCCGACCGCTTCCTTGACCACTTCGATGGATTCTCCATCGGGTCGAATGACCTGACGCAGCTCACCCTGGGGCTCGATCGGGACTCGGGCGTCGTGGCCCACCTCTTCGACGAGCGGGATGCGGCGGTGAAGGCGCTTCTCTCCATGGCGATCCGGGCGTGCCGGGCCCGGGGGAAGTACATCGGGATCTGCGGGCAGGGCCCGTCGGACCACCCGGACCTTGCGGAGTGGCTCCTCGGGGAGGGGATCGGGTCCCTTTCCCTGAACCCGGACACGGTGGTGGACACCTGGCTCCGGCTCGCTTCCGCGTCCGGGGCGAGCGGGGACGGGGGCGCGGGCTGAAGGGCGCCGGCGCCGGCACGCCCGCCCGCCCGCTCCCCCCCACTCGGTGCGGTCAGAACCGGTAGTGGAGACCGGCTCCGATGACGAGGCCCGAGAAGTTGTAGTTGTCGAAACTTGCCGCCACGAAGCCGATATCGATGGAGCTGAAGATGGGCGGGAAGGTGGAGCCGTTCCCCGATCCGTTCAGGATGTTCCGCCAGTTGAACTCCACCCCGGCGCCGCCGCCGAACCCGGGCGAGGTCTGGCTTTCGGAGCCTCCGGTGAACGTGTAGGAATGCCGCCAGATCCCGGCGGTGCCGAAGCCGTAGAGGGTGTGGCTCTCTTCCCGCTGGAAGTGGTAGAGGCCCCGGGCCGAGAGGGTGGAGAGGGCGCCGAACGCGCCGAGGACCGCCTGGGCCGTCACCCGGTCGTTCACGTCGTAGACGCCGCTCAGCCCGTAGGCGGGCCAGGAGCTCTGGAACCCGATGCCGAAGCGCCCGTTGTCCTCCTGTGCGAGCGAGGTACCGGGGGCGGCGAGGAAGAGGGTGGCGGCGGCGAGAAGGGCGAAGGAACGTGGGCGCATGTCGGGGATCTCCTCTGGAGGGGGGCGGTTCGGGAGCCGGGGAGCGGTTCCCTTCCCCAATGCGCAGGATTCCTCCGCCGACTGTCATCGCCGGTGACGGGGACGGGAGGTGGGCCACCAGGGTGATCAGCGCCCCGGTGAAGCTGCGGCGGCCCGCCGCTCCTCCTCGATCCGCTCCAGGTGCTCTTCGGCCCGGTCGGACCAGGCGGGACTCGCCCCCTGCGAGACCAGGATGTTCCGGCCCCGGACCAGGGCTTCCTCGGCGGCGTCGAGGGCGCCCTGGGCCAGGAGGGCTCCGCCGAGGCGGATCCAGGCGATCCCCTCGAGCTGGTGCGATTCGGGGAGGGTGGCGGCGTAGATCCGGAGCGCCGTGCGGAAGAGCCCCTCGGCGGCGGCCGGGTTCCCGGAGGCCTGGAGAATCCCCGCGAGGTTCGAGTTCGCCACCCCCTGGTAGTAGTGCCCGTCGGGGTAGACCGCGTCGTAGATGGCCACGATTTCCCGGAAGCGGGCCTCGGCCTCGGTCCAGTCCCCCCCGAGTTGGGCCACGAGCCCCAGCTCGTTCACGGCGGAGGCGACCCGGGGGTGAGCGTCGCCGAGCGCGGTGCGGGCGATTCCCTCGGCCTCGAGGAGGACCTCCCGGGCTTCGTCGAGGCGCTCCTGGCGGACCAGCGCCCGGCCCAGCATGGTGAGGTTCGCGGCCACCGCCGGGTGGTTCCGGCCGTACCAGGGCTCCTGGAGGGCCAGGGCCTCGCGGAACCGGGCCTCCGCCGCTTCCGGATCACCCAGCTCGAAGCGGATCGCCCCGAGGTTCACGAGGTCGCCTGCGGCGGCGGGGTGCGTCTCCCCGTAGAGGGTCCGGTTGAGGCCGAGGGCGCGCAGGGAGACGGCTTCGGACTCGAGGTAGTCCCCCTGGTAGAAATGGAGGTTTGACAGCTGCTTGAGCGCCGAGGCGAGCTCAGGGGATTCGGACCGTTCCTCCTCGTGGAAGCGGACGAGGCCCTGGACCAGGGGGAGCGCCTCGTCGTAGCGCCCCCGGGCCTCGAGGACGTGGGCCAGCGCCGCCGCCGCACGCCGCGTGGCCGGGTGTCCGCGGGGAAGCGTGGTGCCGGCCAGCGTCTGCGCCGACCGGGTGAGCGCCTCGGCCTCGTCCAGGTCGGCCTGGGCTTCCCGGAGGAGGCCGAGGGCAACGAGGGGCTCCACGAGTTCCGGGTGGCCAGGACCCAGGCGGCCCTCCCGGATCCGGAGCGCCTCCTCGAGAAGCGGCCCGGCCTCGTCGAGGGCCCCGATCTGGGTGTGGATCTCCCCCAGAGCGAGGAGCAGCTCCGCCTGGAGGAGGGGGTCGGCCTGCATGGCCCGGGCCTCCTGAACGCCTCGCTCGAGGAGCTCCAGGACCCGAAGGGATTCGGGGGGGGCGAAGTCGGGGTCCCCCCCGCGGAAGAGGTTCAGCGTGAATTCCTGGACCCGGGCGGCCCGGGCGGCCTCGGCCAGGGCCCGGTCCCGCGCCGCCGCGAGCGACATGGCATAGGTGCCGGACAGGGTACCGAAGGCGAGGACCACGACGGAGGCCAGGGCAAGGGGGACCCGGTTCCGCCGTGCGAAGCGGGACGCCCGGTAGCCCATCGAATCCGGGCGCGCCTCCAGGGGCTCTCCGGCCAGGAAGTGGTCCAGGTCCCTGAGCATCGCCTCCACGGACGAGTAACGCCGCGCCGGCTCCGGGTGCATGGCCACCGTGCAGAGCACGTCGAGGTCGGCCCACTGGGCGCGGGAAACCCCCTCCACCGGATCTCCGTAGCCGTCCCCGCCGAGGGGGGCGCGCTCCGATGGCCGGGGAGGGCCCGACGCGAGGGCCCGCCCGGCCTCCTCCCGGGAGGTACCCGATGCCGGACCCAGGGGGAGGCGCCCCACGAGAATCGTGTGGAGGAGCACGCCCAGGGCGTAGACGTCGGTATGGATCCCCACGCCCTCGCCCCGGAGCTGTTCGGGTGCGGCATGGGCCGGGGTGAGGGGGGTGAACCCGGTGCGGGTGCGCGCCTCCGGATCCCCGTCTTCGGTTTCGAGATCCAGGAGGGGCTTCGCGATCCCGAAATCGATGAGCTTGACCGTGCCGTCTTCCCGGACGAGGACGTTCGACGGCTTCAGGTCGCGGTGGATGATGGCGTGGGCGTGGGCGTGCCGGACCGCCTCGGCGATCCCGCGGAAGAGTTCGAGCCGGGCCTCGAGGGAGGCTCGCCGGGACCGGAGGAAGGCGTCGAGGGGTGCTCCGTCCACGAGCTCCATCACGAACCAGGGGGTTCCGTCGGGGAGGGTGCCGGCGTCGAAGAGCTGGGCCACACCCGGATGGCTCAGGCGTGCAAGGGTCCGCTGCTCCGCGAGGAACCTGGCCCTCCGGGCCGGCGACAGGGTGGCATCCCGGAGAAGCTTGAGCGCCGCCTCGCTCCCGAGGTCGTCGCGGGTGACCCGGTACACGGTTCCCATTCCCCCCTCTCCCAGGAAGGAAACGATGCGGTAGGGTCCGAACCGAAGGCCTTCGACGGCCTCGTGGGGCCTCTGGGAGAGGATCCGCTCCGCCACCGGGGCCACGCCCTCGTCGAGGAGGGTCCACGCCCGGGCGTCCGCTTCCAGGAGTTCGCGGACCGACCGGAGGAGCACCGGGTCGCCCCCTGCGGCCTCGTCCAGGAACGCGTTCCGTTCCTCGGGGGGAACCGACAGCGCCTCGTGGAAGAGCGCCTGGACCCGGGCCCATTCCTCCGGGCTGCGGCCGGGGGTCATGGGCCTTCCCGGAGCCGGACCGACAGCCATGCCCGGGCCGCACGCCAGTCCCGGTTCGCCGTGGCCTCGGAGACGTCCATGGCCTCGGCCACCTCGCGGATCTCGAGCCCCGCGAAGAAGCGGGCCTCGACGAGGGAGGCCTGCCGGGGGTTCATCGCCGCGAGCTCGTCGAGGGCCGCACTGAGCGCAAGGACGTCGTCCGCCGGTCCGGCAGGAACTCCGGGATCCCCCAGGGAGTCGTCGAAGGTGACGAGCGGAGCGCCGCCCCCCCGCTTCTCCGCCTTCCTGCGTCGCGCGGCGTCCACGAGCACCTGGCGCATGGCCCGGGCAGCGATCCGCTTGAAGTGGGCATGGGACACCTGCCCGAGCTCGGGAGATCCGGCCATCCGGATCCATGCCTCGTGGACCAGGACCGTGGGGTTCAGCGTGTCACCGTCGGCTCCGGAGCGCACCTGCCCGGCGAGCCGGCGAAGCTCCTCGTAGGCCAGGCTGAAAAGGTGGTCGAGCGCCCTGCGGTCGTCGTGCATGGCGGTTCCGGGGAGGTTCGGGAAGGCGTGCGGTGTCGACACGATACGGGGGCCCCGGCAGGCACCGAAAGGGGCGCGGGTGTCAGCGGGTTCGCTCCCCACCGGATCCGGGTGGCCCCCGCACCGCGTCCTGGACATGGGTCATGAACCGTTCCCGGAACCCGTTCCCCCCGGCGGGCGACACCTGGCCCATCACGACCACGACCATGCGCTCGGCGGGGTCGATCCAGAACCGGGTTCCGGCCGAGCCGTCCCACCAGAAGGTCCCCGGGGTCACCGGGTGGACGTAGGCCTCGGGTTCGAGGACCACGGCGAAGCCCCCCTCCGACCATCCGGAGCCGGCCCAGTACCCTCCTGAGCCCAGGGGGAGGAGGGCCTCGGGGACCCGGTTCGTGGTGGCCCGGGCGAGGAGTTCCGGGCCCAGGAGCGTCGCGCCGCCCGCCCGCCCTTCATCCAGGAAGAACTGGCCGAAGCGGAGGAAGTCCTCTGCCGAGGCCACGAGCCCCACCCCGGCGCTCGTGAGGGTCCGGTTTCCGGTCACGGGGATGTCCTCCATCGAGTGGGGTGCGAGCCGCCCGTCGCCGGCGCGGCGGTAGACCGTCGCGAGGCGCCCTTCCGCCCCGGCGTCCACCCGGAAGCGGGCGTCGCTCATGCCAAGGGGCTCCAGGACCCGTGCCCGGAGGAAGGCCTCGAAGTCGACGCCGGAGGCCACCTCGACCACGCGCCCGACCACCTCGGCGTGCATCCCGTACCGGTAGCGGGTTCCCGGGTCCTCGAAGAGGGGAAGGCGCGCGACCCGGTCCACCACCTCGGCCAGGGAGCGGTCCCACCCGTGGACGTCGTGGGCCCGGTACATCGGGGTACTCCGGCTTCCGATGCCCGAGGTGTGGGTGAGGAGGTGGGAAAGGGTGATGGGACCGGCCCGGGGGCGCGCTGCATCCGGGTCCGGGGTGGAGGGGTCGAGGAGCACGGGCTGGTCCGCGAAGGCCGGGAGCCACCGCTCGACCGGGTCGTCGAGCCCCAGCGTCCCTTCCTCGGCGAGGAGGAGGAGCGCGAGGGAAGCGACGGGGCGGGTCATGGAGTAGACCCGGAAGAGGGCGTCGAAGGTCATGGGGTCGGCGGTCTCGAGGTCGCGGAATCCGACGGCCTCCGCGTACACGAGCTTTCCGTCGCGGAGGACCGCCGCCACCACGCCTGCCACGTCGCCCGCCTCCACGTGGGCCTGGAGCGCCTCGGTGGCCCGGTCGAGGGCGTCCGGGAAGAGCCCCACCGATTCGGGAGAGGCCCGCTCGAAGGCAGGACGCTGCGCGAGGAGGGGACCCGCGCCTGCGAAGGCGGCCGCGAGGACTGCCGCCACCACCGCGAAGGCGAGCCGAGCCGGGAGACGCAGGCGGTACGCTGTCACCGCGGCGGCGGCCTCGTGGCCAGGATGTTCGCGGCCACGTCCCCCAGGAAGTCCAGGAAAACCGCGTGCCCCTCTCCCGCCTCGGGAATCCCGGGATGGATCCGCACGGCGACCACGAGTACCTCTTCCACGGACGTGACGGCGAAGAAGGTCTCGAGGCGCCGGTCTTCGGGTCCCACGAAGTTCCGGTAGGCCAGGCGGGTCGTGGCGGGACCGTAGTGCGTGGAGAGCTCCATGGGCTCGGCCTCCCGGACCCCGTCCTCGTCGGGGACGAACCCCTCTCCGGAAAGCCCCCTTTCGATCTCTTCCACCCAGTTCGCGAGCTCTTCCTCCCAGCGCCCCTCGAACCTGTCGCTCCGGTCCTCCTCGGATCCGGCGAACGGTCGAAGGAAGAGCTGCATGAGGCCCGGTACCGCCGGTGACCGGAACACCGCCGTCGTCCCCATCCCCTCGGGGAGGGGTTGGGACGCCTGCATCTGCCATCCGGAAGGAAGGGCCCGGGGAAGATGGAAGGGGAACGACTCCGGGAGATTGTCCGGAATGGGGAGGATTCGAGCCGCCTCGTGGTCGTACCCTGCCATCCCTTCCTGCCCTTCGAGGAGGAATTCCGCGGCAAAGGCGGTGAGGAACGCCTCCACGTGCGCTTCCGCCACGGCGCGCTCGAACTCGGTGGGCGTTCCGGGCGGGCGCGGCGGACCGTCGGCCGGGACCGGATCCAGCCAGCTCACCCGGACCTTCACCACGGCCCGGGCCTTCGCCGCGACGAACACGTGGGAATCGGCCACATGCCCGGAGGGCCAGCCGATCCGCATCTCCTGGGAAAGGATCTCGAGGGGCCCCTCGGGGGTCGTGAGCGCACGCAGCCCCGGCTCCCCGACGAGTTCCACGGTCCGCTGGTCGCGCTCGGCAAGGGTCCGGACGTCGGCGATGGCCTGCTCGAACTCCTCCCGGGCGCGTTCGGTGCGCCGGGCATCGCCCAGTTCCTCCCCGTCGGGCACCACCGGGTAGACGTAGACGTCCACGGGGGGGCGATCCAGCCCCGTGTACCGAAGGGCGTACCCGGCCGCAGCCACCGGGAGACGCCGGGCACCGGTCCTCGTGTACCCGGCCTCCGCCAGGACCTCCGGAGCGGAGAAACCGAAGCGGTCCCCGGTCGGTCCCTCGGCAGGGGTCGAGGCGGGGAGCCCGAGGAGAAGCGCGGCCGCGCATGGGATCCAGGGAGCAGAGGCGGCAGGATGCATGGTGGGCAAGCCTCGGAGGACGTCGGAGAGGGGGATGCGCCGGGAGGCGCGCAGTCGTCGCCCCATCGTCGTTCCACCGACGAGGTTCCGCAAGGTTCCGCGGCCGGCCGCTTGCCCGTGGGGAGGGCGGGCGGTACCCTGAGCCCGATGACGGAACCTGATGTTCGCTCGGACCCCTCCTCGCCGGACCCGGAGTCGCCCAGCTCGGGCCTTGCGGCTCCTACCGGATCCTGACCCGATGCCCGATCCGCATCCACCCCTTCCGATCCGCCGGGAGCCCGGGAACGCCGAGCTTCACCCCGCGGAACTCCCGAGGGCCCGAACGCCCAACGAATCCTACTTCGTCCGGAGCAACTTCCCGGTACCGAGCCTCGACCCCCGCACCCATGCGATCCACGTGGGCGGCGCGGTGGAGCGGCCGTTCCCGGTTTCGATGGAGGAGCTCGCCGTGCTCCCGGAGCACACCGTGGAGGTCACGACGGAGTGCGCGGGGAACGGCCGGATCGGGATGCAGCCTCCCGCCCCGGGGGAGCCCTGGGGTGACCTGGCCGTCTCCACGTCAGCCTGGACGGGCGTGCCCCTCGCGGTGCTCCTGGAACGGGCCGGGGTCCTGCCGGAGGCGCTGGAGGTCCGGTTCGACGCCGCCGACGGCGGGGACAGGCCCGACGGCGGGACCCTGACGTTTGCCCGTTCGCTCCCCCTCGACAAGGCGCTCGACCCCGACACCCTCGTGGCGCTCCGGATGGACGGCCGCCCGATCCCTCCGGAGCACGGCGCCCCGGTGCGTCTCGTGGTTCCCGGGTGGTACGGCATGGCGAGCGTGAAATGGCTTTCCCGGATCCATGTTCTCACCGAGCCGTTCCGGGGGTACTTCCAGCGGGAGCGCTACGTCTATGACCTGGGGAACGGAGAGCCGCCGGAGCCCGTGACCCGGATGCGGGTGCGTTCCCTTGTGCATACGCCCGGTCAGGGGCAGGTCGTCCCTCCGGGGCCGATCGAGGTCCGCGGGTGGGCGTGGTCGGGGTACGGTCACATCACCCGCGTCGAGGTGGCGCTCGGTGGCGGAGAAAGCTGGATCGACGCCCGCCTGGAGCCCCGGCCCGAGGCTCCGCACGCATGGGTGGGATGGTCCTGCACCGTGGAGGCCACCGAGCGGGGCCGGCACCTTCTCAGGAGCCGGGCCCACGACACCTCCGGAGCGGTCCAACCGGACCGTCCGCCCTGGAATCGCCTGGGGTACGGGCAGAACGGGGTGCGCCTCGTGACCTTCGCGGTGGGTTAGGAGGCAGGGCCTGCGAACGCCGGCCCGCACGAAGGGGTGACACCCGGGCGGCCCGTCGAGCTCCGTCGGCATCACGTTCCAGCGACGTCAGCTCCGACCTTGCGATCCGGACCGGAGACCCGTAATGAGACGGGGCTTCCCGACCGGTACTCTCCCCTCCCACCCGGAGCCGACCATGGCCCGCCAGATGCGCATCCTTCGGGAGGCCGAGATCTCCCCTGACGCCCCCCGCTACGGGACCATGACCGTGCTTCTGGTCCTCCTCCTGCCGGTGGTCACGATCCCCCTGATTCCCTTCATGGTCCCTGTGGCAGCGTGGTACAACCGGAGGTACTACCGTGCCCTGTCCGTGACCCTGACGACGCGAGAGCTCATCGTGCGCCGCGGACTCTGGGTCCGGACCGAAAGCACCATCCCCCTCGAGAAGGTGACGGACGTGGGAATGGTTGAGGGACCGCTGATGCGCCGGTACGGGGTGAAGGGGCTCCGGGTCGAAACCGCCGGCCAGACCGGCGCCGCCGGCGTGGGTCTCGTGAGCATCGTGGGGATCGTGGATGCGGACGGATTCCGGGATTCGGTGCTGGACCAGCGCGACCGGGTCTCCGACCGGGAGGACCTCCCGGGGCCTGGACGATCCGATGCCTCGACCCCATCGACGCCCGACCATCGCGATCCGGAGGTGGTGGCCCTCCTGCGCGAGATCCGGGACCACGTGCGGCGGATTCCGGGGTAGGCCGGTCCGCCACCAGGGAGGGCGGACCGGTCAGGCGCGGGGCCTGGGCCGTCGGGGATCGAGGTCCCGGCGCGGCGCGGTGGTTCGTGCCGACCGTCAGACGTGCTGATCGAAGAGAATCGTGTTCCCGTCGGGGTCCACGACGACGAAACTGGCAGGCCCCGTCGTGGATTCATCTGCGGCCTGGACCGGCTCCACCCCCCGGGCCCGGAGCTCCCGCTGGATCTCACGAACGTCGGTGAAGGACTCGAGTGCCCGGGCGTCCTGATCCCAACCGGGGTTGAAGGTCAGGATGTTTCCCTCGAACATCTCCTGGAAGAGACCGATCACGTGGGCTCCGTTCTTGAGGATCAGCCAGTTCTGCGATGGGTCGCCGTGGAAGACCGAAAAGCCCAGCTTCTCGTAGAACTCCCTTGAAGCCCCGAGATCCTTCACGCTCAGGCTGATCGAGAACGCTCCGATTTCCATGCATCACTCCTTCGGGAAGGGGGGCACTGGCCGGGCCACGTCGTGCGGCGCGCGCCGCACGCCACGGCTCCGCAATTCTCAACCTGCGGGTCGTTCGCGCCAGCTTCGTGAATGCGGGATCCCCCGGGGCAGCGACCGGCGCCGTCGGCGTCAGGGCAGCGGGACCGGGGTCGCCGACCAATCCAGGCCGTCGACGCTGGAAAGGATCGGCCCGTTCCCCACCGCCACGAAACGCCCGCCGGCGAAGACCACGTCGAAGTAGAGCTGCCCGACCGGCGCACCCTGCGGATGGACACGGGACCACTCCCCGGGGCTCGTGGCCCGGTAGAACCCCCCTGACCCCACACCCACCCACACGCCGCCCCCCTGAGCGTGGGCCTCGAGTCCGACGACGCCCTCGATCGGCTCCGCGCCCCACTGACGCCCATCGACCGACCGGAGCGTGTAGGCCCTGCGGGCCCCCGTGCAGCAGGGAGCGATCACCTGCTCTGTCACCGCGCTCCCGATGAACGCTCCCCCCACATGCCGGACACTCCGGATCGTCGCGCGGACGGGGTTCCCGTCCTCCACTTCGGGAAAGAGCCCCGGGTGCGGGTGCCAGGTGGCCCCGTCCTCGGAGGAGTGGAGGTCGCCCCCGGACCAGCGCACGAGCACGTCACCCCCCGAGGTGATGGGAGCATCGAAGGCCTCGAAGGTGGCGACCCGCTCCCATGTCACGCCGTCTGCGGAACGGGCGATGGCGTTCCGCCTGTCCGTCACGCCGCCCTCGGAGCACGACGCGAAGAAGTGACCCGCGAGGAAGGTGATCCAGTTGCACTTGAGGCCAAGGGGCGCCCCGTGCGCTGTCCAGTGCTCGCCGTCTTCCGAGCGGAGGACGTATCCCGCCGCGAC
>JBJHCE010000014.1:0-35697 GCA_050485865.1 Gemmatimonadales bacterium | reverse complement strand
GTGGGCGGGGTCGGGCGGGCGCAGCTCGGCGATCGAGGTGGCGTGGCGGGTGGGGGTCACCGGTCCGGGGCTCCGGGATCGAGCCTCGTGGGCAGTGCCGCGCCACCGGCGAGGGGGGTGAGACGGAGCTCGTAGGGGCCCACCTCGCCGGTCCAGAAGGAGCTTGCCCACACCGTGTAGCTGCCGGCAGCGAGCTCCAGGTCGAGGCGGGCGTTCAGCCCGTCGCCGCTCAGGTCGTCCTCACCGAGGAGGGTCCCCTCGGCGTCCAGGACCGAGACGTGGGCATCGAGGACCGGGCTCGTGAGGTCGAAGCGGAGGTGCGCGGGGGCGGCCAGCTCGAGCGACCACCGGTCGGCGAAATGGCCGGAGGGGATGATGCACGAGGTGTGCGTGAGGGCCCCGGTCACGGCGGCGCCCGGGGTCACGGCGCCGACGGGGTCCTCGCACGAAGTGTCGGCCTGGAGCTGGACCGAGAGGCCGTACCCCCCCACCTCTCCCTCTTCGTACGAAAGCGCCCAGAGGATGTAGTCACCCGGCTGGAAGATCCAGGCGAGGCGGGCATTCGAGCCTTCGCCCCCGTCGTCGTCCCCGGTGAGGATCTGGAGGTCCAGGTCCGTCACGAGGAGGATCGCGTCGAAGGCCGAGGAGGTGAGGTCCATGAGGAGCCGCGTTCGCTCGGACACCGAGAGACGCCACCCCTGGGCGTTCCGGTCGAAGATGAAGCAGTCGTTGCGCTCGAGACTCCCGGCGAGCGTCTCGCCCACCGCGATGCTCCGGGTGGCCGCCTCCACGAGGCAGTCCGGCGGCCGAACGGGAATGCCGATCGTTCCGGATCGACCCTGCGCCGATGCGGTGATCGTCACGTTGCCATTCCCGAGCCCGGTAACGAGCCCGCCGTCGGACACGGAGGCGATGGAGCCGTCGGAGGTGCTCCAGGTGATTGCGGCGCCGGTGACCGGTCCTCCCTGGGCGTCTCTCAGGATGGCGGACAGCTGCGCCGTCTCGCCGATCTGGAGGTCACCCACCGATGCCACGATGGAAACACTGGCCACCGTGGGTCCCGGCGGGGCCACGGGCCCGGAATCGCACGCAGCCACGAGGAGAAGTGCGAGGACGCCGGCCAGGGTCGGGCTCCCGCCCCGGAATGGGGCACGGCGTGCGAGGGACGCGGTCATGGGTCGTTCCCGGGGGACGGAGGAAGAGGGACGGTCCGCCACGGGGATCGAGGTGCCGCGCCGCTCAGCGTACCGTGACCCCTACCTCGGCCGCCCGGCCGAGTTCCTCGAGCCCCGCGGTGACGAGGGCCTGGACCCGGGGGTCGACCCGGTACTCGGCGAGAATCTCTGCGCGTCTTCCGGTGAAGAGCTCCGACATCACGTACCCGAGCACGGTGGCCATGACCGTCCCCTCTTCGGTCTGCGTCGCCTGGAACCGCCGCCGGAACCCGTCGAGCACGGGGCGGAACGACGGGTCGTGCCAGGCATCGGAGGGCACGTCCAGCCGGACGAAGTCCCGGAAGACCTCCGAGAACTCCGCCGGGGCCGGCCGGTGCCAGAAGGCCACGTCACGCCCCAGGTCGCCAATGTGCATGGGAAGGTAGAGGGTAGCCGATGCCGGCACCTGGCGCACGAGGGCCGGGTTGTAGCGCCGCACCTCGTCGGCGGTGAGTCCGCTCCTCCGCATCACCTCGTCAATGGAGACGGAGCGGGTCACCCGCATGGCGTGGATCCGGTCCTGACGGGTGGCCTCCCGGATCCGTGCCACCTGGTCCTCGTTTCCGAAGACCATTTCCGCGTACAGGAAGGAGCGGGGTCCGTACCCGTAGACCACGTCGCGGAAGCGGGTGGGGGAGAGGTTCCGGAGGTCCACGGCGAGCTGCGCCCCCAGGAAGTACTGCTCCCGGATGTCCGCCCCCCCGAGCCGGACCCCGTTGATCACGGTGCGTCCCACGTTCGTCCCCCCGGCGTGGTGCTCGGAAAGGGCGGGAATGAAGCTCCCGTACTTGGTGGCGAGGACCCGCAGGTAGGCGGCGCAGTACATGGCCTGCGTCGTCTGGTTGTGCCCCTCGATCTCGTGGGGGGAGAGGCGCTTCATGTGGTTCCAGTTTCCTGCAAGCCACTGGCAGAACCCGAGTGCCCCCGCCTCGGAGCGGACCGTCGGGTGCCACCCGGACTCGATCATGGCCTGGGCGAGCCCCAGCTCCGCCGGCACCCCGAACCGCTCGTAGATCGTTCCCCATTCGGCGAGGAAGCTCCCGTACCGCCGGGCGTTGGGCCTGACGAAGTTCCCCCGGGTGGCGTTGTGCATCACCGGCGCCCCGGTGGCCCGCTCAAGGAGCCCGGCCACCTGGTCCCGTCGGGGCGTCACGGCGTTTTCGAGACGCACCCCGAAAAAGGCCGACCGGATGTCGGGGTCGAAGGCCGCCTCGGCCCAGCGTACCTCGCGGATCCAGTCGCCCCGGGTGGGGAACACGGCAAGGAGCCGCCCATCCACTGCGCTCCCGTAGGCCACGTGCCCGTCGGGAACGTCGAAGACGTGCTCCCAGAACCGGTATCCGGGCCGGTACTGCGCCATGATCGCCCGGTCCTCGTCGGCCTGGAGGGCGGCCACGTCGATGACCTGCGCCGCGAGCCCACCGGGTGTCGCGAGGCCCGGGAGCGCCGGGGCCGCCAGGAGCAGGGTGCCGGCGAGGGCCGCCGCGACCGGGGCTGCAGCCAGGAGGGATGCGCGTCCGGTACGGCTCGAGGGGGGGCGGGTGGGGACCATGAGACGCTCCTGGGCGTTCGGAATTCCGGTCGGGGCTCCCGCGCGGGGTGAGGTGCCGGAGGCCCCTGGGCCCGGGGGGAGCCTCCCCGGCGCCACGAAGGCGCGGGAAGACTCCCCCCGAACGTACTGCATCGCTCATGCCACCGCGAGGGTGGCGCGGGCGTATGGGGTCAGGGCCGCGCTCCCTCGACGGGATCGACCGTCGAGTCGAGTCCCCCGGGGACGACCGGGGCGACCTGCAGCATCTCGGCTACCGCCGGGAGCGAGACGAAGTCCGGGACGATCCCGGTACGGAGGAAGATCCCGTACGCCACCACGTTCGGGGCGTAGATATCCCGGAACTCCGCGAAACCCGCAACGTCGAGATAGACGTCGAGCGGGATCGTGGAGTAGACCACGTACCCCTCCCCGAGCGGGTAGGAGAAGGTCACCGCGTTCGCCGGGTTTCCGGGCGAGAGGATGGCCCGGGCCCCCGCCGGGAGGGTGGCCACCTGGGCCCATCCGTGGCGTGAGTTGCTTCCTCCGTCGAGGGTGGTGTCCGTCACGACGCCCCCGGGACCGTCGGTGACCAGGGTCCCCCCGTCCAGCACGTCGATGTCGTTCGCCGGCGATCGCACGAAGGTGATCCCGGAGGCCCCCGGCACGTGGGTCGCCGCGGTGGTCACGTGCCGGTCGTGGAAGATCAGCACGCCACCGGCCTCGATCCAGGCCGTGAGCGCCGCGCCGTGATCGGTGAAGTGCGCTCCGATTCCGCTGTTCGAGGGGTTGTCCACGAAGAGGACGTTCACCCCGGCGATCTCCCCGGCGGACAGGGAGTTCAGAAGCACCGGATCACCCCCGGCGGTCACGATGGGAGGTACCTGGCTGGAGGTTCCGGACCCGGAACCCAGGCGGAAGTACCCCACCGTCGGCGCGACCACCACCATGGGCACGTGGACCTCCACCGCCTCGGAGAGCCCGTTCCACGACGCGGTCAGGGTGGCCGTACCGGAGGCGAGCGCCGTGGCCTGGCCGTTGGGCTCGACGTGCACCACCGACGGGTCACTCGAGCTCCAGCTGACGACGGGCCCGAAGACCCACCATCCATTCGCATCGACCACGTGGGCGATGAAGACGGCGCCCTCGCCCCGTTCGATCTCGTCGGTGGACTCCACGATGACCACCCCCGCAGCCTCCTGCGCCACGGTGACCGATGCCGAGGCCGAAAGCGCCCCGACCGACGCGGTCAGGACCGCCGACCCCGGGGCCATGGAGCGCACGAGACCCGTGGCATCCACCACCGCCACCGAGGGATCGCTCGACGACCAGGTCACCCCGATCTCCGGGCGCACCTCGCCCCGGAAGTCCCGCACGGTGGCGGAAAGGGTCATGGTCTCCTGAAGGCTCGTGAAGGTGTGCCCGCTCGGGGTCACCTCGACGGAGGCGGCAAGCTGCCGCACCTCGATCTCGTGCTCGACCACGTGGGGCCCCGCGGCCACCACGATCCGGGCCGTGCCCTCGGCGAGTCCACGGATCTCACCCGAAGGGCTCATGGAAAGGAGCCCCGGCGTGAGGCTCCCCCAGGCCGGCGAGAAGTCGGAAGCGGACGGCGACCCCGTGGCCGAGAGCTGGAGCTCCTCGCCAATGGCGATCTCGGAGGGCGCGTCGAGGGCAAGGGACGAGAGCCCGAGATCCGCCGCCGACCCGCGGAAGAACTCGAGGTTCACCGTGGTCCGCGCCCCGGGGGTGAGGCTCACACCGTCGGTGGAAGCGCTCCAGACGTGAACCCGTTCCGCGTCCATCCCGCGGAAGATCGAAACCTCCAGGCGCGCGGCCGAGACCGGCGTCTCACCCACCTGGACTTCGAACGGTCCGAAGCTCCGGTTGGGGTCCTCGGCAAAGGCGCCCAGGTAGGTGTGAAGCACCTGCCCGTCGGATCCGAAGGTCCGGATCTCGATGGTGTTGGGCGTCACCGGGTCCGTGGTCCCGGCGGTCGCTGCCGTGGCCACGATCTCGAGCTCGGCGGGCTCGGGGGTGGTCGGAAGGACCGGCGCCGCGCCGTCGTCGTCGCAGCCGGTGAGGAAGGGAAGGGCGAGGAAGGCGGCGAGCGCGCCTCCACCGAAGCGGCGGCGGCGCTCAGTCCGCAGGAGTTCGGAACGGAGAGTCATGGGTCCAGGGGAAAGTCGGGAACAGGAGATTCCGGCCGGCGCCCCGACGTTGGGGGCCCGGAACGGTGGAATCAGTGTGTAAAATTCCAATGCAGATGACGTGCCGTCGTCGGGTCGAAAGATCTCATCGAGCTCCGCACGCCCCGGGCACCCGCGTCCCTGCTCCACTCCCGGCCGGCCTGTCGGGGGCGCGTGCAGGGTTTCCCGGGCGGACCGGCCTCCCGGATGCGGTCCCGCAGGTGGCGAAACGCGCCGGAACCGGAATTGTGCGAGCGGCGCCGGTGGCGTGGGGGAGGCTGCCTCGTCGCATCCCCCGAACGGCACCAGGGCGCACTCCTTCCGGGATGCGAAGGGGGCGGACCCGTCGCGCGGGCGGGCGGGTACCACCGGGGCCCGCACCTCGGTCCCGAGCCCCCGGAGTCTCCTGCCATGACTGGCCTTTTCGCCGCCGTTCTCCTTGCTGCCGCCCCGGTGGCGCCAGGAGACATCGGCCCCGTGAGCCACCCCGCCGAAGTCCCGGCCTTCACCCCGGTGCTCGATTCGGCACGGGTGCACCGCGACGCCCGACGGGCCCAGGAGGAGTTCGAGCGGTTCCGGGAGCGGCAGATTCCCGCGCAGCCCCCGAGGGAGGGAGGCGGCGGGTGCGCCGAGCCGCTGGGGCGCCTCTGCCTGAATTTCGCACCGGCGGGATCCGGGCCCCCGGCACCCCCTCCCCCGGAGCCCCGGGCCGTGGCCGAGGCCCGGTACGAACTCCTGGATGCCCTGGCCGAAGCGGCGCGGGAGCTTCCCGGCGACGACTGGATCGCCGGGCAGCGGGTGCGCTACCTGGTGGAGGTGGGGGACCTCCTGGGGGCGGGGGCGGCGGTGGACCAGTGCCGGGGAACGCCCTGGTGGTGCCGGGCCCTGGACGGGCTCGTGCTCCACGAGGAGGGGAACTACGTGGACGCCGGAGAAGCCTTCCTGGAGGTCCTGGACGACCTCTCCCCCCGGGAGCGGGAGCAATGGGCCGGTGAGTCGTACCTGCTCGAGCGCGACGGGCGGCGCTTTCTCGACGTCTCGGACCCGGCGGAGCGGGAGCGGCGGCGCGCCCTCCTCTGGCGCCTTTCCGACCCCCTCTACATGGTCCCCGGAAACGACCGCTGGACCGCGCACATGGCCCGGTGGACACTGGTCCGGACCATGGAGGACACGTGGAACCCCTTCGGGCTGTCGTGGGACATCGACCTGGAGGAGCTCACCATGCGGTACGGGTGGTCCGTGGGGTGGCAGCGGGTGCAGGGGCCGCGGAGCTTCCAGCAGCTCTCCGAGAACCGGATGGTCGGGCGCCTCGACATGGACCGGCGGAGGTATCTCCCCCTGGGCCAGGACCTGGAGGCCTTCCCCCAGACCGAGGACGACGCACTCCGGGTGCTCGTGGGGCGGGAGCCGGAGGGGTACTCCCCCTCCTACGCCCCGGTGGTGGAGAACCTGACCTCGCAGACGGCGCGGTTCCGGCGCGGCGACGACCTCTTCGTGGTCCACGCCTTTGCCCGCGATCCGGCAAGCGTGGCGAGCGAGGACGTGGCGGCGAGGATGGGGCTCGAAGGCGGGGGGACGGAGCTCGCAGGGCGGGAGCTCCCCCGGGATCTTCGCACGGCGCTCTTCCTTCTCCCCCTGGACGGGCCCATCGTCGAGGACGACCCGCGCCCCGTCCGGGAGGGGATCGGGAGTGCCGGGGCGACCCTTGCCGACGTCTGGACGGTACTTCTGCCGAACGACGTCGACCGGATCCTGAGCTTCGAGGGATACTCCCGCCTCGAGCGGCGGGCGTGGCGGACCCGGCGCGGGCTGGCGCGCCTTCCGGACCCCGACGGGCCGGTGGCGGTCTCGGACCCGATCTTTCTCGATGCGGGTCCCGACGAGATTCCCGAGACCCTCGATGCGGCGCTCGGCCACGTGGTACCCACGGTGCGGTTCGCGCCGGGCACGCAGGTGCGGATCGGGTGGGAGGTCTACGGGCTTCCCGAGGGGAGCCAGGCCCGGGTGGCCCTCGGGATCGAGCGGGCGGAGCGGAGTTTCGTCCGGGCCCTGGGGGAGTTCTTCCGGGTCCTCGATCCCCCGGCGCCGGTGGTGATCCGCTGGGACGACGCGCCCCCCGAGGAGCCCGGCACCGTCTTCCGGGCCGTGGATCTCCAGCTTCCGGCGCTGGATCCGGGGCGCTACGACCTCTACCTCGAGATCCTCTCCGATGATCACCCCCCCGCGGTGACCCGACGGCGGTTCGTGGTGGAGGACGGGGGGTGAGCCTTCCGCGGGGGGCCGCGCGGTCCCTCGGGCTCCTCCTTGCCGCGCTGGCCCTTCCGGCGCTGGGCGCGGCGCAGGCGGCGCCTCCCGGGTCGGGTCCGCCGGCGAGCGAACCGGAGCTTCACACCGGTGAGCCGCCCGCCGTGCTCCAGCCCGGGATCTCGCCCTGGTTTCCCGGGACCCGGCTGTTCCGCCCTCCCATGGCGGACCCGGGTGAGCCCGGGTTCCGGGGGGCGGCGCTCTACACCGATCTCCTTCGTGGCGGAGCGCCCGACGCGGAGCGCCCGCCCCCGGTGGTAGAGGGGCTTCGGGAGGGAGGCAGGGACTTCCAGGGCGTCGTTTCGCTCGGGGAGAGCTACCCGATCCGGAGATTCGGCGAGGGGGCGGACGGGGTCCAGCTCGGGATCCAGGTGGGGGTCACGGCCCGCTTCCGGCTGGCCACCTCCCGGAACGAGTACGTGGCCTCGGACTGGATCGTGGGTATCCCTGCCGAGTTCGCGCGCGGGCCCGTCTCCGGCCGGGCGATCCTCTTCCACCGGAGCGCGCACCTGGGCGACGAGATCATCGAGACGGCAGGGGTGCGGCGGGTGGGCTTCGGGCACGAGGGGCTCATGCTCCTCGTGGGGAACCGGGGCGAGGGGCCGGTTCGGGTCTACGCCGGGGGCGCGCGCCTCTTCCGGTCCGAGACCACCCGGACCCTGGAGGAGCTCGGGCGCGGAGGCGCCGACGGGTGGGAGGCGCAGGGGGGGGTGGAGGTGGAGCGGAGCCTTTCCGCCCCCGGCGGTCCGCTGGCCGGGTTCGGCGCGCTGGATCTCCAGATGGCTGAACGGACCGGGTGGCGGTCCCAGTGGAGCGCACTCGCCGGGGTGGCCTTCCGGGCACGGAACCGCTCGGGGAGGGTGGCGCTGCGCTGGGTTCACGGTCCCTCGATGCACGGGGAGTTCTTCCTGACCCCCGAGTCGGCGTGGGGTCTCGAGTTCCGCCTCACCCGCTGAGCCGGCCGGAGCCGGGGGTTGACAGCGGCGAGCCCGCCGTGCGATGCTCAGGAAGAAGTTGGAAGTCCGTGGTGATTTGCCGCCGCTTGCCGCCACGTAAAACAAGGTGCTAAAGAGCTCGAAGGCCCGGCGGCCGTATTCTGTCCGCCCGGGCCCTTGTCGTTCTGCGGCGCAGCACCGAAGCACGGTACCCGAACGGAAGCGCAGCCTTGAACAAGCCGACCACCACCCAGAAGCGCCTGATGAAGCCCGCGTCCCCGGCCAAGCCCGGGGCCGTGGCGGTCGTCATGTGCATGTGCGTCGCGATGCGTACCCTGGCCATGACCTCCATGACCATGGCCACGTGCGCGATGCCCCGCGAGGGGGTCGGCGGGAGCGATCGACCGGGAGGACCACCCGGATCCTGAGCTCGAACGGCGCAAGACCACGCGCTTCCCGCCCGGCCCCTCACCTCCGAGGGGCCGGGCTTTTTCGTTCCCCCCCCGCGCCACGCGCCGAACGGCCGGGGACCACCGAAGGAGCAGACCATGTCCGACCGCACGCAGAACGACGCCGCCACCGAAGCCGCCGCTGACGCGCACACCGACCCCGCCGCCCAGGCCCCCCGCTGGGCCCCGGACACCCTCGCCGTGCACGCGGGGCAGGAGACTCCGGACCCGGCCACCGGGGCCCGGGCCGTGCCCATCTACGCCACCACCTCGTACGTCTTCGACTCGCCGGAGCACGCCGCCGCGCTCTTCGGCCTGAAGGAGTTCGGGAACATCTACACCCGGATCATGAACCCCACCACCGACGTCTTCGAGCGGCGGGTGGCGGAGCTCGAGGGCGGCGTGGCGGCGGTGGCCACGGCGAGCGGCCAGGCGGCGCAGACCCTCACGATCCTGAACCTGGCCCAGGCCGGGGACTCGATCGTGGCCTCGACGGCCCTCTATGGCGGCACGGTGGCCCTCTTCCGCCACACCCTGCCGCGCCTCGGGATCACGACCCGGTTCACCGAGCCCGACCCCACCTCGGTGGAGGCCGCCATCGACGAGTCGACCCGGGCCGTCTACGTGGAGACCATCGGGAACCCCTCCCTCGACGTGCCGAACCTCAGGGCCCTCGCCGAGGTGGCGCACCGCCACGGCGTGCCCCTGGTCGTCGACAACACCTTCGCGACCCCGATCCTCTGCCGTCCCATCGAGCACGGCGCCGACCTCGTGCTCCACTCGGCCACGAAGTGGATCGGGGGGCACGGCACGGCGATCGGGGGGGTGGTGGTGGATGCGGGGCGCTTCGACTGGGGGGCGGAGCCCCGGTTCCGGTCCTTCTTTTCCGACCCCGAGCCCGCGTACCACGGGCTCCGCTTTGCCGAGACCTTCGGGAACCTGGCGTGGGCGATCCGCTTCAGAACCGTGCTCCTCCGCGACATCGGGCCCGCCCTTTCGCCCTTCAACGCCTTCCTCCTCCTCCAGGGGCTCGAGACCCTCCCGCTCAGGATCCGGGCGCACAGCGCGAACGCCCTCGCCGTGGCCCGCTTCCTGGAGGGGCACCCGCAGGTGGAGCGGGTCCTCTACCCGGGGCTCGAGTCCCACCCGGCGCACGAAGTCGCGGCGCGGACCCTCACGGGGGGCTTCGGCGGGGTTCTCACCTTCGAGGTGAAGGGCGGGGAGGCCGCAGCCCGGAAGGTGATCGAGGCGTCTCGCCTCTTCTCGCTCCTCGCCAACGTGGGAGATGCGAAGAGCCTGATCATTCACCCGTGGAGCACCACCCACGAGCAGCTCACCGAGGCGGAGCGCCGGGCGGCGGGGGTCACCCCGGAGCGGATCCGGATCTCGGTGGGGATCGAGGACGTGGGCGACCTGGTCGAGGACCTGGGGCGGGCGCTGGCCGCTGCCGGGACCGGGCGCGGACCGGCAGACGAAGCGGAACGGGAGGCCGCCCGACATGCGGCGGCCTGATTCGCGGCAGCCGGATCCGCAGGGGCCGGACGGGCGGCGGCCTGGGCCGCAGCATCCTGGCCCGCAGCATCCTGGTCCGCAGCATTCTGGCCCGCAGCATCCTGGCGTGGATCTCGTGATCAAGTTCGGCGGGGCCGCCCTCGGGGGCCCCGCCCGGATCCGCCTCGCCGCCCGCAAGGTCGCGGCCCTGGTCCGGGCGGGGCGGATCCCGGTCGTGGTGGCGAGCGCAAGCGGACGGAGCACCGACCGGCTCCTGGCCCGCCTCGACCGGGTGGGCTCGCCTGCGCCCGACCCGGCGGTTGCGCCCTTCGAGGACACCTCGGAGCGCCGGGAGCGGGACCGGCTCCTGGCCACCGGGGAGCAGGGCACCGCGGCGCTCCTCGCCCTGGCCCTCCTGGCCGAGGGGGTCTCGGCCCGGAGCCTCTCGGGCCCCGAGGCCGGGGTGGGCGTGGAGGAGGGGGGCCGGGTCGTGGTGGACCCGACCCCGATCCGCTCGCTCCTGGACCGGGGGTGGGTGCCGGTGGTGGCGGGGTTCCAGGGGCTCGACGACCGGGGGGAGCTCCGGACCCTCGGGCGCGGAGGGTCGGACCTGACGGCGGTGGTCGTCGCCGAGGCACTCGGGGCGACCGAGTGCCGCCTCGTGAAGGACGTGGCTGGGATCCACCCTCCCCGCCCCGGAGCCCCGGACACCCCCGATCTCGAGGCCCCTGCCGCGCCGTCCATTGGTGTCGACGCCCTGGTGGCACTGGCCCGAGGGGGCGCCCGGGTGGTCCATCAGGGAGCGGCGGAGCGGGCGCGGGCGGCGGGCGTGCCCCTCCGGATCCACCACTTCCGCGCGGATCCCCTTCGCCCGGGAGGGACGCGGGTGGAGCCCACCGCAGCGGCTCCGGCGCGGGCACCTGCCCAGGCGCCGGGAGGGCGAACGCCCCGGAGGAGGGCGTCGTGAGCGGCGTCGAGCCTGCCACCCCCGGGCGGTGGCGCCTCCGGGGGGCGGTACCCCGCCCCGACGGGTCCAACGTCCTCCTCTTCTTCCACTCCCTCACCGGCGAGCCCGACCCGGAGGCCTGGTGGCCCGGGCTCGTGGGGCGGGGGCGCCTCATCGACCCGGGTCGATGGGCGATCCTGGCCCCGGACCTGGTCCCCGGCGAGGGCCCCCTCACGACCCGGCGAATGGCCGAGACCGCCGGGGCCCTCCTGGACCAGCTCGGGATCCCCCGAGTGCACCTGGCCGCCGGGGGCTCGGTGGGGGGAATGGTGGCCCTCGAGTGGGCGGCCACCTTCCCGAACCGGGCGGACCACGTGGTGGTCCTCGCCGCGCCTGCCGTGCACCCCGCCCAAGCCACCGGGTGGAACCACGTGCAGCGGGAGGCGATCCGCCTGGGATCCGCCCTCGACGCCGCCGGCGTCGAGGGCGGCTCCGGCCAGGGCCTGGCGCTTGCCCGGATGGCGGCCATGCTCACCTACCGGACCCCCGACGAGCTGGACCTCCGGTTCGGGGCGGAGCGGCGGGACGACGGCCTCTTCCAGGTGGCCTCCTGGCTCGACCACCACGGCCGGAAGCTCGTCGGGCGGTTCGGGGTGGAGCGCTACCTGCGCCTCCTCGGCGCCATGGACGCCCACGACGTGGGTGCCGGGCGGGGCGGGGTGGAGCGGGCCCTGTGCAGGGTCCAGGCCCGCCTCTGGGGGGTGGGGATCGGGGGCGATCTCCTGTACCCCCCGGAGACGGTGCGCGCCTGGTGCGGCGCCGCGGGCCCCGGGGCCACCTACCGGGAGATCGAGTCCTTCCACGGACACGACGCCTTCCTCCTCGAGGAGGCCCAGGTGGGCGAGATCCTCGAGGAGGTGCTGGAGGCGGGCGTCGGGCGGAAGGGGTCCGGGGTGCGGTCGCCCGGCGTGGCGGCGTGAGGCGCTACTCCGACCCGCCGCCTCCGCTGCTGCTGCCGCCCCCACCCCCGCCGCTCGTGGGCGGGTCACGCCGCTGGGCGGGGCGCGGGGGGGGAGCCGAGCTTCCCGTGCTGCCCCCTGCGGTGGGCGGGGGCGAGGCCTGGGCCGCCGGTGGGGACGGGTTCTGGGCCGGGGTGCTCCGGGCACCCGGGCGCGCCGGGGTCGTGGTCCCTGCAGGGGGTCGGTACCCCTCGGGGGTCATGGTGCCCCGGGGCCGGGGCTCCGCGCCGGGACCCACCACGATGTAGCGGGGCCCGGTGTACCATCCCCACCGCGTGTACGCGTAGGGCGAGTAGCCGTAGCCGCTGTAGAGCCCGTAGCCGTACCCGAAGTAGAGGTCGAGGGGGCTGCAGCGCCCGAACCACCCGGTGCACGAGACCCCGACGCCGTAGCCCCGGGTGGGCCAGGGCGCCATGGCCCGGGTGTCGCGGGCATCGCGGGCGTCGTACGCCGGCACCGCCCGGTCCACCGATCCGTCCATGGCCACCTGGAAGTGCTCGGGCCAGGTCATGGCGATCATCATGTCGATGACCTCGGCATCCACGCCGCGGCTCCGGAGGTTCCGGAGGGCCCGGGCGTCGAGCTCGAAGCCGTACCCCATCTCGGCCACGAGGGCCGAGGCCACCTCCGCGCCCGCCACCTCCGAGGCCTCCACGACGGCGTCGGTGGTCAGGGCACGGGCCGCGCTCCGGCGCGAGGTCTCCACCGCGAGCCCCAGCCCGGTGGCCGGCGCTTCCCGGTCATGGCGCGCCAGGGTGGCCCGGGACGCGGACTGGAAGCGCCGCACGGACAGGTACGGGGGGCCGGCGGCCCCGGTCGCATCTCCCGTACCCACCGCCTGGATCTCGATCCACTCGAACCCGTCGGCCCCCATGGCGAAGACCCCCTGGGTCGTGCGCCTCGCGTCCGCGCCGCAGTCGAGCTCCGAGAGCAGGTACGCACGGCGGCCGTCGGCGGACCAGCGGACCTCGCGGGTCCCCTCGCATCCGCCCTCCACCACCGGCATCGGGCCTCCCCGGAGCGCGAAGGTCTCGTGGCCCACCGGCTCACCGTCGACCAGGGTCTCGATCCGGATTCCCTCGGGATCGGGGGTCACGCACACGAGAAGCTCCGAGCCCCCGGCGGCGTCGGTCACCGCCGAGGCGTAGGCGTCGTACGAGGCGGGCTCCCAGCATCCCACCCAGGGGAGCCAGCGCGGGTCATCGACGGAGGCCACCTGCCGGGCCGCGGCCTCCGATGCACCCGGGAGGGGTGCCAGGGCCGGCGCCAGGAGGAGGAGGGCCACCGGGGCCAGGGCCAGGCGCACGCCCAGGGGCATGCCCCGGCGCATGGCGCGCCCGGGGAGGCGTCGGGGGCGGATCGGGGAGACGGGGCGGTTCATTGGAAATTCTCCCGGGTCAGTACCGGACGGAGATCCCCGCGGTGAGGCGGAGTCCCGACAGGTCGAGGGGATCGGAAATTCGGAAGTCGTGCTGGAGGTTCGCCTCGGACCACTGGTAGCGGGCTTCGAGGGTGAGGGCCAGGTTTCGCCGGAGGTTCACGTCGGCCCCGCCCGAAAGGAAGGCCAGGGACGAGCCCCCGTTCGAGTTCAGGTCGTCGTACTGGATCCACCCCACGTTCGGGTCGTTCGGGTCCTCGTACCCGAAGTCGCCCCACTGGCGGAGGTCATACCCGGTGTACCCCACCCCGGCCCCGACGAAGGGGGCCACGGTGGCGGGGAGCCAGGCAAAGTTCGAGACCTGTTCGCCCTTGGGGAGGAGGTACCCCCGGAGGCCGATCTGGAGCGCGGGACCCCGGCGGATCCGGGTGGACTGGAGGACGGCGGAGCCGTCGAGCTCCTCCCACTCGACGTCCTCGTGGCGGACCTCGGTGGAGCCTCCGTCGAAGCCCAGCGTGAGGTCCACTCTCGGGGCCAGTGCGACCGCCGCCTCCGCGCCGAAGTCGAAGCTCCGGAAGTCGGAGCGCTCGGCGGTGAAGCGGGTGGTGGTGAGGTCGAAGAAGGAGCCCTCGGCCCGGTGGGTGAAGAGCCCCGTGCGGACGGTGAAGGTGACCCGTGGGGCCCGGAAGAGGAAATCCGGGTCCTCTGGGGTGGCCTGCGCCAGGGTGCCCTGACCCTCGGCCGCCGCAGGCCGATCGCGGGTCTCAGCCGCACCCTCGGCGGGTGCCAGAGGGAACAGGACGAGGGCCGCACCCGCAAGGAAGGCGAGTCGGATCGGGGATCGCACCGGGGACCTCCATTCGGCTGTGGGGACGGGAAAGGTTGGATCGGGTTGTTCCGCCCCCACGGAAACACCCCTACCATTGGGTAGTACGTGCGCCCGTGCGTGAGGTTCCCCATCCTTGCACCCCTTCCGATGCCCGACACCCCTCACGAAGCCAACGACGCCCTCCGCGCCTGGTTCCTCGGCCCCCGGGGCGAGAACGCCGACCTCCTGGAGCGCCTCCTTACCGAGGCCCTCCGGGACCACGTGTTCTGGCGCCGGAACTACCATCCGGAAGACGGCTTCACGATTCGCGAGACGGACCGCCGCCGCCCGGGTTACGACGAGGCGGTGGCCACGCTGACCCAGGAGCTCCTGGGGCTCCTGGCCGAGCTCAAGCGGGGTGTGCCCTTCTTCTCGGGGCGCTACAAGGGGCACATGGTCTTCGAGCAGACGATCGCGTCACAGGTGGGCTACTTCGCGGCCATGCTCTACAACCCGAACAACGTGGCCATCGAGGCCTCGCCGGTCACGACGCGCCTCGAACTCGAGGTGGGGCGCCAGCTCGCCGCCATGCTGGGGTACCGCCCCGACACCGCCTGGGGGCACCTCACCTCCGGGGGCACGGTGGCGAACTTCGAGGCCCTCTGGGTGGCGCGCAACGTCCTCTACTTTCCCGTTGCCGCCCGGGCCGCCGCCGACGCCCTCCGGCTGGAGCTTGAGGTGGAGGGCCCCGGGGGCGGCATGGCCCCCCTTCGCGAACTCTCCCTTCGCGAGCTCCTGAACATCCGCGCATCTGCGGCCCTCGACCTCTGGGAGCGGCTCTGGGCGTCGGGCCCCCGGGAGGAGATTCTCCCCATTCTCAAGGAGCACTCCCTCCAGGCCCTGGGCTACCAGGACTACTCCCGGCGGCTGGGCGAGCGGTTCCCCGACGTCCTTCCCCCCTCGGTGGTCCTCGTGGCCGCCACCGCGCACTACTCGTGGGAGAAGATCGTCCGCGCCCTCGGGATCGGCTCGAACCAGCTCCTCTTCGTGCCCGTGGACGACCGCTTCCGCATGGATCCGGACGCCCTCTGGGAAACGATCCAGCACCTCACGGCCCGGAGCGTTCCCATTCTCGGGTGTATCTCGGTTTGCGGCACGACGGAGGAGAGCGCGGTGGACCGGCTGGACCTCGTGCAGGAGGTGCGGGAGCGTGCGTGGCACGAGCTCGGCGTGGCCTTCCACCTCCACTCCGACGCCTGCTACGGAGGGTACGCGGCCTCCCTCGTCCGGGGCGCCGACGGGTCGCTCCGTACCGCCGAGGCGATCCGCGCCTCCACCGGGGCCGTCCCCGACGCCGACGGAAACCTGTGGCCCCCGGAGGGGCTCGTCCGGTCGCTCGCGGCCCTCCAGCACACGGACTCGGTCACCATCGACCCGCACAAGCTGGGGTACATTCCCTACCCGGCGGGGGCGATCGTCTTCCGGGACCGCCGCGCGCGGGAGCTCGTGGCGGTGGATCCCCCCTACCTGACCCCCACCCAGGGGCTCCATTCGGCGGAGGATCTCTTTCTCGGACGCTTCGTGTTCGAGGGTTCCAAGCCCGGTGCCGCCGCCGCCGCGGTCTGGCTTTCCCACAAGGTCCTTCCGCTGGATGAACGCGGGTACGGGCACCTGGTGGAGCGCACCGCCGCCGGGGCGCGCCTCCTCCACGAGGCGCTCCGGAAGGTCGACGGAAGCGGGGCAGGGAACCCCTCGTCCGGAAGCCCCTCGGAAGGGCCGGAGCCGCGCCGCGACGAGGCTCCCGCCGGCGCATCACGGCTCCGCGTCGTGGTCCTCCCCGAGCCCGACCTGAACATCGTCTGCTTCGTGGTGACCCACCCGGACCTCACGACCCTCGCCCAGGTGAACGCCCTGAACGAGGGGATCTACGCCCGGATGAGTCTTTCCGAGCCCGGCGCGACCCCACGCTACATCCTGACCCGCACCCGCTTCCAGACGCCCATGTACGACGGCGCCATTGCCCCGATTCTGGCCGACCTCGGCATTGGCACCGTCGAGGAGTGGCGGGCCTCCGCCGCCGACGGCCTCGTCGTGCTCCGCGCCACCGTCATGGACCCCTTCCTCGCCGACCCCACGGCCCCGGACCACGTGTCCGGCCTGGTCGCGACGGTGCTGGAGGAGGGGGCGGGGGTGGTGGGGGGCCGGTGAGGGACTGGGGGCAGCGCGCACACGATATCCGGTCACGGCGCCGGTTCGAGCCGGGCGAGAAAATGGAGCCGGCGTTCGAACACCACCGAGAGCGGGAATGGGTAAAGCCCGAGCCTGCTATCCCAGGTCCTGGCGACGAGCCCGCAAGCGGAGATGCAGCGGTCCCAGTCATGGAAGGCGAGGTAGTTGTAGGGAAGGGAGACGCCGAAGCGGGCGTTCCCGACCCAGTCCATCAGGCGCAGGGTGGGTGAGGCGAGGAGGCCTGCCATGAGGTGGTCTTTGACAATCACATACTTCCGGGCCACCCGGGCGGCCTCGGCGAGGACCCGTTCGGGATCTGTCGTGTGGTGAAGGACGTCGACAAGGAGGACGCCTTCGACTGCGCCCGTGACCACCGGAAGTTCGGCTCCGTCGTACCGGAAGGCGTCGATCGCGGTACCATCCCGAATGAGCGTGTCAGCTCCCAGGATTCGCGTCCGGGGTGAAAGCCTTTGGATACTCGCACCCAGTGCGCCGTCACCGCAGCCAACGTCAAGAAGCGAGTCGCCTGGGTCGATAAGTCTGTCGATCTTCGTGGACAAGACCCGGATCCGCCGAGTAGCCACGGGGTCGTGAATCAAGCCGAGCATCGCCACCTCATGGGGTCCGGCTACCGAGGGCACAACGTGGACAATAGTGTCGATCGGGCGGACATGCGGCCAGTGCCAGGCGAACGAGGGGCCCCTCGACCCTCACTGCCTGGTTGCTGAGGAGGGGATCACGTGCATGAACACGGGTCTTGAAACGGGAAGGAATCACCCGGGCGGGCAGGTCAGCTCATGTGATCGCAATAGTCCGCTCGGTCGAGGGGCCGCGTCATCCAGGAGTCGGGACCGTGGATCCGGACCAGCCATCCGACCCGTTCAGGAAAATGCCGCCAGACGGCGCAGTTCCGATCCGCCCCTCCGTCATTGACGATAAGGACGGGGTCATCCAGGTCCGGACTGTTGTACGCCCAGCCAAAATGCGGAATCGCCTCTCCAGATGGTCCCGCGAAGACGATTCCGGGTGGCTCGCCTCAGACCTACCCACAGAACCGCCCGCTTCTCGATCCCTCCTCGCTCCCGCTATCCATCCAGGAGAGCGAGGAGCCTCATGCTCGCGGACCGTCCAACCTCACCAGGTACCGGGGCGATGGGATTGCCAGAGGCGGTCTTGCGAAGGACCCAGATGCGAACATCTTGGAAAGTTCGTCGTGCACCGACGGGACCGAAACACCGTGAGCGGATGCGAATCTAATTGCGAGAAGGAGGGCCGTTCCCATGACCAGGGCATCGTCGCCGGTGGAGTCCGGACTGGTGCGGTTCTTGCTCAGGATCAGGGCTCTCGCGTCCGTGCCAACAAGAACCCGGCGCCCATGAACCTACCGATCCCAAACGACCCGATACCCGAGTTCACGGTCGTGATGCCCTGCCTTAATGAGGCGGACACGGTGGCAGTCTGCGTGCGCAAGGCACTCCGCGCAGCGGAAGCGGAAGGTTTTTCGGTGGAAGTGGTCGTGGCGGACAACGGAAGTACCGACGGATCCCAGGCTCTCGCCCGAGAAGCGGGGGCAAGGGTGGTCAACGTCGCCGAGAAAGGATACGGCAGCGCGCTGATGGGCGGGATCAAGGCAGCGCGATCCGACTTCGTGCTCATGGGCGACGCCGACGACAGCTATGACTTTGCCGAGTCGCCAAAGTTCTTCGTCAAGCTGCGAGAAGGACACGACCTCGTGCAGGGGTGCCGGCTGCCGTCGGGCGGGGGGAGGGTCCTTCCCGGGGCCATGCCTTTCTTGCACCGCTGGTGGGGCAACCCGATGTTCAGCCTCCTCGCCCGCTGGTGGTTTCGCGCACCGGTCCATGACGTCTATTGCGGGATGAGAGGCTTCACGCGGGAGTTCTACGAAGGGCTCGACCAGCGCTGCACCGGGATGGAATTCGCGACCGAGATGATCCTCAAGGCGAGCCTGTTCGAAGCCCGCATCGCCGAAGTCCCCATCACCTTGCACCCCGACGGCCGGCGGAGCCACCCGCCTCACCTTCGAACCTTCAGGGATGGGTGGCGCACACTTCGCTTCTTTCTCCTCTACTCTCCACGGTGGCTCTTCCTGGCCCCGGGCCTCTCTTTGGTTGCTCTGGGAGTCCTCGGTTACGCAGTGGCGCTGCCTGGACTCACGGTGCTCGGCGCTACTTTCGACGCCCATACACTGCTTTTCGCCAGCCTGTCGGTCCTGGCGGGCTTCCAGGCGGTGATCTTTGCGTTTTTCACGAAGCGGTTCGCCATCAGCGAGGGACTCCTTCCCGGCGATGCTCGGATTGACCGGCTCGGGAAGGTAATCACCCTCGAACGCGGGCTGGTGCTCAGCGCTACGTCGGTCGCTGTTGGGCTGATCCTGCTGGCGGGGGCCGTCAACCAGTGGAGACTTGTCGGTTTCGGGAACCTGGATTACGCAGTTACAATGCGCTGGGTGATTCCGGGCGTGACCTTGAGCGTGCTCGGTATCCAGGGGTTCCTTTCGAGCTTCTTCCTGAGCATCTTGGGCCTTTCTCGACGGTGAAATTGTTGTGGCTCATCGTTCCCGCCGCCCAGGGGTCGCCAATATAGCCGATAGAATGTCATCAAGGATCGTGCGGAAGCGAGGAGCCAATCGGGTACAGCTCTGAGCTTTCACGGCCCGAGCGCCTACTTCGCAATCGCACGACCTCGAACAGGGGCGGCGGCAACCAAGGTCGCGGGAGCACCAGTGGGGGGGAACGGAAAGGGGCGTGACGGGCCGTGCTCATCGGTCACGGGGGGTGAACTCGCGGGCCCGGCCCGATCTCGCGATTCCGCGGAGGGCGTTCCGCACTCGCGGAGACAGGCGACCAACACGGTCAAGTCCAGGGCATCGGGCGGCCTTTCGGTCATGGGTCCGGGGGGTGAGACGAGAACTCGAACAAACGGAAGCCGGTGAGGCGGAGGGTGTCCGGCAGTTCGGCGCGGGAGAACCCGGGAGGCAAGGGACCCGTGACGAGCCGGTGATAGAGGCTTTCTTCCGGCCCCGTCCCAAGGAACTCAGTATCGAGATCAGGGCACAGGAGCACGAGTTCCACCTCCCGGTTCACCATGTGTGCGATCCAATCCGCCTCGATCGGGGTGGTGAACATTTCCACGAGATCCAGGATGCCATGATGGCTGCGGTGATAGGGTCCCGCAAGGATGCGGTGGCCCGTTCGCCAAGCGATCTCCGGCCCGGAGTTGATGTGAACGGCAATGGTCCTGGGCCCGGACCCGAACCGGGTGGGCTCGGCAAGGATCTCGGCAATCGTCGGCACATGGCACGACTCGACTTGAGTATGCGTTCCCCTGGGGTCGGCCCCTTCCGCGTCAGGCAAGAGTCCCAGGCTCACTCCGATCAACAACGGCCCGGTCAGAAGCGCGCCGACCCCCCCGACCCTGACGAGCCTCCGCAGGGAGGGGCCGGGTATGTCCCGGGCCCTGTGGAACACAAGGCCGATCGAGGGGACCAGTCCGAGGGCGATGGCCATCCCGGCGTATCCGACCAGACGCTTCTGGAAGCCCGCGAGCATCGCGAAGGTGACGAGTGCCGCGAGCACCAGGATCAGGCCGTCCCTCCGTCCGGGTCGTTCCTCCTTCATCCACGCCATGACCAACAGGGGCACTGCCAGGAGTGCTCCTCCCAACTGGACCATGGCCCCCGACAGCGCCGGGATGCTCCACCCGAAGAGCGGTTGGAATTCCTCGATATGAGGCATGATCAGCGAGTCGAGGGACTGGTCGATGTGGGCTCCTGGTCCGAGGAAGTAACCTGGATGTACTCGAGCGAGCAGGAGCATGAGGGCGGGAGCAGCGACCGCCACGAACCCGGCCTTCGTCAGGGCACCCGCCCGTCGGCCGTCGAGAATGATCGCCACGATCCAGAACGCGCTGGCGAAGGCACACATCGTGAGCTGAGACGCGGAAATGCGGTCGTGCTCGACGAGCCGCCACTCCGAAGGGGGGCGCTCCACCGCGATCGCCAGGACGACGACCGCCGCCACGGCGACCGTGAATCGCAACCCCGCCTTTGCCATACCCTGCCTTCCCGCAATCCAGGCCAGTCCCGCCGCTCCGAAGATGATGCCCATCGGAAGCAGCCCCTCGGGGCTGATCCAGAGCGCAAGGCCGCACGCGATCCCGGCGCCGATGGCCGGTCTGTGGGCTCTCGGCTCCGCGAGGGTTCTCAGCCATAAGCCGATGGCGACGAGCGCGAGAAGCACCAGGAGCATGTGGTGGTCCGCTCGCCCCAACGTTCCGTACGCGAGTCCACCGGGTTGGACCAGCAGGGCCGGCATCGCGAAGACCCGGGCTTCGCGGGAGACCACCGGGGCCGCGGCCCAGAACATCGTGAGGCAGGCCGCCAGGTGCACTAGGGGGGACACGGCCGCGCCAGCGGCCGTGAGGGCTCCTTCCGCCCCCATGATCGGAATCAGGGGGCCCGCGAGCAGAAGGATCAGAAGGTCGAGGGGTCGCGTCCAGTGATTGGAGTCCCCCCAGGGCCAGTTGGCGTGGGTGAGCGTCGTGTCGAACCAGCCTCCGCCCTCCAGGAGTTGCCGTACCCTCAGTAGCCGGGTGTAGCCGTCGCTGTCGAGTTGACCGCCCGTATACAGGTCCACGCCGAGCGACAGGGGCACCGTGGCTTGAACGAGGAACCAGGCGGCGAGGAAGGCGGCCAGGAACGGGGCCGGCGGGATGGAGTCCTTCACTGCCCGCCCTCGAGGGCTCCTGAAGTCCCGGCGCGTCGGCGCGTGGCGATCACGGGGTCCGGTCCTCAAGCACCGATGGATGCGCGCGCGAAGTCCAGGAGTTCGGGCACGGAAGCCTCCCGATCATGAGGCCGAAAGCCCCCCGGGGAGCCACAAGGACGTGGCGCATGGCGGCTACGTGTTCCACGGATCGACCGCAGGACCCTTGACAAACCGCCTCATGGCACCCCGAGGCTCCGAGGTCATACGGTGGTGGTTATCCGCACGGGTCGGCGGAGATCTGCACCGGTCGGTAGGCGTAGTTCCGGTCGCTCAGGCGGCCGTTCGTGGCGCGGAAGTAGTCCTCCCAGAAGCCCTTCACGACTTGCCCGGCCTGGGTGTCGGTCCGGGCACCTACAACGACCACGCAGGCACCCTGAAAGTCCGGGAGGCGTCCCTCGGCGGCGCGGCGCTCCACCCAGTCTGCGGGGGGCATCCGGATCAGTCCCTCCATGTTCATCTCCTGGGTGGCCTGCAGCATGTCGCTGAAGAGGACCACCGTCGGGCGATGCTGCGGGAAGGCCCGGATCTCCTCGGCCACATCGTGGAGGGTCGAGAGGATGTCCGTTCCCATGAAGTTGTCGCGCCCTTCCGGATCGGTGAAGCGGCGGAGGTAGTCCCGGGCATCGGTGAGGAACCGGGCCCGGCTCACCGAGTCGGCACGCATGACCCGGTTCTGGAACTCCCGCTCCGGTACCCTTTGGGCCCACCGCATGGGGGACTCGTCCAGGGAGAGCTGGAGGAGCTCGATGGCGGCGACCCGGTCCCCGTGGGTGAGTTCCTGGAGCTTCTGTGCCGTGAGTCGCTGGTACATGGCGAGCTCGTCGGCGGTGATACTCGTGGAGCGGTCGTAGACGAAGATGACCTGGCGTGGGTCACGGTCCGCCTCGGGCAGAGGTGCGTAATCGTCGCCCCCACACGCGGACACGAGCGCCAGGAAGAGAAATGCTACCAGGATGCTCCGGGTCCTCATGCGCGGGATTCCTCGGTGAAGCGCCTGCGGAGGGTGTCGAAACGGACCTGGAGGGCCTGCCGTTCCCGCTCGAAGTCCTCGGCCAGGTCGATCTCGAAAAGGGGGCCGTGGTCGGTGCCGTCGCCGTTCTCCTCGCCGAACCGGAACGGATGGCGGAAGGCGGCGACCCGCTTGGAGTCGATGCCACGGGTCCGGGCGTTCTCGGCCCGGTAGAGAGAAACCACGGCCTCGAGCTGTGGTACGACTGAGCGCCACTCCTCGGTCCCGTTCCGGGAGAGGGCCTTGAGCCTCCTCGTGTCCTTCAGGATTTCGGCCAGGAGGGTATTGACCTCGTTCGCCGTTTCCTCGGCATCCTTCACGAGGATACTTCGGTCGTCCTCGAAGACGTCCTCGTTGAACTCCTCTACCCGGGCGTCCTGTTTGTGGAAGTAGGCGGCGGCTACGGCGCAGAGGACGAGGGTCAGGTTCAGGAGGAGGATCGGGAAGCTCATGCGGGCCATGGATCCGGAGTACTCCCGGAGTTCTGCGGCCGCTTCCTCCATGTCGGTGGCGCGGTTCTCGAGCTGGTTTGCAGCGAGGAGGTCTCCGTCGGCCCGTTCCCATCCGGCTTGGCGCCGGAGTTCGTCCACCTGCGCCATATCCTCGACGTAGCGCTCCTCGCCCACGGCGCCGAGCATGACACGGGACTCGAAGAGCACGCCGAGGGTGAGGGCGAGCCCGATCCCGGTGATCACCATGGGCACCGCGCTCTCGAGGGGCGAGCGGCTCGCCACCCGGTCCTTCCGGGAGTTTCGGTCCCAGTGGATCACGAGTTCGCGGAGAGAGTGCCCGAAGAAGTGGGCGAGCACCATCAGGAAGACGATGACGCCTCCGGCCAGGAGAGCGGCGTCGGGCTTGAGGAAAATGTGGGCGAAGACCCGCTCCATCCCGGCGAACCAGCCGTCCGACGTCTCCGACAGCAGCCGGATCTGACGCTCGGTGAGGGGGTCGCGGGGGAGGAGGGCCGAAAATACCGGCGCGTTCGCGAAGAACTCGACCAGGCCCAGGAAGAAGATCGCCACGATGTACACCTTGGTCGGGATCCCCCGCTTCCGCACCCGAGTCGAGCGCGACAGCTCCTGGCTCACCTCCTTCTGCCGGGTCGTGCGCCGCACGCGAAGCCGCGTCAGGTCGTTCGTGATCCGCTCGAAGCGGTCCACTGCGAGGGCCGTCTTCGGAAGGTTCGAGGTGATGTTCTCTTCGATCTCTCCGGCCTGGCGCGACGTCTCCCGCTTCTCGGCGGTCCGGACACGGCCGAGAAAGGCCCGGCATCGTTCCCGGAGTTCGAGTTCCGCCTCGGTGGGCTCGGGCGAATCGGCCGCAGGGGCATCGACACGGGCGTCGGACTGGGCGGCGCTTACGGCATCTTCCCGAAGCCGCTCTACCCCTGCGTCGACGAAGTCCTGGGGTACGCGGCCTGAACCGTCCCACCAGGGGGGCGTGCCGGCTCGGGTCGGTTCAGGCGGCATGGTCAGGCTCCGCGGTTCTGGGGAGGCTCATGAAGTAGGATTTGCACGCATGATCGAGCATCTCCTCCGACAGCTCCGGTGGCCGGCTGAGGAACGCGCCCAGGTCGATCAGGTCGGCGATCAGGTCCCGCGGGTGGCACCCGCGGGGCGCGATCCCGTGCTTGATGTAGTAGCTGCGGTACACAAAGTCCACGGCTCGTCGGTCGAAATCGATTCCGAAGCGCCCACACAGCCGCCGGAAGATCTCGGTGAACTCGTCCTTGTTCGGGCTCTTGATCTCGATCTTGAAGCGAATTCGCCTGAGGAACGCCTCCTCCACCAGGTCGAAGGGATCCATGTTCGTGGCGAACACCACGAGCGGCGAGAACGGGATCGTGGCCCGGCGCCCCGAAGCGAAGGTCAGGAAGTCGACCCCTCGGTCAAGGGGCACCATCCAGCGGTTGAGGAGTTCGCGCGGGTGGAGGCGCTGCCTCCCGAAGTCATCGATGACAAAGATCCCTCCGTTCGCCTTCATCTGGGGAGGTGCCTGGTAGGCGCCGGACCTCGGGTCCCACTGAAGCTCGAGCTGGTCCAGGGTCAGCTCTCCCCCCACGATGACGAGAGGACGCCGAATGCGCACGAACCGCGCGTCATACTCCGGGGCGGGCAGGGTGACCGCATCGTCCCGGTCCTCCTCGATGTCGAGTGGATTCCCGTCGATGGGCTGATGGATCACCGGGTCGAAGACCTGAATGATCTGGCCGTCGGCATGCACGGCGAAGGGAACGAACACGTCGTCCTTGAAGATGTTCACGATCGCCTCGGCGATCGTGGACTTCCCGTTTCCTGCCTCACCGTAGAGGAACATCGACCGGGCCGCGTTGATGGCGGGACCGATCAGCTCGACGGTCTCCTGATCGAGCACGAGGTGGCTCAGGCCGGCCTTCACATCGGCGGGACCCACGTGAACGTTCCGGATGCTCTTCCGCTCAACCCAGTCAGAATAGTGCTTGAGGGGGACGGGGGCCGGCCCGGCGTACGGGAGGACTTCCATGAGGGCCCGGGCGCGGGTGCGACCCTCGCCCGTGAGATCGAAGATGTAGCCTCGCCTTCCGACCCCTTCGGACCGGAGCACCTCGACCAGTTTCCGCTTCTGGAACGCCTCGAGTTCGTCGTCGAGTGCCCAGAAGGGGAGCCGGATGAAGGTGGCCAGCCGGTGGCCGGACAGCGCCCCTCGCGTGTAGAGCATCTTCAGGATGAGATCCGACAGGAACCCCTGCGGCAGCCCGATCTCCTCGACGCTCCGAGGCTCCCTCGGAGCATCGAGTGGGGCCGGGCCCGGCGTCGGAGCCGGCGTGAGTGGCTCGGTCATCACGTTGTCCATTCGAGCTCGTCTCCTTCCTGGGTCATCGAATCCGCGATCGTACCGACCGGCAGCTCAAGCGCGTATCGTACCCCGCGGTGCATGCCCGTGGACTGACCGGGCTTCAGATTCGGGTAGAGTCTCCGAACCTGCCGCTGGTCGTCGATCAGCAGCACGTCGAGCGGAAACCTCATGCCATACATGTGGACCCCCCGGCTGGGCACGATGAGGAGCCCCTCGCCGGGCTCCAGCGCGGGCCGGCCGAGCAGCCCTCTCAGACGCGAGAAATAGGTTTCTGCCACGCGAATGCGGGCCCCGAGCCGCGTGCCCCGGGCCGGGTTCGTCACACTCAGTTCCCTCACAGCCCCAGACCACCCGAGCCGAAGGCCTCTCTCAGGGTAATGAGCGCCGGCCCGAGGATCACGATGAAGATGGCGGGAAAGACGAAGATGACGAGCGGGATCAGCATCTTCACGGTGAGCTTCGCCGCTGCCTCCTCGGCCCGCTGTTGCCGCTTGTTGCGCAGGGTGTCGGAGTGGATGCGAAGCGAATCCGCGATCGACGTTCCGAACTTGTCGGTCTGGATCATCATGTTGACCCACGACCGTATGTCCTCGTTCTCGGTGCGAACCGCCAGGTTGCGGAGCGCCTCCTCGCGCGGCGTGCCCGCTCGCATTTCCAGGGTCACCATGGTCAGTTCGTCGGAGATCGCCGGGCTCACGCGGTCCATCTCTTCCGCCACGCGCATGAGCGCCTGGTTCACACCGAGCCCTGCTTCAACGCAGACCACCATCAGGTCGAGGGCGTCGGCGAGGCCTCGGTTCAGCGCCTTGCGTCGCTCGGCGCCCTTCCTCTTCACGATGATGAACGGGATCATCCAACCCAGGAGTCCGAACCCGATCATGATCAGCAGTCGAAGTGCAGGCTCGGGGGCGAAGTTCGCGAGGACCATGCCGAGCACGAGGAACCCGAGGGCCGAGAGCGCCCGGATCCCCATGTAGAGGACCACCACGTTGGGGTGCCGGTACCCGGCCTCGGAGAGTTTTCGGGCGAGCGATCCATGGCGCGTTCCGGTCGGGCTAGTGACCCGACCGCCCACCACCTCCAGGAACTGTTGCAGGGAGTCCCGCCGTTCGGCCCTGCGCCGGCGGGCCTCCACCTCCTTCGACATGGACCCGGTGCGTACCTCGGTGAGCCGCTGACGCACCACTCTCCCCTGGCCGGTCACGGCGGATCCGACCCCCATGATCAGGAGCATGACCGAGAGGCTGATCAGTACCACGACAAGGTAGATCATCTGGCGCGCCTCAATACTCGATCTGGATCATTCGCCGGATCACGTAAAATCCGACGAGCTGGAGAAAAATACCGATGCCCAGGAGCATGCGGCCCAGGTCCTCAGTAAAGAGAAGCCTCATGTAGTCCGGGTTGATCAGGTAGAGCAGTACCCCCGCCACGATCGGGGCCAGTCCGAGCACCATGCCGGTCATGCGTCCGTGGGCGGAGTGGGTGTTGATCTGGCGCTTGAAGCGGAACCGGGCACGGATCAGACGGGAGAGATTGTCGAGGTTTTCGGCAAGATTTCCGCCCGTTTCCTTCTGGATCATGACCGATGTGACGAACATGCGAACGTCCACGAGGTCGACCCGATCCCCAAGCCCGAGAAGTGACTCGCCGAGGGGGAGCCCGAACCGCTGCTCCTCGAAGACCTGGCGGAACTCCTCCCCGCAGGGGTCGGGCGCCTCCTCGGATACCTCCTGGAGGCCGGCCTGGAGCGCGTGTCCGGCGCGAGCCGACCGCGCCAGGAGATCGATCACCTCGGGGAACTGCTCCTCGAATGCGGCAAGCCGGTTCGCTCGCCTGCGGACAACCATCATGTAGGGAATCGACCCCGCGATCCCGGCACCGGCCAGCCCGACCAGGAAGCTCCCGCTGAACACTGCGAGAATCGCTCCTCCGGCCAGCGCGAATCCAACGGTGAGAAGCAGAAAGGTCCCGACTGACCAGGGCGACCGAGCCTGTTCGAGAAGGAGCTGGGTGTCCGGAAGGCGGGGAATCGCGGCGGATACCGGCTCCAGCCAGGCGGGAAGTGCGCCCCGATCCTCCTTGAGCAGGTCCAGGGAATCACGCTCCCGTGCGGTGCCCTCCCTGCTGGTGAGCCGTCTGAGCTCACGCCCCACGCTCCTTCTGCGACGGATCGTGCGAACGCCCTCCCAGAGGAGGGCGATCGCGACCACCGCAAGCGCCATGGCCGCGAACGCGATCGCCGCCGCGAAGTACCTGGAGGAGAGAAGGGGTTCCATGGCTTACCGGCCTCTTGCTCCGCCCACTGGGACCGGATCCACGAATAGGGTTGAACCAAGGTCTACCCCGTAGGCCTGGAGACGCTCTGCGAAGGAGGGGCGAACCCCCGTCGCTCGGAACCGGCCAAGCACGTTCCCGTCTTCGTCGAGGCCCTCGCGCTCGAAGACGAAGAGGTCCTGCATCGTGATGATCTCGCCCTCCATTCCCGAGATCTCGGAAATCGTCATCACCTTCCGCTTTCCGTCGGAGAGCCGGGCCAGGTGCACGACGACGTCGATGGCCGACGCGATCTGGGAACGGACGGCCTTTTCGCGGATCGAGGTGTTGCCCATCGACACCATGGTCTCGATTCGGGCCAGGGCATCGCGTGCGGAGTTCGAGTGGACCGTCGTGAGCGACCCGTCGTGGCCGGTGTTCATGGCCTGGAGCATGTCGAGGGCCTCCTCACCGCGGACCTCACCCAGGATGATCCGGTCGGGGCGCATCCGGAGCGAGTTGATCACGAGCTGGCGCTGGTGAACGGCACCGATCCCCTCCACGTTCGGCGGTCGCGTCTCGAGGCGCACGACGTGGGGCTGCCGGAGCTGGAGCTCGGCGGAGTCCTCGATCGTGACAATGCGTTCATTGTCGGGGATCGACTCCGAGAGCATGTTCAGAAAGGTGGTCTTTCCCGAACCGGTTCCGCCTGCGATGAGAATGTTGAGGCGAGACCTGATGCATCCCTGGAGAAGCCGGAGCATGGCCCCCGTGAAGGACTCGTTCCGCATGAGGTCTTCGGCCGAAAGAACGTCGCGCCGGAATTTCCGGATCGAGATGTGCGGACCGTCGAGGGCAAGCGGCGGGATGATCGCATTCACGCGGGATCCGTCCGCCAGGCGGGCATCGACCATGGGCGAGGAGTCGTCGATCCGCCTTCCCACGGCCGACACGATTCTGTCGATCACCTGCAGCAGGTGCCGGTTGTCGCGGAAGCGCACCTGTGTGGGCTCCAGCCTACCGTTCCGCTCAACCACAACCTGCTTCCAGGTGTTCACCAGGATGTCGGAGATGCCAGGGTCATCAACAAGCGGCTGGAGCGGCCCGAGACCAAACACGTCGTCCAGAATCTCCTTGAGGAGCCGCTCCTTCTCCTGGGCGTTGAGCGGCGCTTCGTCCTGGGCGAGGATCTGCCGAACGATCTTCCCTATTTCCTCGTCGAGCTCGGCTCGCTCCCGGTTGGCAACCGATGAGAGATTGAGGCGCTCGAGCAACTGCCGGTGCACCCTGCTCCGTGCATCGTTGAAGATCTGGGAAGTCTCCTCCTCCTCGGGTGCGACAGAAGCAGAAAAGCCCGAGGAGCGGCGCGCGGGGACCCCAACCGGGAGGTCGGCGGCGTGTCCGGCCGAATCGTTCGCGGCGGCACGATCCTCGTCGAGGTCGGCTGCCGACTTGAACCAGCTTGCCATGGTTTCTCCGTCTCCCGGGCCGTTACCGACCCGCCTTGAAGGCGCCGATCAGACCGCCCAGGAGGCCACGGCGGTCCTCGTCCGTGACCCGGGTGTCGGTCAGAAGGCCTGCCAGTGCGCGAACGCTCTTCGCGTACGTTGATTGTCCTCGAAGGACTGCGGGGTGCCCCTCGTTGATGCCGCTCATGACCGCCTCGTAATCATTTCGGATCGCGTGAAGAACCGGCATGCCGGCGGTCTCTTCGATCTCCTTCAGCGAAATGAGGTTTCCCGGTTCGAAGCGGTTCACGACCAACTGGATCGTCCCTCCCTTGCGCTTGCTCGTGATCTGCCGGATGAGTGGCAAGGATCGAACCAGGTTGCGGAGCGCAGGGAGCGTCGGCGTGGTAATCAGGAGGACCTCGTCAGCTTCCTCAAGCACCGCGATGGACACCGGGTGGAAGCTCTTCGGGGTGTCCATCACGACGAAGTCATACTGGTCTCGCAGAAAGCGAATGATCTGTCGGATCCTGTCCTGGCCCACGGCTTCGTAGTCCCCGGGCTTGAAGGGGGCCGCGAGCAGGTCGATGCCCGAGTCATGGTGCTCGATGTAGGAGGCCAGGAGCCCGGCATCGACCCGGTGGAAGTTCCTGATCAGGTCCGTGAGGGAGAACTGCGGGTCCATTCCCAGCATGAGCGACGTCTCGCCGAGCTCCACGTCGAGGTCCAGGAGAAGGGTCCTCTTCCGGGTGACCCGGTGGACCTCGACGGCCAGGTTTGTCGCAAGTGACGTGGTCCCGACCCCGCCTTTCGTTCCGAAGAGCGCGATCGCCCGTCCGGGTCCGGATCGTGGTGCTGCCTCGACGGTCTTTCCGGTGCGTTTCCAGATCCGCTTGAGCGACCCGTCGATGGACTCTGGCGTGACCGGCTTCGTCAGGATCTCGCTCACTCCAGCCTGCATCGCCTGGAGCAGCAGTTCTGGCGAGAGGTCGCGCCCGGCGCACATCACCGTCGATGCTGCCCCCGACTCGATCAGGAACTGCACGAACTTGAGGCCGATATGCGGATCAGCCTCGAGGTCGACCACGACAAGGTCGGCCTTGGAGCCCCGGACCTGGGCCAGTTCGGGGTCCCCGATGTCGGTGAACGGCCGATCCAGGTCCAGGACCACCTCGAACTGCCCAAAGTGCGTGGACTCGAATCGCGTGAACTGGTCGCGGAACTCCGGGTCAGTCGTGATCAGGACTCCCGCGGGAACAGAGCCCCCGGGACGCTGGTCGTTCGTCACATTTACTCCACGAGTCGAAGAACGCGGATGAGAGAATTGGAACTGGGGTCCGAGCCGGGACCGATTTCACCCTGGATGCCCATGAACCGGACCCAGACCCCGGAATTGGGTGGGTTGTTGTTCCCGTTGTTGGCCGTGCACTGGGTCTTCCGAACGAGGTTCTGTGGGGTCACGCCGGAGTTCAGGGTCCCATTGCAGATGACGTAGACCCCGGCGAGGTTCACGATCCGGACCGTCTGGCGCCCGGATTGGGTCAGCGCGTTCTCGAAGGGAGAGATGATCAGGATCGGTCGAATGCGCCGCGTCTCCCCCGGACCCAGGCAATCGGTCGCGCCCGCATGGGCCACGGGGCAGTTCAGGGCGAAGCTCCACTCCGAGTTGTCGCCATCGAGCATGTCGCTGAACCCCTGGTTCGTGGGACCGGTCATCGCCCCCGGCTCGATGTCGATGTTCTGCCCGATGACGAACTGCGTGCTCGGGTTCCCGCACCCCCGGATCCAGTTGCGGTATGCATTGCCCCCGGGAGAGTCGAGCGCCAGGGGGTAATAGTATCCGGGAGTCGGGGTTCCCTGAGGCCCTTCCGGGTAGATTCGCCAGATCTGGCCGATGTCGAGGTTGCTCCACCCCGTGCGGCCGGCAGGAGGAGCCGGGGAGTTGTCCCGTGCCCCCTGGTTGTAGACATCGTTGTTTCTGTCGATGGCATCTGTCCAGCCGGACAGTTGACCGGCACTCGCGTCCCAGAAGCGGTCAACGAGGGCGAACGGAAGCGGGCAGCGGATCGCGTTGCCTGCCCCCGCGACCGCTGCCGCCCAGGTAGCCACGTCGCTCGTGGGGAACCCGATCGCACGCGCGAAGATGTTCGGTACCGCCGACCCGCGCGCCGACGTCCGGAAGACCCTGACGCGAACGAGGCCATTCTGGAGCTCGACATCCACGTCTCCGGGCTCCACGACCACGCTTTCGTTCCGGATGAGGTTCCGCGCGGCCCAATCGATTGCCGTGGAGCGCGCCAATGCCTCGTTCTGCCCATCGGCGAGGAGGATGGTGGCTCCGGCGAGTGCGGCGGCATCGGCGGTTCGCTGGGCTTCGGTTCGGGCTCCAAGGAGAATCCCGATGTCAACCGCGAGCGCTGCCATGCCCAGGAACACGAAGAGGAGGAGCGCGACGAAGGGGAGGGCTACGCCTCGCCGTGACGCGATGTGCTCAGGTGTCATGGTGCTCATGGTTCGCAACTCCTCCTGCTCAGGTCAGGGAGCATGAACGAGCCCACGCCCCCACGAACGACTACGCTTCTCTAGTTGGGATCCGGGATCGATCCACCAGGTGGCCTGTTGAAAGGACGGAGCTCCCGGCTCCAGTCCCACTCCCATCGCTCTCCGGTCGGGATCCGGGGGGCTACGTCTGACGGATACACGAGCTCGGGCGTGACGAGGACGAGAAGCTCCGTCTGGGACCCACGCCCCTCGCGTGCCTGGAACAGGCCGCCGAGGATCGGGATGTCACCGAGAAGCGGGATCCGTCGCACCGACTCCTGAAGCTCCGAGTCGATCAGGCCCGCGATCGCGAAGGTCTGCCCTTCCTGGAGTTCCACGACGGTCTCGGCTCGCCTCGAGAGGATCGCGGGGATCGTGAAGCCCTGGAGCTGAAGGCCGCCACCAAAGTCCAGCGAGGAAACCTCCGGCGCCACGTGGAGGCGGATGGCACCGGAGTTCGTGATCTCGGGGGTGAATGCGAGTCGGACGCCGAACTCCCTGAATTCGACCGAAACGCCCCCACCCACACCCTGGATGCTCGGATACGGGAACTCACCACCGGCCAGGAAGGATGCTTCCTCGCCCGGGTAGGCAAGCAGGTTCGGTTCGGCAAGGGATCGGAACGAGCCTTCGTCCCTCAGCGCCCGGATGAACACCCCCACGTTCGAGGGATCATGGAAGAGGAAGAAGTTGATCGCGTCCGAGAAGGTGACGTCAGGCCCACCCCCGCCAAGGAAGCCGCCCTCGAAGCCCGAGACCCCCGTGGCGACTTCGACGCCGGTGCGCGGAGCGTCCGGGTCCATCCGAATGAGCCGGCTCCCCACGTTCTGGATTGCGGACCGGTTCACCTCGGCCAGCCGAACGCGCAGGAGCACCTGTGCCTGGTCCGGAACCGACATGTGGTCAATGATCGGCGAGTCCCCCGAAAGCGATCCGGCAAGCTGCCGCGCGCGCTCCGCGACGCGGGGCGGAATCCGGTCCCCGCTGAGGAGCAGGGACGAGCCGGCACCGGTAACCCGGATCCCGGATCCCGGAAGGAGGCGGTCAAGCTCTTCCTGGATGAACGGTGCGTTCGCGACGACCCTCACGGTGTAGGCGGCGCGCGAGCCATCGAGACCCCAGACGAGGAGCGTCGTCGACCCGGTCGCGTTTCCGTTCAGTACCACTTCCCGGAAGGACACCGGGAGCGCGTCCGCGATGTCCGGGTCCGTGATGGCGACCCGCTCAAGGTCCGACGGATGCTCCACGACCACGGACTCCCCCTTCGCCACGGTGATCGGAGTGGGGGTGATCGTGGCCTGTTGTGCTCCGGCCTGGAACGGTGCCGAAAACACCCCGAGCACCAGGGCCGCCGCCCCCGCAAAGCCGAGCGTTCCGCGCGCCTGTCCGAACGCGTGTCCCATCATCCGCCACCCCCTCCTCTCTCGACAGTGGATTCACTACGGGTCGGCCCCCGGTAGACCTCGACGGTCATTCGCCGCGGGGGTGCCGGCTGCAGCTGTCCCGACGGCGCCCGGACCATCGGTGCCGTCCGGACCACCAGTTCGCTGGGTCGCACGCCGCGCGTTTCCACCGAGTCCCGGTCGATCTGGTTCCGGAGCGCGAGCTGGAGGCGACCTTCGGATTCGGCGGCGGCAAGCCGCTCGGCCTGCTCGGGGGTCACGAGGAGTGTGACCACCGCGATCGCCTGGGGCTCCCCTTGCGCGTCTCGCTCGATGGAGCGGTCATTGCCAAGCACCTCGATGCCCTGAAGGACCACCTGCGTCATGGACTCCGCCTGGTTCGGCAACGCACTCAGCGTCACGAGGACATCGACCCAGCTTCCCGGACGCACCCACCCGGCCACGCTGATGACGTCGTTCACCGGGACGCTGATCGCTCGGTACCCCTCCGGGATGAGCATTGCGATCCCCCGGCCCATGTCTGAGCCCGTCAGCTTGTCGGGAAGCATGGGTTCGTTCATCCGCATGGGCACCACCACCCCCCGACCGAGCACCTCATCGATCGATGAGGCGAAGCCGGCAGGAGCCGCGTCTCCGGGCCAGTCGACGACCCGCAAGTCCTCCGGGACGAGGGTCGAGCCCACGTCCAGGTCACGGGCAGCCACGACCACCGGGTACGTGGCCCCGGCCGTGCGTTGGAACTGGTCCGGGACCGCCGGGGAACGGAGAAAGCTGAACGCAAGGATCGCGGCAACGAGCCCCGAGGCGAGCGCAAGTGCGATGAGGAGTCCGACCCGGTCACGCATGGGAGCCTATCACTCCTTTCTCATGGAGGAGGTGCTGCTGAGGTTCAGCGGAACAAGGGCGGCCAGGCGCCCGAGGACATCAAAAGTGAAGGGGTAGTCTACCCGGATCCGCGCTTCGTACCCGGACACGCTGCACGTGGAACCGGCCAGGGCTCCTCCCGTATCGTAGCACTCGATCGAAATCGTCGCCCTGGCAGGAACGAGGCCCCCTCCAGTCAGGTGGGCTTCGATGCGGTCCTCGATGTCGCTGACGCTGCGCGTCGGCGTGAGGATCGCAACGCGAGCGCCCTCGCGGGCGGCGTTCGTCACGACCTGAAACGACCGCCAGGCGTTGGACATCTCGATGATCCCGAAGACAAGAAGGAGTAGCACCGGCAGGACGATGGCCATCTCTGCCAGCGCCTGGCCCCGGCGACCACGTCTGAAAATTCTCATCCTTCCCCCTGTTCGTTCGGCGCTCGAATCATCTAGAGTATCCATCCCCCAAGGGGGGCCGCCCAGCCAGCCACTGCACCGATCCCGATCGCGACGGCGTACGGGTTCGTGACGGCCTGGGCGTTGGCCGTGGCAAGGGTCGCCATGGGGCTTTCACCCTTCCACCCCTTGAACGAATCCCTCCCGGCGGTCAGCACGAACAGCCAGACGTTCGTGAGCACGCTCCTGAGCTTTCCCGCTCGCCAAGAGGTCACGACCGCCATGATTCCGCCCACCCCCGCCATCACAAGCAGTCCGATGAGCAGCCCGTCCAGTTCGAGGAATGTGGCGAGCCCCGCCATGAGCTTCACGTCGCCTCCACCCAGCCCTCCGATAAGGTAGAACACGAAGCCGAAGGCGAACGCGAGTCCGGCGGCGGCCAGGCCCCACCCCAGGGCGGAGCCTCCAAGCGGGATACGAAGGGCCATGCCTGCAACAAAGCACCCGACGGTGAGCCAGTTGGGTATGCGGCGTGAAACCAGGTCGCTCCGGACTGCCAGAGCCACCAGGAGGAGCAGGGCCGAACCGGCGATGGCGTGATACATGATCAATCCCGCAGTAGGGAACGACCCTCGGGTGGAGGGCCACGGCTCGGTGCGCGGCCCTCCACCCGAGGGCGCCCGACGTCAGGTGCCGGAGGCGTTGAGCTCGTTCGTCGCGCGGCTGAACGCGTTCACGATCGCGTCGCGGAACAGGATCACGGTAGCGGACACGATCACCGCGATCAGCACGAGCAGGAGCCCGTACTCCGCCATGTCCTGCCCCGACTCGTCCTTCCAGAAGGTACGCATCAGATCCATCATAAGATCCTCCCGGCCGTCTCGGCCTTTGGTTCGGGAGAGGGGGCCCGTCGTGGGGCCGTGAGTTCCACTCGTTTTCTCTCCCTGGTGTTCAGGAGCTTGAGGCCGGGCGACCCGGCAACGCTCCGGTGGACACCGTGTGAGGTGGCAATCGCCGTACCAACGGGCCCAGAGGGACGTGTGGGTGCCGTAAGCGATTGCAGTGGAGTCTCTTGGGGGAGAGTGCCGCGGGGACGGCGGGTGAAACTCCACGCACCATGATGGGGCGTGCGTTGCGGAAATGCAACGTTGTCGTGCGGATTTCTGATGGTGGTGCTGCGCTGCCGATGCTATTTTCCCCGCAGGATGGGGCAGATCGTGGGTCTTCTCGCAGAGTGAAAGACTTCCCGCGTGCCCTGAAAGGCGAGTGTCGGGGAGCCGCATCAAGGGTGCGACCCACGCCGCGCCACGGGAAAAAAGTGCCTCCGGAGCGACAGTTTGTAGCATGCTGGGGGCCCGATTCGGTGGGGAAACCCCCGCTCGCGCGTGGTGCGGGGGGGGTGCCGAGGCCTGGAGCAGGTCGCATTCTGGCACTTGGCTTGCAATTTGACGGAGCGGTCGGACCGCTCGCCGCCGGCTGCTCCGGCGGTGGGCTCAGGCCGTGTGCAGGATCGAGTACAGGTACAGGATCGCCGTTTCTCTCTTCGGAGGTATCTCATGGCGCGTCGCCGCCGCGTTCTCCACCCGGGCCTCGTGGCCTTCGGTCTCGGTGCCCTCGTCCTCGCGAGCGCGTGCGAGGGCGATACACTGTATGAGCCCACCGGCCCCGA
>JBJHCE010000013.1:0-41363 GCA_050485865.1 Gemmatimonadales bacterium | reverse complement strand
AGACCCGCTCCAGGTACTCGTGCCAGGCGTTCTTGAGTTCGCTCGCGGCGACCTTGATCGGCTTCCCGGGCTTGGCCATGCGGCCCTCCATCGCAGGACAGGATGTTGTCCTACAAATGTGGGCCAGGATGGCGGGGAGGGTCAAGCCGCTGCGGAATTCGACGGTCCTCCCCCTCACCCCCCCACGATCCGCAGAAGCTCCTCCACGGCCCGCTCGAGCTGCTGGTCGCGGCCGCGGGATACGATGCCGGGCTCGTTGGGCACGACGATGTCGGGCTCGGTCTGCCAGTTCTCGAGGAAGCGGCCCGAGCGGGCATCCTTGACCCCCCGGGCCGGGGCTCCGAAGCGGAGGCCGTCGAGAAGGGTGTTTCCGCCCCCGAAGGTGCAGGTGCCGTGCACCGGCATCCCGATCAGGGGCCCGATCCCCATTTCCTGGTAGGCCCAGGCGAAGCAGTGGCCGTCGGAGTAGTTCCCCTCGCTCACGAGGTTCACCGAGGGGCGGGTCCAGCGGAAGTTGGGCTCGAAGCCCGAACTCCGGTCATCGGTCGAGTACTCGAAGAAGTGCCGGCCCGAGAAGAACATCTCGAGGTCGGCCACGAGGTCGCCTCCCGGGTTGAAGCGGGTGTCGATGACCATCCCCTCCTTGTCGAAGTTCCGCCCCAGCACCTCTTCGAAGGTGGAGCGGTAGACCCGGTCGTTCATGCCCTGCACGTGCACGTACCCGAGGCGCCCCCCGCTCCGCTCCTCGACCTCGCGGCGGTTCATTTCCACCCAGCGGTCGTAGCGGAGCCCGTTTTCCGCCCCGGTGGAGATGGGCTGCACCACCACCTCGATCACCTCGCTCGAGCCCGAGCCCAGGGGGTCACGGACCGTGAGAAGCACCCGGTTTCCGGCCTTCCGGTTCAGGAGCCGCGCCGGGTCCACCGCCGCCGTCACCGCCTCGCCGTCGATGGACTCGATCACCGCCCCGGGGTGGATGTCCAGGTCGGCGCGGTCGAGCGGCCCCCCCTTCATGACCTCCAGGATCCGCATCCCCGGCTCGGCCACGGCCTCCGGGGACTGGTCGAAGAAGATGCCGAGTGAAGCGGTGGCGTCGTCACCCGACGAGGAGCTCCCGAAGCTCGCGCCCGAGTGGCTCACGTTCAGCTCGCCCAGCGCCTCGCTCATGAGCTCGGCGAACTCGTGGTTGTTCCCGATATGGGGGAGGAATTTCTCGTGAATGGTGCGCACCGCATCCCAGTCGGCTCCGTGGAAGGTCCGGGTGTAGAAGGCGTCGTCCACCCGCCGCCACATCTGGTCGAACATGGCGGCCCGCTCGGCGGCCTGGCTCACGATCATCTCGCCCGAGACCGGCACGTTCGACCGGCTCCAGTTGGACGGGTTCACGAGCGAGACCGAGCCTCCGGCCACGAGGACGATCCGGTCCTCGGCCGGGTTCCAGGAGATCGAGGCGGAGCTTGCATTGAGGGCCAGCACCTGCCGCGTCTCCTGCGTCCTGAGGTTCGTGGACCAGAGGTTCAGCCCCCGCTCGAAGCGGGCCAGGTAGTAGAGGTTCTCGCCGTCCTTGGAGACCAGGTACCCCCCGAGGGAGGACGAGTGGATCGTGAGGCGCGCCCGGCGCTCCCGGGCGTTCTCGAAGTCGAGCTCGACGGGTGCCGCAGCGGCCGCCGCCGTGTCGGCCCGCGCCCCGCTCCGGGCCGTCTCGCCCCGCATCTCGCGACGAAGCTGGAGTTCCTCGGTGGAGAGGCGGGCTTCCTCCCACGCATCCTGCGTGAAGTACATGGCGTAGACGTCGGCCTCGGTGCTCCCGCTCGCCTGGAGCGACCGGAGCCCGTCGCGGTTGCTTCGCCAGATCATCCCCTTGCCACCAAGGATCCACTGGGCCCCGGTGTCGCTGAAGCCGCTCTGGGTGAGGTTGTGGATCTCGCCGGAGCCGTCGGTGCGCACGACCCCGATGTCGCGGGTCGCCCGCCCGGGCACCGCCCAGGTGAAGAGGATCCAGTTCCCGTCGGGGCTCCACTCGAACTGCCCCCCGCCAAAGATGTGCTCGTCGGTGAGGAGGGTCGTGACGCTCCCGCTCTCGCGGTCGAGGAGGCGCAGGGTGTGGGCGTCCTCGACGAAGGCGAGGCGGCTCCCGTCGGGCGAGGGGAGGGGCTGGGTGTTGTTCCGCTCGTTCACCACCACCGGGTGCTCCTCCACGAGGGTCGACACGAAGAAGTAGGGCTCCTCGCTCCGCACCCGCCGGGCCTCCCAGATCCCCCAGCGCCCGCCCCGCTCCGAGGCGTAGAGGATGGCGCTCGAATCGGCAAGGAAGTGGACGCTTGCCTCCCGCTCGGGCGTCGTGGTGAGGCGCTTCGTGGTGCCCGTCTCGAGGCTCGTGGCGAAGACCTCGCCCCTGGACACGAAGGCGAGCTCCTTGCCGGAGGGCGACACCGAGAAGTCCGAGATCCCCCCGGACACGGAAATCACCTGCTCGTCGTTCTCCCGCCAGTCGGAGGCGATGCGCACGGGCACGCGCGTGGGCTCATCGGCTCCGGGCGGGAGGATGTAGAGAAGCCCGTCATGCCCGAAGGCCAGCGTTCCGTCCTGCGCCGCCGAGAGAAAGCGCACCGGCTGCCCGCGGAAGCGGGTCACGGGCTCGGACGCACCTCCGGCCAGGGGGATCCGGTGCACGTTGAAGCTCCCGCTCTCCTCGCTCAGGAAGTACACCTGGTCGCTTCCGGGAACGAGGACCGGGCTCCGGCTCTCGTGGTCGGCTGCGGTGAGCTGCCGGTGGGTGTCCGCATCCCGGTCCCAGACCCAGAGGTCCCGGGTGATCGACGAGTTCTGGTACTTCCGCCAGATGTTCTCTCCCCCCTTCCGGTCGTGGTAGACCACGAGGCGACCGTCGTCCGAAAATGCCACGTCCTCCGCCGGGAGGGTGAGGAGCTGGCTCACACGCCCCCCGTCCACCGGCACCTGGTAAAGCTCCGGAAGCGCCCCGGAGGGGAACTGGCGGTTGTCGGGGTGGTCGAGCCGCGAGGCGCCGAAGACCACGTGGCTCCCGTCGGGAGTGAAGGAGAACGGGGTCTCGCTCACCGAGTGGAAGGTGAGACGCCGGGGCTCGCCCCCCGTGGCGGGGATCAGGAAGAGCTGGAAGCTTCCGAACCGGTCGCTCGCAAAGGCGATGCTCCCCCCGTCGGGGCTCCACACCGGGGCGTGGTCGTGGGCCGGGTGGTTCGTGAGGCGCCTCGCCTCCCCTCCTTCCACCCCCACCGTCCAGAGGTCCCCCCGGTAGGTGAAGGCCAGGGTCCGTCCGTCGGGCGAGATCGCCGGGTACCGGAGCCACGCCGCCTCTCCCTCGGGGAGGGTGGCCTGGGCCGCCTCGCGCTGGGCCGCCGCATCCTGGGCCGCCGCCGGCGCGGGGTGGAAGAGGGCCGGGGCGGAGGCGAGGGCGAAGGCGAAGGCGAGTGCCGGGAAGGACAGGGCGCGGGGGCGGGAGACGGGCATCGGAGTACGGGCGGAGCGGGACGGGACGGGGCCGGCGCGGGGGCCGCGGCCGACGGGGAGGCGACGGCGAATCTCGTGGGGTGGGACCCTGCCGGGCAAGCGGGCGCTCCCCCGGACGTTGCCTCCGGGTCCTTCCCCCGGCGAGAATCAGGGTCGACCCCCGGGCCCAGGGCCCCGCCACGCGCTCCCATGAACTCTTTTTTCAAGATGCGAACCCTTTCCGCCTGCACCCGGATCCTGGCCCTCGCGCTCCTCCTCGCCGGAGGGGCGGGCCCGCTCGTCGCCCAGGCGGCAGAGGGTCGGAGCGCGTCCCCCGACCTCGTGGTCCTCGTTCGCCACGCGGAAAAGGCCGACGAGCCGGCCTCCGATCCGCCGCTGTCGGCGGTGGGGGCAGAGCGGGCGGCGGAGCTCGCCCGCCTCCTCGCCGATGCCGGGATCACCCGCATCCACTCGAGCGACACCCGCCGGACCCTGGACACCGCGCGTCCGCTGGCCGAGGCGCTGGGCCTCGAGATCGAGCGCTACGACCCCCGGGACCTTCCTGCCATGGCGGCGCGGCTCCAGGAGCTTCCCGGGCGGCACCTCGTGGTGGGGCATTCGAACACCACCGACGTGCTCTCGGGGCTCATGGGGGGAGACACGTTCGGCGAGATCGTAGAGGCCTGGGAGTACGACCGGCTGTACCTCCTGGCCCCACGCCCTGCGGGGGAGGGGGGCGGGTTCACCACGGTGCTCATCCGCTTCGGGGCTCGGGTCACCCCGGGCTGAGGGAGAGCGGGAAGGAGCTTCCGGGTTCGGGGGTTCCGGGGCGGAAGATTGTTCCGGCGCTTTCCAGGAAGGCCGACGGGGGCTTGCGCCGTGTGGGGGTTTCCGGGGGGCTGCGGCGGTGGCACGAAGGGTGCGCCCCATGGACCTGCTATCCTCGCCCCATGCGGCGACCCCCAACGTACAGGTGAAAACGAACCGTGGACCAGAACGCAGTACTTGCAACCATATTAGTCGTGGAAGATGACCTTGCCGTCCGGAAGGTGGTGACCCGGATCCTCGAGCGCGCCGGCTACGGGTGCATCACCGCAGGGTCCGGAGACGAGGCCGTCGGGATCCTTTCCGAAGGCGAAGAGGTGGACCTCGTGCTCTGCGACGTGGGGCTTCCCGGAATGCCCGTGTCCCGGTGCCTGGAGGAGGTGGCTGCGGCCCGGCCCGGACTTCCGGTGGTCCTCATGTCCGGGCACGGCGCCGACGAAGTGGCTTCAGCGGTGGGGTCGGAGCGACCCGTGGAGGTGCGGAAGCCCTTCGGCTCCGCCGAGCTCCTCGAAGTCGTGGAAGGTGCCCTCAGCGCGGGGTAGCGCGGAAGGCGATCCAGGCGTCGTAGAGCGCCAGGAGCTCTTCCTGCGCCACCACCAGGTCGTTCACGTGGCCGAGCGCCTGGGTCATGAGCGACTCGAAGTTGTCCGGATTGAAGGCGCCGGGACCGAGCATGGCCCGGAGCCCGTCCGTGGAAAGGCGGTCCACCCGGTCCTGCTTCGAGTAGACCTGGCCGAGCAGGGAGACGTGGTCGAAGTCCATGAGCCCCGGCACCCCTCCGGCGAGCGCCGCCTCCCACGCCGCCCGCACGAATCCCGGTGGGCGAAAGCCCTGGAACCCCGCATCCTGGAGCCCCTGGAGCCCCGTGGCTTCGGGCCCGAGGGCCTCGGCGAAGATTCCCGCCAGGTCGCGGTGGTAGGGGAGAAGGCGGATCACGGCTTCCCGGTTCGACGCCACCTCCGAATCCAGGTAGGCCAGCGCCTGCTCCACCCGCGCCCGGTCCTCCCGTCCGCTCCACCAGGCGTTCGCGGCGAGCGCCAGGAGGATCGAGAAGACGATGAGGGCCGAATCGACGGCGATCCGGGGGGGGCGGCGGCGGGTGGGCATGGTGGCGAGCGCCTCAGGGCGTGTAGTACGTGGGCGCGGCGGGGCCCACCGGGAAGCCCAGGACGAAGACCCAGAGGTAGAAGGTGGCCACCCAGAAGACCAGGAAGAAGATCGTGTACGGAAGCATCATGGCCACAAGGGTGCCGATGCCGAGCTTCCGGTCGTAGCGGGCGGCAAAGGCCAGGATGAGCCCGAAGTACGACATCATCGGGGTGATGATGTTCGTGGTGGAGTCGCCGATCCGGTACGCCGCCTGGATCACTTCCGGCGAGTAGCCGATGAGCATGAGCATCGGAACGAAGATCGGGGCGGTAATGGCCCACTGGGCCGACGCGCTCCCGAGGGAGAGGTTCACGATGCAGCACATGAGGATGAACGGAATGAAGACGAGGGGGCCCGTCAGGTTGATCCGTTCCAGGATGTCGGCTCCCACCACCGCCGTGATGCTTCCCAGGTTCGTCCATCCGAAGAAGGCCACGAACTGGGCGGCAAAGAAGACGAGGACGATGTAGAGCCCAAGCGTGCTCATGGCCCCGGCCATGCCGTCCACGACGTCGCGGTCCGAGCGCATCGTCCCCGTGACCCAGCCGTACACAAAGCCCGGGATCACGAAGAAGACGAAGATCAGGGTCACGATCCCCCGGAGGAACGCCGAATCCAGGAGGTCGCCGGTCTCGGGGTTCCGGAGCACCCCCCACTCGGGGACGGTGGCGAGAAGGAGGAGGGCGGTGAGGACGAGGGCGGCCCCGAGGGCGGCCCAGAGGCCCTTCACCTCGTCGCGGGTGAGGGGCTCGGTGGTGATCTCGCCCAGGGCGTCGTGGTCGGCGTTCGTGTCGTCGTAGCTGCCGAGTTTGGGCTCCACGATCCAGGCCGTGACCCACCACCCCACCCCGGTCACCACGAAGGTGCTCACGATCATGAAGTACCAGTTCACCGCCGGGTGAACGAGGTAGTCCGGGTCGATGAGCCGGGCTGCTTCCTCGGTGATCCCGGCCAGGAGCGGATCGACGGTGCCGATGAGGAGGTTCGCCGAGTACCCCGCCGAGACCCCGGCGAAGGCGGCGGCGAGCCCCGCGAAGGGGTGCCGTCCCAGGGCATGGAAGATCACGGCGGCAAGCGGAATCAGGACCACGTAGCCCATTTCCGAGGCGGTGTTCGAGACCACCCCGGCAAAGACGATGGCCCCGGTCACGAGCTGGGGAGGGGCCTTCAGGACCACCGCCCGGATCATGGCCGAGAGGAGTCCCGACTTCTCCGCCACCCCGACCCCGAGCATGGCCACGAGCACCGTACCCAGGGGGACGAAGCTCGTGAAGTTCGTGACCAGGCTCTCCATGATGCGGCGAAGTCCGTCGCCGTTCATGAGCGAAATGGCCACGATCTCGCCGGTGGGGCTCCGGCCCCGGGCGCCTTCCGGGCGGGGGTCGGCGACACTCAGGTCGAACCACCCGGCGATCCCGCTCACGACGACGACGCCGAGGGCGAAGAGGGCGAAGAGGGTTACCGGATGGGGGAGGAGGTTCCCGAGCCGCTCGACCACGTCGAGGAAGCGGGTGAACCATCCGCGGGAGGCGGTCTGTTCATAGCCGGAACTGGACATCCGCCCATACTACAGGGGGCGGGTGGGAGGCGCTACCGGGGCCCGAAATCCGGGGAATCGAGGAGGCGGACAGGCAGGTGGCCCACGCTGCGGCCAGGCTCATCCAGTCGGCCCTGGACGTTCACCCTCGCCAGGGACAGGGAAGCCGGGATCGCGGCGGATCGCCAGAACCTGCCGGCGGTGCCGGTCCAGGTGGCAGGCCAGGAACTGGAGCCGCTGCCGGGCATCGAGCGGACCGGATATGACGTGCGGGTAGACCACCTCCTCGAGGGGGAGCCCGGCGAGGGCCGACCCCAGGTCGCGAAGAAGGCCGGTGCAGTTCCGGAGCGATGCGGCCCAGTACCCGAGGGGGCCGCCGATCCGGGGAATGGCGCTCTCGGGCGAAGCCTCCCGCGGTGCCCACGTCCGCTCGACGATCTCGTCGATCGTGAGTCCGCGGTTGGGGGATACACCGCTCCACACCGGGGCCCCCCTCCGGACGCCGTCGGCGGCCCGCCAGATCAGGTTGATCCCGCCGAGCTCGGCGTGCACCAGGTGCTCCGTCACCTGGGCGATCGACCAGGAGGTCACATCCGGCCTGAACGCCCCCCCTTCGGTGGTCAGGTCCGTGATGGCTGCGAGGTAGCGCCTGCGGGCCTCCTCCACTCCGGCGATCCGTTCGCTCAGTTCGTTCCCATCTATTCGCGTCACGCTGCTCCCGCACCCCTCGGGCTTCAGGTCGTCCACCTCGCCGGAGCTGACCTGATGCCGGGACGGATCCCCCCCTGCCTCACCGGAGGTCATTGCCTCGGCTCCGAGCGCCCGTGCGCCGGTGCGCGGCCCGCCTGGAGCATCCGGAGCGAGCCACCGAACCAGGCTCCGACGGCACCGATGACCGGAAGGACCCAGGCCACCCAGAGGGGCTGAATGGCCAGGGATGCGGCTGCAGCCGGGCCCAGGTCCGAAGCGGGGGGGGGCGCGGGGGGTGCATCTCCCCGGACCGACACCCCGAGGGAGACGGCAGAGGCGAAGCCCAGGAGGAGGAGGACCACGATGAGCCCGGAGACCGCCACCTGGGGGCGGCGGTGGTCAATGCGCGCGGCGACCCATCCCCCGAGGACCGCGGCCAGGAGGTTGAGCGGCAGGGAGGCGGCGAGCCAGGCACCCGACACCCGGGTGGTCCCGGGCACGAAGGCCCGCTCCTGCCCGAGCCCCAACCAGAGGAGGGTGAAGGAGGCCATGATGAAGAGGGCAATGACCGCGTACCCTCCGAGAATCCCGGCGACGGTTCGGAGCATGGGGCCTCCTGCGGGGGATGAAGGAGCCTGCCGGTGAAGCTACGCTCCCGGCGGGCCCGGGGAAACGATCATGGCGCCCAGGGTGAGTCCCCCCAGGGCGAGCCCCACTCCGAGGACCAGGGAGAGCGCCAGGTAGAGGGCGCCTCCGGGCCGGGCACCGGGCTCCTCGAACCGGAGGGAAAGCTCGAGCATCCAGGTGGAGAAGGTGGTGAAAGCCCCGAGAAAGCCGACCCCCGCCACGAGGAGGAAGGGAGAGCCACCCTCGAGGGTCCCGGCGAGGAGCCCGGCGAGGAAGGCGCCGGCGAGGTTCACCGCCAGGGTGCCCAGGGGGAGGCGCCCCCCGGTAGGTGGGCGGAGTTTCTCGAGCCAGGCGGTCACGACGACCCGGAGCACCGCGCCGAGCGCACCGGCCGCGGCCATGGCTCCGGCCAGGAGGAGCGCATCCCCCGGGACGGAGCCCCTCACCCGGGACTCCTCCCGAGGGCGAGCCCCGCACCCGCCGCCGCGAGGCCACCCCCCACCGAGAGGAGGAGGTAGCCGGCCCCCATCCCCGGGCCCAGGACCACCGCATCCACCGCCAGGGCGGAGAAGGTGGTGAAGGAGCCGAGGAGCCCGGGCCCGAGAAAGAGGTGGAGGGTGCGAGCCTCCGGGCGGCGCCGGATCACCGCCCCGGTGACCCACCCGAGGAGGAAGGCACCGAGCACGTTTTCGGCGAGGGTGACCCAGGGAGGGGCGAGCGTTCCCGCCGCCGCGAGGGCGAGCCCGGTGCACCGGAGGAGGGTCCCCAGGGCACCCCCGGCGGCCACGGCAAGGAGCTCCCTCACCCCGGGTTCAGGCGCGCGAGCTCCCGGGCCCACCAGAAGTCGTGCACGGCGAGGGCGGCATAGGGGAGAAGCACCGCCGCCGAAACCCGGTCCCGGCGGGTGAGGATCAGCACGAGGGCCACGAGCCCCCCGGCGAGTACCCCGGTGGCCACGATCCCGGCCCCGAGGCTCTCGAGCCGGACCAGGACCGGGTTCCAGGCCGCCTGGAGGAGCATGACGCCGCCCAGGAGCCCCAGCACCACGCGCCGGGCCGGCTCCTCCACGTGGACCTGCCCCCGGTAGAGGGCAATGGCGAAGACCACGTAGTACCCGACGCCCAGGAGGAGGAGGGCCAGGTCGGGGATGACCCCCGGCGGTCGCTCGAGGGCCTCGTACCAGGCGCCCGGCGCTTCGGGGGTGAGCATGGCGGTGAGGACGGCGGCGACCCCGCAGGCGAGGATCGCCCAGGCAAGGGGCTTCGTACGGACGCCGTCCTCGTCGGAGGTGCGACGACGGCGGGGGCCCGGTCCGGGGTGGATCGGGGCCCGGGGGGGCTCGGGGGCTCGATGGGGCTCGGTCATTCCGAAAGGTCGCCCGACGCGGGCCCCTGCGGGAGGCCGTAGCGGTCCCGGAGGATGCGTGCGTGGTGGTCCACGTGCCCCGCCAGGATCCAGGCCAGCGCCCGGGCGGTCACCGGAACGCCGCCGGCCATTCCCCGTCGGTCCGCGGCCGCGCCGGGGAGCCCGGCCAGGAGCGCCAGCGTGTTTGCCCGCGCGGCCCGGAATTCGGCCAGGTGCTCCGAGAGGGGACGGCGGTCGTGCTCCGATGCCGCCACCCAGGCCTCGTCGTCGAAGCCGGGGAGGGGGGTCTGGTCACCCCGGGCGATCCGGAGGAGGCGGTACGCCATGACCCGCTCCACGTCGGAGAGGTGGGCCACGACCTCGCGGACGCTCCACTTTCCCGGCGCGTAGCGGTGAAGCCCCTCCGAGCCGGCGAGGAGTGCGGCGAGCTCGTCGGGCTGGGCGGCGAGGCGGGAGAGGGGGTCCGAGACCGGGTCCAGGTACGGCCGGTACCCGGGGGCGAACTCGTCGGGGGCGGGGCGGGTCGAGAAGCTCATGACGGGGGACGGAGTCGAAGGGTGTGTTCGGCGGGACCGGCCTCGAGGGGGGAGCCTCGCCCCTCGACCCAGGCCCGGTGACCGGCGTCGTACCAGCGGGAGAGGGGGTGGCCGCTCTGCCCCCCCGGAAGATCCAGGATCGCCGTGCCCGACCGTCCGGGACGCCCCACGAAGCGCACGCTCTGCCCGTAGTTCGGCTGCTGCGCCCGGAGGGTGCCCACCCAGCCGGGAAGGGGGTCGCGGGGGAGGTCCAGGAAGCGGGCGAGGGCCGGCTGCACCGACGAGAAGGGGTGGGCGATCCGGGCCCGGTTCACCTCGCCCCAGGGCACCGAGAGGGGGTCCCGCTCTCCGAGCCCCGCGGTGGTCCCGGCGTTCGCCGGGTCGGTGATCGCCGCCCGGATTGCGCTCCGGAGGTAGTCGCCCCAGTCCTCCTCGCCGGGGGGGAGAAAGTGGGGCGGGCGCTCCTCCAGGATCCGGAAGGCCGCCTCGTGGGCCAGGGGCCAGTGGTAGCGGTAGGCGGGCTCCTCCAGGCGGACCAGCGCCACGAGGGGACCGAGGGCGGCGTTCCGGAGGGCGAGCCCCACGCGGAGCACCGTGTGGAACTCCTCCGAGTCCACCTCCGCCCGCCCGTTCCATCCCTCGGCCTGCTCCCGGACCCGGGAGAGGAGCGTGTCCTCCTCGTCGGCGGGGAGGAGCTCCAGGAGAAAGCTCCGGACCCACTCGTGTTCGAGGCTCCGGGTGTCGAGCTGGTACTCGTGGTGGAGCCGTTCCGAGGGGCGGTGGTCGTCTTCCAGGAGCTGGAAGATGCGGAGCGCCCGGGTGGGCGACATCCACTCCGCCGAGAGGCCCCGGGAGACCGACAGGTGGGCGAAGCGCTGGTTCGCGGTGAAGACGAACCCCCCCGCCGAGTCCACCACCACCGGGCGCTCCTCCTCCGGTAGCGGGCCCGGCCACGCCACGCTCCCCGCGGTGGATGCGACCGGGAGGCGCCCGTCGGTCCCCCGGCGCGCGGGGAGCACGCCGCTGACCATCCACCCGGTCCGCCCCTCCGCATCCCCCAGAACGAGCCCGATGGAGGGACCCCCGATCCGCCGGGCCACCTCGACGGCCTCGGGGACGCTTCGGGCTTTCGCGAGCTCCAGGTGCTCGAGGGTGAGCCCACCGGGGTCGAAGGCGGGAGAGCGGAGAGCCATGGGGAGGCCATCGCCGGAGGTGGCGACCACCGGCCCCCAGGGGGTGCGGCGGAACTCCACGATGCGCGGGTCGGAGGAGCGGGCGCGGATCGTGTCGACGCGGGTCTCGAAGGGGAGCCATCCGTCGGCGGTGCGGAAGCGGCCCCCGTCGTCGGGGTCGACCTCCAGGGCCACCAGGTCGGTCTGGTCCACCATGGCGGCGGTGGGGCCCCAGGCCAGGTGGTCCGACATCCCCACGAAGAAGCCGGGGACGCCGGGGAGGGTGACGCCGCGGACCGCCCCCCACGGGCCGTGGAGCTCGGCCCGGTACCAGACGCCGGGGACGCGGTGCCCCAGGTGAGGGTCGCTTGCCACGAGCGCCGGACCGCCCTCCACACCGGCGGCCCAGGCGTTCGAACCCCCCGGGAGGTCTCCGTAGATGCGGATGGAGCGGGCGGCGGCGTCGAGGGCAGTGCGGCCGAGCTCTTCCCGCGCGCGGAGGTCCACGACCGAGGCCGGGGGAATGGGGGCGGGGAGGTAGCCACCGCCGGGGTCCCCGGGAGAAAGCGCCGGGAGGGGTCGGTCGAAGCGGGAGGTCTCGGGAAGGAGGAGGCGAACGACCGGGGGCGGGAGGTGGCGGTGGAGGTCCCGGTTGGCGAGCTCGCCCCGGTAGTGGGGGGAGAGTTCCACGTAGAAGTTCAGGAAGACGAGGAGGGCGTCTTCGGCGCTCCACGCCTCCGGGCGCTGCCGGAGGAGAAGGTATTCCGGGGGGCGGCGACCCAGCGAGCGGAGCCCGGCGTTCACCCCGGCCACGTAGGCGTCGAGGGCGTGGCGGTGCTCCGGCGGCAGGAGGCGGAGGTGGAGGCGGGCGGCGTCGGTGTAGCCGTAGGCGCGCACGGCCTGGTCGGTGCCGAGGGCGGCGGGGCCCACGAGCTCCGAGAGGCGCCCGGAAATGGAGCGGCGGGCCAGGTCCATCTGGAAGAAGCGGTCCTGGCCGTGAGCGAACCCGAGCCCGAAATGGCCGTCGTTCCAGGATCCGGCGCGGACCACCGCGATCCCGAGGGAGTCGCGCTCGAGGTCGACGGGGGCGGCGAGGCCCTCCACCGTCCGCTCGCCGTCGAGGGGGGGGAGGGAGCCACGGACCCCGAAGACCCCGAGCCCCAGGACGACGATGGCCAGGGCCACGAGCCCCCCGAAGAGGGCGAGGAGTCCGATTCCGAAATGGCGCACGGGGTCAGGAAGTGTGGGGCGGAGGGGGGGCAGGGGTGCGGGCGGTCCACGCATCCAGCGTGGCTTCCGTGAGGAGCTCGAGGGCAGACTCCATTTCCCGGGCGGCGTTCACCACTTCGGCGAGTCGGGCGCGCTCGGTCTCGTCGAGGGTCCGGCTCGGCGCCGTGGCCGCCCGGAGGAGCACGTGGAGGTGGTCCGAGAGGCGCTCGCGAAGCATGGCGCGGGCCTGGAGGAGGGCCTCCCTCCGCGCCGCCAGGGCCCGGGCACGGCCGCGCACGATGAGGAGCCCCGCGAGGATGGCCACCCCGGTTCCGGCCAGGAGTGCCGGGAAGAGTCCCCCCGGGGAACCGGCGGATCCCACGGCCACTCCCGCCACGCTCCCCGCCCAGGCCACTGCGAGGAGGGCGAGGAGAAGCTGGACAGGATCGCGGAGGAGGAGCATCATCGAAGGTGCGACGGATCCCCGCCGTTGGCCACCCCGGGCCCGGTTCAAGCTGCGCCTCACCCTCGTCCTTCCAATCCGGACTCGTCATCGACGCCGCCCTCCCCAGCGAGCGGGCTGCCCCCACGCCTCGACCCACCGATGGGGAGCGGGTGCGCCTCTCCGAACTCCTTGGAGCCCTCTCCCACGCCCTGGACCTGACCGAGGGGCAGCCGTGGGGGCACGCCGCGCGCACCTGCGTGATCGGGATGCGGATCGGCGAGGCCCTGGGCCTCGGCGCCGAGGATCGTTCGCATCTCTACTACGCACTCCTCCTGAAGGATGCGGGGTGCTCGAGCAACGCCCACGCCACCGCCGCCTTCTTCGGGACCGATGACCACCGGATCAAGACGAACCTGAAGGTCTCGGACTGGACGAATGCCCTCCAGCTTCGCCTCTTCGCGATCCGGAACGCCGCCGCGGGACAGGGGCTGAGGGCACGGGTCCGGCACCTTCTGGACATGGCGAAGGCCCCGGAGGGAACGGGAGACGAGCTGATACGGATCCGGTGCGAGCGCGGTGCCGAGATCTGCCGGACGCTGGGTTTCCCCCCGGCCACCGTCGAGGCCGTGCGGTGCCTCGACGAACAGTGGGACGGGAGCGGGGCCCCCCGGGGGCTTTCCGGGGGCGGGATCCCGCTTCTGGCCCGGATCTGCCTCCTCGCCCAGACGCTGGAGGTCTTTGCCGCTCGCGAGGGTGGGGCGCGGGCCCTCGAGGTGGCCCGGGAGCGCTCGGGGCGGTGGTTCGACCCGGAACTGGTGGCGACCCTCTCCGCCCTCGAGGACGAGGGGTGGTGGGGGGAACTCTACGGCTCCGAGGTGCTGGCCCGGCTCCCCGCGCTCGAGCCCGGGGAGCGGATCGTCCAGGTGGACGCGGCGGGGGTGGACCAGGTGGCGGAGGCCTTCGCCGAGGTGGTGGACGCGAAGACGCCCTTCACGGCCCGGCACTCCACCCGCGTGGCGGCGGTGGCCCGGGAGCTCGGGACACACTTCGGCCTTCCTCCCGAGGGGGTGCGGGACCTCTACCGGGCCGGGCTCCTTCACGACATCGGGAAGCTCGGGGTCTCGAACCGGATCCTGGACAAGGGGGGCCCCCTCACTCCGGACGAGCGGCGGGCGGTGGAGCGCCACCCGGTGCTCACCCTCACGATCGTGGGGCAGGTCGCGGTCTTCGCCGGAATCGCCCGGAATGCCGCGGTGCACCACGAACGCCTCGACGGGTCCGGGTATCCGTGGCGGTACGGGGCCCGGGAGCTGGACCTGCCGGACCGGATTCTCGCGGTGGCCGACATCTACGAGGCTCTCACCGCGCATCGCCCCTACCGGGCCGGAATGGATCACGACGCCTGCTTCGGGATCCTGCGAAAGCTCGAGGGGGCGGCGGTGGACCCGGAGGTGGTTCGGGCCATGGAGACGTTGGCGGGAGAGGGGCGGATCCCCGGGCCCCAGCCGCCGGGGGAGGGGTGAGGGGGCTCGACGGCGGTTCGCCGCTTCTCGTGGCGGCGCGGGGCCCGATCAGCCCTCGATGATGGCGGGCCTCCACCCCTCGAGTTCCAGGAGCGCCCGCTTCCGGGCGAGCCCGCCCCCGTACCCCCGGAGCCGACCGTCGGAGCCGACGACCCGGTGGCAAGGTACCACGATGGCGATCCGGTTCGCGCCGTTCGCCCGTGCCACGGCCCTCACCGCCTCGGGGCGCCCGAGCGCCGCGGCCTGCTCGGCGTAGCTCCGGACCTCCCCCTTCGGGATCGTCAGGAGCGCGTTCCAGGCCGCTTCCTGGAAGGGCGTGCCGGCCAGGAGCACCGGGACCTGGAAGCGCCCGAGCGTCCCGGCAAACCACGCGTCGAGCTCTGCAGCCAGGGACCCGAACGGCTCGGTCCGGCCGGGTACCAGGACCGCGTCGAGGCGCGCCGCGAGGGTCCTGATCTGTGACGGGAGCATGCGGCGGTCCGCGAACTCGAGGAGGACGAGACGCTCCCCGAGGAACCCCGCCAGCATCGGGCCGAGGGGGGTCGGGATCCGGTCCACCTGGACCACCTGCCGCCCCCGTGACGCCGAGGGGGAGGCCCCGGTAAGCAGCCGCAGGGCATCGGCGAACCCGCTCAGCGACTCGTATCCGGCATCGAACGCGGCGGCGGTGATCGGCTTGCCCCGCCCCAGCTCCTCGAGGGCACCTGCCACCTTCCGCGCCCGCTGCCACCCGTGGAAGGTCATTCCGTGGACGCGTCGGAAGTGGCGGCGCACGGTGGCCGGGTCGAGCCCTCGCGCCCGGAGGTCCCGATCGCCCAGCCGAAGCCCGGGGCGCGCCTCGATCTCGTCGACCAGCCGGCGGAGCTCGGGGGGAAGAAGCCCGGAGGGTTCGGTGGGTCGGCACCGGAGGCAGGGGCGAAACCCGGCGTCGGCGGCCTCCGCGGGGGACCGGAAGAACCGGAGGCGGTCGGGGTGGGGCTTTCGCGCCGGGCACGACGGGCGGCAGAAGATCCCCGTGGTCGTGACCCCGGTCCAGAAGAGCCCGTCGTAGCGGGAGTCCCGTTCCAGGAAGGCCCGGAGCATCTCGCCCCGGTCGGGAAGGTCGTGGCGAATCGCGTTCATGCCATGCAAGATAGGGGTGCGCCGCCGGTCCCTCGACCGGAAAAGCGACATTGAACCCGAGCCCCGAAGCCGAGCACGCCATGCGCACCCCCGAAGAGCTCCTCGAGCTCCTGGCCTATAACCGCTGGGCCCACGACGCGTTTTTCGACGCCCTGCTGGCGCTTCCGCCGGCCGAACTTGACCGGGAGGTCGGAGGAAGCTTCCCGAGCCTCCGGGCCACGCTCGCCCACGTGGTCTGGGCCGAGTGGCTCTGGATCCAGCGTTGGGAGGGGGGGGATGCGACGCTTCCCGACGGTTGGGAGGGACGGACGGTTGCGGAGCTCCGCCCGATGCTCCGGGAGGTGGCGGACCGGCAGGAAGCCTTCGTGCGCGGGCTACCTCGAGGGGGGACCGGCCGTGAGCTCCGCTACGGGGACCGGGCCGGAAACCCGTTTCGTTCGCGGATCGACCACATGGTGGTGCACGTGGTGAACCATGCCACCTACCACCGGGGGCAGCTCGCGGTGCAGCTCCGACTCCTCGGGCGGGTGCCGCCCTCCACCGACTTCGTGAAGTACACTCGCACCCCCGGGTCCGGGGCGGGCTGACCTCAGCCCATGAGCCCCCGCACCGGGGGTGCGCCCGCGGAATCGGGAAAGATGCGCTCGGCCTGGGCGGCGGTGAGGTCGAAGGTCCCCTGGACGGCGGCCTTCAGGAGGGAGCGAGTATCCAGGGTGGGGCGCAGGTCCCGCCCCTCGAAGAGTTCCCGCGCCCCGAGCCCGGGCCAGTCGGCGAGGACCTGGCTTCGACCCAGCCCCGGGCCGAGGACGAAGCCCGCCCCGGCGGTCCCGTGGTCGGTTCCCCCGGTGCCGTTCGGGCGGGCGGTGCGGCCGAACTCGGTCATGACCACCACCGTGGTGTCCGCCCAGGTCGCGCCGAGCTCCGAGCGAAGGGTCAGGAGTCCCTGGGCGAGGCGGGAGAGGAGGCGGTCCAGCACCCCCCCTTCCATTCCCTGGTTCGCGTGGGTGTCCCACCCGCCGAATTCGACGGCGGCCACGTTGGGCCCCGCGGGCTCCCTGAGGAAGCGGGCCACCGCCTCCATGACGGCGCCCGCGGGGTTTCCGCCGGCGCCCCCGCGCATGGCTCCGGGTTCGGCCCCCGTTTCGGCGCCGGCTTCCAACGCCTGGAGCTGGAGCGCGGCCTCGAAGCGGTCGTGGAGGAGGGCGTCGCGCTGGTAGAGCACGTGGAGGCGCTGGATGTAGGCTTCCTCCACCGAGCCGAGCTGGGCCGGCGACCAGGTCAGGACCGGGTGCCGCCCGGCCAGGGAGCGGGGGAGCCCTGCGGCCACGGCGATTCCCGTGGACTCGCCCTCCATGACCTGGAGGAGCCGGTTCAACCACCCGTCGGAGGCGCCCGCCGGCCGGTCGAGGCCGGTCTCCAGGACCGCCTGCCCGTCGAAGTGGCTCCGGGTACGGTACGGAATGGCCATGGCATGGGCCACCGCGAGCTCCCCCGCATCCCAGAATGCCTTCAGCGGTGCGAGCCCCGGTGCAAGCGCGAAGCCGTCGGCGAGGGGGGCAAGCTGGTCGGCCCGGAAGGCCATGGCGCCCCGGAGGGAGGCGTATCCCGGGTCTCCCACCGGCACGATGGTGGCGAGGCCGTCGAAGCCCCCGCGGCAGAGCACGAAGACGAAGCGTCCCGCCCCCGGGACCTGGGCAAAGGAGACCATGGGGGCGGTGAGGGTGGCGAGCCCACCCAGGCACATCCCCTTGAGAAAGGCTCTCCGGTCCCAGAGGCGGGCGGCCTCGTCGGCGGAGGGCCCGTGGTGGCCGTGGGGGTGATGGTGCAGGTGCGGCATGGGGATCACCTCCACTGGAAGGCGGGACCGCCCAGGAGGAGGGCGATCCGCTCCGGGGGGGCAATGGACGAATCGGACAGGAACGCCCGCAGCGGGTCATCGGTGTCCAGGGGGACCACCTCGGCCAGGGCCTCCGGGTTCCGGACCGGGCCCAGGCGCTGGGCCAGCATCCGGGCGAGCTCGGCCCGGTTCATGAGCGAATCCGGGTCGGACCACTCGCGGGCGCCGTCGCCGTACCCGGCGGGAGACGGGGGTCCCCAGAGGGGGTGGCGGAGCCGCTGGAGCATGAGCTGGAGGCCGCGGACCGTCTGGACGATGCGGCGCTCGGCGTTCGGGGCGGCGGGACGGGTGGCCACGGGGCCTGCGCCGGCGGGAGCTGCACCGGTACGCAGGGCGGCGAGGGTCCACTCCTGGGGCGTGCGGAGCTTCCGGGCCTCGGGCGACCACGGGGCGTCGAGGCGGACCAGGGTACGGCTCAGGTGGGCCAGGTCTCCCTCCGATTCCCGGTAGGCCTCCGCGAGCGCCTCGACGGCTCCTTCCGGCGGGTCGTCGGACACGAAGTGCATGGCGAGCTTCCGGGCCAGGAACCGCGCCGTGGCAGGGTGGGCGGCCAGGTCCCGGATCGCCTCCTCCCCCTTCGCCTCGCCCCGGGCGCCATAGCGCTTCCCCAGGAGGGTCTGGGCGCCGGGCTCGTGGAGCCCCTCGCGGAAGAGGAAGGAGAGGGTGCCGGGCTCGGGGGCGCCTCCGCCAATCCCCTCCCGCAGCCCCTGGCGGAGGATCGCGGCGGGGATCCCGGGCACCCCGGGAAGGGCGCCGGGCCCCGCCACCGTCCACCCGGTGAGAATCCGGGCCAGCGCCTCCACGTCGGCCTGGGTATAGCCACCGTCCACCCCCAGGGTGTGGAGCTCCATGAGCTCCCGGGCGTAGTTCTCGTTCAGCCCCGGGTTCGCGAGGAGGCCGGGGCGGGCCTCCGCGGCCCCGGGACGGGCGGCCTGCCGGGCCCGCTGCTCCGCCGCGAGCCGAGCCACCGGAGAGCCGGGCCCCACCGAGCGGACGTTGTCCAGGTAGAGGAGCATGGCCGGGTGGCGGGCCGAGGCCAGGAGCATGTCGGAGAAGCGCCCGTAGACGTGGGGGCGGATCACCTCCCGCTCGTAGAGCCCGGCGAGCCCCAGCACCGGGAGCCGACCCTGGAACGACACGCAGAGGTGGTTCGACCAGAAGGCCACGAGCCGCTCGGTGAAGGGGCGGTCCGTGAGGACGCGGGCGGCAAGGACCGCCGTGCTCTCCTCGGTCCGGATCTCCTGGAGACGGCGGCGACCCTCCTGCACGTCCGGGCCCCGCGTCCCCTCGAGGGCGCGGCCGGCGGCGGCCCGGTCCGGAACCGTGACTCCGGGCGGGACCTGGAGTTCGCTCGGCCCCCCCACCTGGCCCAGGAGCCAGGCTTCGGCGGCGGCCCGGTCCGGAAGGGTCCGGGCCTCGCCCGGGCGGGCGCCCAGGCCGAATCGGTTCAGTGCCACGAGGGAGGGATGCACGAAGCCCCCGGCGGGATCGGTGAAGCGGTGCCCGTGGTTCGTCCGCGGCTCCACTTCCTCCGATGCCCGCCGGGGGCCCGGCGTTAACCCGGGGTGCGGCGAGCGCTTACCGCTGCGCCCCCGCCAGGTCCGACACGGCGCCCGCGAGCATCCGCACCTTGGCGGCGTCGGAAGACCCCTGCGCCTCTCCGTTCAGCGCCTGGGCCAGGGTTCCCAGGGGGGCCACCCGGCTTCCCGGAGCGAGCCCCTCGATCCGGTCGAACTCGGCCCGGAGCTGGGAAATGCGCTGGGCGGAGAGCCCACCGGAGCGCTCGAGCTGGTCCACGTACGACCGCACGAGGGGGAAGCTCGGGGGCCAGATCATCTGGACCTGTTCCTGGGGGTTGAACTCGGGCCAGATCACCGTCTTCGCCGCGTCGATCTCGTTCCTCGAGAGGAATCCGCTCGGCAGGAGCTCGAGAACGTCGAGCCCCCGGGCGATCTCGGACGAGTAGATGTAGCCGTTGTACCAGTAGGTGCTCCACGGCCCGCCGCTCTGGAGCCGGTCGGCGTTCACCGGTCCCCGGTCGAAGAAGGCGATCTCGAAGGGGTTCGCCGGGTCGGTCCAGTCGAAGATCGAAACCCCGCCCTGGTACCACGCCTGCACCTTGATCTCCCGCCCCGGGACCGGGATCAGCGAGCCGTTGTGGGCCACGCAGTTCTCGAGTTCGGTCTGGGGTGCGGGCATCTTGTAGTAGCTCTGGTGCACCATGCGGCCGTTCTCGATGGTGAAGATCGCGTTCGCGCCCCACTCGTACCGGTCCGTCTCGCGGCACCGGGGGGCCGATCCGCCGCCCCACTCGTCGGTGAAGAGGACCATGGACCCGTCGTTCGAGAAGGTGGCCGAGTGCCAGTACGAGAAGTTCGGGTCGGCCACGGCGTCCAGGCGACGCGGGTTCTCCGGGTCCGTGATGTCGAGGAGGATCCCGTACCCGGCGCACGCGCCCCCGGCAAGTCCCACCTCGGGGTACACCGTGATGTCGTGGCACTGGTTCGGCCCCGGACGGCTCACGTCCTGGGTCACGTTCCCCTGGGCGTCACGCCGCGGGGGGGCCACCAGGTCGTCGAAGATCCCGGGCTGGGTCACGATGTGGGCCGCCTCGGGATTCGCGAGCGGCACCTTGATGACCTCGATCTTGAAGAGGGAGGAGCCCGGATCCTCGCTCGGCGCCAGGGCCGAACACCCCGGGAGCTCTTCGGGCGAGCGCACCGAAGAGTGTCCCGACACGTAGATGTACACGTGATCCGGGTCGTTCGGCGGGGTCACCACCGTGTGGGTGTGCGACCCACGGCAGGTCTGCACGTTCGCCACGTACTGCGGGTCCCGCACGTCGGTGATGTCGAAGATCCGGATTCCCCGGAGACGATCCGGGCTCACGGATACCTCGCGCGGGATCCCTTCCGTACCGCAATCCAGTCGGCCCCCCTGCCCCTCGCCCGAAACGAAGAGGAGGTTCCGGTACACCGAAACGTCGCTCTGCGAGGCGGGGCAGAGGTACCGGGTCACCAGGGTGGGCGAGGTCGGATCGGTGGCATCCCAGACCATGAAGCCGTTGTAGTTCCCCTGGAAGACCAGGTTGCCACTGAAGGCCAGGTCCGAGTTCGTGACCCCCACGAAGCCCTCGGGCGACACGGTGTTCGACACGAGGGCCATGTTCCAGTAGGCCTCGCCCGCATTGGTCAGGCCGGGCGCGAGCCCCACCCGCGGGTCGGGGCTCGGCGGCGTGGTCGTGGGGTCCCCGTCCGGAAGCGCGGACGCGGGGCGGGGATCGGCGGCTCCCCGGGCCTCGAGCTCCACGATCGGCACGGGGGGAACGAGGGGGCCTGCGGGGGCCGAGGCGCACCCGGCCACGAGGGCGAGGGTGGCCAGGGCCGCAGCCGAGGTCATGAACGTGGGCGGTCGGGCCATCGTGAATCTCCGCGTGGTGGGAAGGTGCGGCCCGTCAGGGTCGCTCGGGAATGCGGTCGAGCATCAGCCGCATGAAGTGGATTTCGGTGGTCTGATCGGCGTAGACGTCGGAGGCGAGCTTGTAGATGAAGTCGTCCTGGGCCGCGCCGGGGGAGGCGAAAAGCTCGTTCACCATGATCACCGCCCCCTCGTGGTGCCGGATCATGAGCTCGAGGAAGAGGCGGTCGAAGGCATCGCCCCGGGCGGCGGCGAGCGCTTCGAAGTCCTCCTCGGTGAGCATCCCCGGCATGAGGGCCGCGTGATCGCCGTGCCCGTGGCCCCCGTGGTCATGGCCTCCGTCGGAGGGGGGCGGGGGCTCTCCCACGTCCTCGAGCCAGTAGCGCATGAGGCGGATCTCGTCGCCCTGCGCCACGGCCATCCGCTCGGCCATCACGTGGAGCTGCCGGTTCGAAGTCCGGTCGGGAACGAGGTCCGCCATCCGGAGCGCCTGCGCGTGGTGCGGGATCATCCCGTGCACGAAGGTCACGTCGGCGGGGGCGTGGGCGGGCCGCTCGAAGGTGCCGCCGACGGCCCCCAGGAGGGGCGGAAGCTCCCCGGCCTGTCCCTCCGGGGGTGTTCCGGGGGATGCGACGGGCGCCGGAGGTGCGGCGGGTGCGCCACCGCCCGCACAGGCGGTGATGAAGAGGGCGAGGGCCGCGGCGCTCCCGAAGCGGAGGGCTCCGGCGGCGGAACGGACGATGAGTGGAGGCATCGGTGTCGTGGCGAAGGGGGAGCAGGGGGGGAAGGAATACGTCGCCGTGGCCCCGATGGAAAGGGCCCCGCTCCGGCGGATAAACATTCCGGGGGGTTCAAGGGTCTACCGGAAAGAGGCCCCTGTGCCTCCTCGACCCCTTCCCCGGACATCCCATGCCCTACCCTTCCACGGCTCCCGCGCGGGCCCTTTCGGTGACCCTTGCGGTCACGCTTGCGGTGGGGATCGGACTGGCGGGGGCCCTCCTCCGGGCCGGGGATCCGCCGCTTTCCGGGGGCATCTCCGCGCCGGGCGCCGGGTCCATCGTCGCCCGCGGCCCCGCCCACGCCCGCGGCCCCGGACCGGTGGAGGAGATGGCCGTACCCGGGGTCGTGCGCCTCCGGGGGGCCGTGCCGCCGCCGCCGGCGCCCTTCGCCGCCGACACGGTCCCGCCCCGGGAATGCTCACCCTACCACGCCTCGGGGATCCCGCGGGAGTTCCACTTCACCCGGGCGATCTACTCCCCGGGCGGCGTGGGGGGCGGGGGCTTCTTCGGATCGGGCCGCGCGGCCCGGGCATGGTGCACCGACCATCCGAAGGCGGAGGAGCAGTTCCTGGAAGTGATCGACCGCCTGACCGGGATCGACGCCCACCGGTGGGGGAACGCGGTCCACCTGGACGACCCGGCGCTCCGGAAGTACCCCATCCTCTACATGCTGGAGGTGGGGTACATGGGAATGACCCCCTCTGAAGTGGAAGGGCTCCGGGGGTACCTCCTGGCGGGCGGGTTCCTGATCGTCGACGACTTCTGGGGGACCCGGGAGTGGCAGAACTTCGAGCGCGAGATGGCCCGGGTGCTCCCCGAGTTTCCCATCGTCGAGCTTCCGATGGACCACCCGGTCTACCGCGCCTTCTACCAGGTGGACACGGTGGTCCAGGTCCCGGCGTTCCGCAGGAACGGGGACTATTCACGGACCTGGGAGCAGGACGGGTACGAGGCCCGGAACTTCGGGATCTTCGACGACCGAGGCCGCCTCCTCGTGGCGGTGAACTGGAACACGGACCTGGGAGACGCCTGGGAGTGGATGGAGCAGCCCACCTACCCCTTGCGCTTCTCCACCTATGCGTACCAGATCGGGGTGAACTACATCATCTACGGAATGAGCAACTGACCCCGTGCTGGAACGCGTCTTCACCTTCCTGTTCAAGTACGGGCCCGACCTCTACGCGCGAGGGGACGTGGCCCTCGTCGTACCCGGCGGGCTCAGGCTCTGGGCGATCGTGGGGGCGCTCGTGGCAGGTGCCGCGGCGCTGACCTACGCCTCGGCCCGGGCCCGGACGGCCCCCCGGGACCGGGTGATCCTGGGAGCGCTCCGCCTCGGCGTGGTGGCCCTCTTCCTCTTCGCCCTCCTCCGCCCGGTCCTCGTGGTGTCGACCACGGTGCCGCAACGGAGCTTCGTCGCCGTCCTCGTCGACGACTCCCGGAGCATGGCCCTCCCGGGCGGGAATGGAGATCCCCGGGGGCTCGCCGCCGCCGCCGCGTTCGCCGAGGGATCGGAGGCGCGGGCGGCCCTCGAGGAGCGCTTCGGGCTCCGGTTCTTCGCCTTCGGCCGGACGCTGGAGCGGATCCCGGGCCCGGAGGCCCTCGCCTTCGAGGGATCGGGCACCCACCTGGGTGCGGCCCTCGAGCGGGTCCGCGAGGAGCTCTCGGGCGTGCCCCTCGCCGGGATCGTTCTCGTGAGTGACGGGGGGGACAATGGCCCGGGCGGCCTCTCGCCGGCGCTCCTGGCCCTCCGGGGGGCCGGGGTACCGGTCTTTCCCGTGGTGGCCGGCGACACGGAGCCCATCCCCGACGTACAGGTGAGCAGGGTCGAACTCCCCGGCACGGCGCGCCGCGGGAGCTCCATCGAGGCCGACGTGGGGGTCACGCAGACGGGGTTCGCCGGCCGCGAGGTGGAGCTCGTGGTGGAGGACCGGGGGAGGATCGTGACGACCCGCCCGCTGGTCCTCCCCGCCGACGGCGAGACCAAGTCCGTGCGCGTCCGCGTCGACATGGACGATCCCGGTGCCCGGGACCTCAGATTCCGGATCCCGGTGCAGGACGAGGAGCGGATCGATGGGAACAACGAGGTGGCGGCGCTCGTCGAGGTGGACGAGCGCCGGGACCGGATCCTCTACCTGGAGGGGGAGCCGCGGCACGAGGTGGCCTTCCTCCGCCGGGCGGTGGCCGACGATCCGGGGCTCGAGCTCGTGCTCCTGCAGCGCACGTACCAGGAGCGCTTCCTCCGCCTCGACGTGGAGGACGCCGACGAGCTCGCCACCGGGTTCCCCCGGACCCGGGAGGAGCTCTTCCGCTACCGGGGGATCGTGCTCGGGAGCATCGAGGCCGCCTTCTTCTCTCCCGACCAGCTGCGCATGCTCGCCGACTTCGTCGGGGTGCGGGGTGGAGGCCTCCTGGCGCTCGGCGGGAGGAGGTCCCTGGCCCAGGGCGGGTTCGTGGGAACGGCGGTGGCCGACGCCCTCCCGGTGGTGCTGGAGCTCCCGCCGGGGGGGGAGGAGCGGTGGGGCGAGCTCACCGTGCGCCCCACCCGGGCAGGAGCGACCCACGCCATGCTCCAGCTCGCCGCCACGGAAGAGGAGTCGGCGGCGCGCTGGGAGGGGCTTCCCCCCCTCTCCACCTTCAACCCCCTCACCCGGGTGAAGCCCGGGGCCACGACCCTGCTCACCGGGGAGGGTGACGCCTTTTCCGGCGAGCAGGTGGTTCTTGCCTGGCAGCGATTCGGAAGGGGGCGCTCGGTGGCGTTCGCGGTCACGGACCTCTGGACATGGAGGATGCACGCGGATATCCCCCTGGAGGATCTGACCCACGAGACCCTCGTTCGCCAGCTCCTCCGGTTCACCGTGGACGGGACGCCGGACCCGGTGGCGGCCCGCCTCCCGGCGGAGGTGGTCGAGCCCGGCACCCCGGCCGAACTGCGTGTGACCGTGCGGGACTCGGCCTTCGTGGAGGTGAACGGGGCCTCGGTGCGGGCCCGGGTCATTGCGCCCGACGGGGCCGAGTCCGACCTGGTCCTCGATCCTTCGCCCCGGGAGGACGGGGTCTACACCGCGTTCGTCCCCACGACCCTCGAGGGGATCCACGAGGTCCAGGTCCTGGCCTCCCGCGGGGGTGAACCCCTCGGCGGCACCGGGGGTTTCTTCAGGGCGGGGGAGCCCCGGGTGGAGTTCCGGGATCCGGCGGTGAGGGTGGGCCTCCTTCGCCGGGTGGCCGAGGAAACGGGGGGCCGCCTCCATACCGTGAATACGCTGGACCGCCTGCCTGACGACATTACCCTGGCCGGGGGCGGGATCGCCGTGGACGAGGAGTTTCCCCTGTGGGACATGCCCCTTCTTCTGCTCCTTCTCCTGGGACTCCTGGCCGGGGAGTGGGTCTTCCGGCGGCTGCGGGGGCTCGCATGAGGGGCGGGCGGCTTCTCCGGGCGCTCGGTCCGGTGTTCCTGGGCGCTCTCCTGGCAGGACCCGCCCGGTCGCAGGTCCCCGCCCCTCCCGCCGAGGGTGATCTCCACGTGCTCGTGGTGGCGGGGCTCGGGGGCGAGCCCGCCTACCGGGAGTCCTTCCACGCCTGGGCGCTCACCACCCTCGACGCGGCCCGGGACCGGTTCGGGGTGCCCGAATCCCGTCTCCACTACCTGGGCGAGCGCGTGGACATGGCGCCCGACCGCATGCAGGCCCGCTCCACCCGCGAGAACGTGGCCGCGGCCATCGAGGAGATCGCCTCGTCGAGCCGCCCGGGGGACCGGGTCCTGGTCCTCCTCATCGGCCATGGGACCGGCCAGGGAGAAGACGCCAAGTTCAACCTCCCCGGGCCCGACCCCACCGCCGCCGAATGGGCCGGGAAGCTGGAGCCCCTCGCCGACCGGAAGGTGGCCCTCGTGAACGCCGCCAGCGCGAGCGGGGACTTCCTCCCGGTGGTGGCCCGGGAGGGGTGGATCGTGGTCACCGCCACCCGGAGCGGGCGGGAGCTGAACGAGACGGTCTTCGGCCGCTTCTTCGCCGAGGCCCTGGCCTCGGAGGATGCGGACCTGGACAAGGACGGAGACGTCTCCCTTCTCGAGGCCTTCGAGTACGCGCGCCAGGAGGTGGCCCGCTTCTACCGCGAGGCGGGACGGATCCAGACCGAGTTCGCGCTCATCGATGACCGGGGCACCGGGGTGGGAAGCCGGGCCCCGGGCGTCGAGGGAACGGACGGGGAGGTGGCCCGCCGGTTCCGCTTCGGAAGTGCCGCATCGGTGGCGGCGGCGGCGGGCCTCGACCCCGACGACCCGCGCATCCTTCCCCTCCTCGAGCGCCGGAGGGCCCTCGAGAACGAGGTGGCGGCCCTCCGGGCCCGGCAGGGGGAACTGACCCCGGCAGAGTACGAGCGCGAGCTCGAGGAGCTTCTCGTGGAGCTCGCGCTGGTGTCCCGGGAGATCCGGGAAGTCTCGGGGGGAGGCACACCGTGACGAGGCACACCATGAACCGGTGGCTCGGTGTCCTCGGCACGGGGCTCGCGGTCGGGGTGGCGATGGCTTCGGATGCGACGCACGCTCCCGCCCTGGAAGCGCGCGGCGGGTCGGGGTTCGCGTCGGCGCCGAGCGTGGCCACGCAGGACGCCGTCGAGGCGGCCCGGACCCACCTCCGCTCCGGCCGCTACGACGAGGCCGAGGCCGCCTTTTCGGCGATCCTCGCCGGGGACGGCGGAACGTCGTCCACCGCTCCCGTCCGGGCCGCCGCCCACGAGGGCCTCGTGCTCACGAGAATGGCGACGGGGCGCCACGCCGACGCGGAAGCGGCCGCCCGGGCAGGCGAGGCGGAGGCCGGGGCGGCCCTCTCGGTGCGCCTGGGCGAGGTGCTCCTGGCCCAGGGGCGGCTGGACGAGGCGGAAGCGGCCCTCCGGCGCGGGGCGGCCGAACGCGCCCCGGACCGGCTCATGGCCCTCCACCACCTGGCGGCCCTCGAGGAGCGCCGCGGAAACCGGGAGGCGGCGCTCGCGGGCTTCGACGCCTTCATCGACGACTACAACGCCGGACTGGCACGGAGCGCCCGGGACCTGGTCGCCGTGGGGCTCGCGGTGCAGGCGCTGGGGGTGGAGGACCCGGACCTCTTCCGCGACGCGCTCCGGGCCTTCGACGAGGCAGCGGCGGCGGACCCCCTGGACCCCGAGCCTCCCCTCCGGGCCGGTGCCCTTTTCCTTTCGCGTTACAACGGGGCCGACGCCCGGGCCTCCTTCGAGGAAGTGCTGGCCCGAAACCCCCGCGACGCCCGGGCGCTCCTCGGGCGGGCCCGCTCCCTGGACTTCGCCCGGGAGGGAGGGGCCCTCGCCGGGGCCCAGGCCGCCCTCGAGGTGAACCCGCACCTGGTGGAGGCCCGGGTCTTCCTGGGTCGGCTCCACCTGGGGACCGAGGAAGCGGAGCTCGCCGCCGCCGAGGCGGAGCGCGCCCTGGAGGTGAACCCCGCCTCTCTCGAGGCGCTGGCCCTCCTCGCCGCGGCCCGGAGTGCCGCCGGCGACGCGGCGGGCGCCGAGGAGGCCCGGGCCCGGTACCAGGCGCTGAACCCCCGGGCCCCGGGGCTCGCCCTGGCCGAGGCCGAGGCGGCGGCGAACCGGAGGCGCTACGCCGAGGCGGTGGAGCTCGCCCGCGAGGCGGTGGCCCTCGACCCCACGGCCTGGGAGGCCCGGGGACTCCTGGGGATCAACCTCCTCCGCCTGGGGGCGATGGAAGAGGGGCGCGAGGAACTCGAACGCGCCTTTGCCGGGGATCCCTACAACGTCTGGTTCAAGAACACCCTGGACCTCCTGGACTCCCTCGAGCGCTACCGCGAGGTCGAGGCCGGGCCCTTCGTGATCGTGGTCCGCGAGGACGAGGCGGAGTACCTGGCCCCTCTCGTGGCGGAGCTCGCCCAGGAGGCCTGGGACGACCTCGTGGCCCGGTACCCCACCATGCCCGAGACCCCGGTCCGGATCGAGCTCTACCCGAACTCCGCCGACTTCTCGGTCCGCACCGTGGGGCTCGCCGGGATCGGCGCGCTGGGCGTGGCCTTCGGCCGGGTCGTGGCCATGGATTCGCCCACGGCCCGGCGTCCCGGCGAGCTCAACTGGGCCTCGGTCCTCTGGCACGAGCTTGCCCACGTGGTTCACCTGGCCCGCTCGCGGAGCGCCATGCCCCGGTGGTTCGGCGAGGGGCTCGCCGTGTGGGAGCAGCACCGGGCGCGTCCGGGGTGGGGGATGGGCCCGAGCCCGGCCCTTCTCCGGGCCTGGGACGAGGGACGCCTCCCGCCTCCCTCGGAACTGAGCCGCTCCTTCGTGCGCCCCCGGACCCCTGACGAGGTGGGGCTCGCCTATGGCCTTTCCGCCCTCGTCTGCACCTTCCTGGCCGAGACCCGGGGCGAAGGGGTGCTCGATGCCATGCTCGTGGCCTGGGGCGAGGGGCTCTCCACCGACGAGGTCTTCCGCCGGGCCGCGGGAATGGAGCCCGCCCAGGTGGACGAGGCCTTCGAGGCCTGGATGCGGGCCCGCTTCGCCGGGCCCCTCGCCGCCCTCTCGCCGGAGGCGGACGCGGGCGATCCCGGAAGTTTCGTCCACCGGATGCGCGAGGGGGTCCGCCTCCTCGAGGCCGGGCGTCCCGCCGAGGCCCGGCCGCACCTGGAGGCTGCGAGGGAGCTCTTTCCCGACTACGGCGGTGCCGACGGCCCCGACGCCTTCCTGGCCCGGCTCCACCGCGAGGCGGGCGAAGGGGACCTGGCCCGTGCGGCCCTCACCCGCCTCCTGGACCGGAACGAGACCCACCTGGACGGGGCCCGGAGCCTCGGCGAACTCGCACGGGAGGCCGGCGACCTCGAGGGGGCGATCCGGGGATACGTCCGGGCCTCCGAGATCTTCCCCCGCGACGTGGAACTCCACCGGATCCTGGCCGAGCTCCACGAGGAGGCCGGCGCCTGGGAGCGGGTCGTGACCGCGCGTCGGGCGGTCCTGGGACTCGCGCCCACCGACCGGGCCGCGGCCCACTACGAGCTCGCCCGGGCCCTCCTCGAGACGGGCGCGGTGGACGCGGCCCGGAGCGAGGTCCTCCGCGCCCTGGAGAACGCCCCCACCTTCGAGGCGGCCCAGGAGCTCCTTCTCCGGATCCGGGGGGTGGGGCCATGAGGTCCATGGCCGGAGCACGTGGGGTCGGCGCGGCCCTCCTCCTCGGGGTGCCCGCGGCCCTCGTCGTGGCCGGGGCGGCCCTCGCGGGTGCGGGCTCCGGGGGCGGGGACGCGTGGGAGCCCCTGGCCCCGGCGCCCGGCACGCCAGCCCAGGTGCAGCAGGAGCTTTCGCATCCCTACAACGGACAGTTCACCTTCACCCGGATCCGCTTCGGACAGCCCCGGGACTTCGGGTTTTTCGGGGGCGGCGGGCGGCAGGCCATGTGGGCACACGACTACCCGCGGGCCGACCGCAACTTCATGTCGATCCTGGACTTCGTGACGAACCTCCACACCCGGACCGGGGACACGAACGTTCTCGACCTGGACGACCCGGAGCTCTTCCGCTTTCCGGTGGCCTACCTGGTCGAGCCCGGGTACTGGACCCCCACCGAGGCCGAAGTGGAGGGGCTGAGGGAATACCTCCTCAAGGGCGGCTTCCTGATCCTCGACGACTTCGGCGGGGCGCGGGAGTGGGCAAACACCGAGGCCCAGATGGCGCGGGTCCTTCCCGGATACGACTGGGTCGAGGTCGACGGGAGCCACCCGGTCTTCCAGACCTTCTTCTCGGTGGATGCGCCGGAAAATCTCCTGAACTACCGGGGTGCGCCAATCTACTTCGCGCTCTTCGAGGAGAACGACCCGGACGAGCGGATCCTCGTGATCGCGAATTTCAACAACGACATCGGTGAGTTCTGGGAGTTCGCCGACGAGGGGATCTTCCCGGTGGACCGGTCCAACAAGGCCTTTCACATCGGGGTCAACTACATCATCTACGCCCTCTCGCGCTGATCGGCGACGAGGGTTCACCTGCACCCGGAACGGGGGACACGTGGCGGAAACGAGCGGAAGCGCGGTGGCGCTGGAGGCGGCGGACGAGGTGGCCCTCGCCGACCGGATGCGGGAGGGACGGGAGGGGATCCTCTCCGAGCTCCGGAAGGTCATCGTCGGGCAGGACGACGTGGTGGAGCTCGTGCTCCTGACCCTCTTCGTGGGGGGGAACTCGCTCCTGGTGGGGGTGCCCGGGCTCGCGAAGACGCTCCTCATTCACACGGTGGCGCGGGTCATGGATCTCGAGTTCGCGCGGATCCAGTTCACCCCGGACCTCATGCCCTCGGACATCACGGGCACCGACATCATCAACGAGGACCCGGAAACGGGGCGGCGCTCCCTCGTGTTCGCGCCGGGGCCGATCTTCAACCACATCATCCTGGCCGACGAGGTGAACCGCACGCCCCCGAAGACCCAGTCGGCGCTCCTCGAGGCGATGCAGGAGCACCGGGTCACCGTGCAGGGGCGGACCTACACCCTCGAGGAGCCCTTCTACGTCTTCGCCACCCAGAACCCCATCGAGCTCGAGGGGACCTACCCCCTTCCCGAGGCCCAGCTCGACCGGTTCATGTTCGAGATCCAGCTCCGGCACCTCCCCGAGGAGGAGGAGCTCTCGGTGGTGCGGCGCACCACCGAGGTGAACCGCCCCGAGCTCCGGCGCGCGGTGACCCGGGAGGAGCTCGTGGCCTTCCAGGAGCTCGTGCGGAAGGTGCCGGTGGCGGACCCGGTCCTCCGGTACGCGGTGGCCCTCGCCCGGGCGTCGCGCCCCGAGGGAGAGGGCGCGCTCGATTTCGTGAAGGAGTACGTGTCGTACGGGTCGTCGGTGCGCGGGGCCCAGAACGTGGTCCTCGCGGCGAAGGCCCGGGCCCTCACCCGGGGGCGCTACCACGTGACCTTCGACGACGTGCGGGCACTGGCGCCTGCGGTCTTCGGACACCGGATCCTCACGAACTTCCACGCCGAGTCGGAGGGGGTGAGCTCCGAGTCGCTGGTGGAGCGCCTCCTCGAGGCGGTTCCCGTGCCCCGGTCGGGGCTCTAGGAGACCGCCCGTGCGGAGATCCCCCGGCTCCGGTGCCGCCCCGATCCCCGGGGCGGGGTTCGTGGACCCACGGGTCCTCGGGCGGATCTCGTCCCTCGAGCTCTTGGCGAAGACGGTGGTGGACGGCTTCATCAGCGGGCTCCACCGAGCCCCCCGCCTCGGGAGCTCGCTGGACTTCGCGGAGCACCGGGCCTACATGCCCGGCGACGACCTCCGGCGCATGGACTGGCGCCTCTACGCCCGGACCGACCGCTTCTTCCTGAAGCAGTTCGAGGCGGACACGAACGCGAACCTCACGGTGCTCCTCGACGTGTCGCGCTCCATGGACTACGGGGTCGCCGGGATCCCCAAGTTCGACTACGCCCGTTACCTGGCGGCCTCGCTCCTCTACTTCTCGAGCCGCCAGCGCGACCGGGTGGGGCTCGCCACCTTCGACGACGCCATCGTGGAGTGGGTCCCCCCGTCCGCCCGGCACCTGGACGTGGCGCTCCTCACCCTGGACCGGGCGCGGGCGGGGCGCCCCGGGGCACTGGCCGGGCCCTTTCGCCGGGTGGGGGAGCTCCTGTCCCGGCGGGGGATCGTGGTGGTGATCTCCGACCTCTACGAGGAGCCGGAGGGGGTGCTCGATGCCCTCAAGGCCCTCCGCTACCGGGGGCACGACGTCATCGTATTCCACCTTCTCGACCCCACCGAGACCGACTTCCCCTTCGACGACGCCCAGCCCTTCGAGGACCTCGAGACCGGGGTGCGCCTTCCGGTGGTCCCCGACGTGCAGCGGGAGGCCTACCGGGCCCTCGTGGAGGAGCACGTGGCGACGCTCCGCAAGGGGCTCACCGGCCACCGCATCGACTACGCGCTCCTGAGCACCGGGGCGCCCCTGGACCACGCCCTCTTCCGGTACCTCTCGGTCCGGGAGCGGATGCGGCGGAAGCGCTGAGGAAGGGGGCGCGCGCACCATGGGACTCGGCTTCCTCGCCCCCGTCTTCCTCGCCGCCCTTGCGGCGGTGGCGATCCCGGTCTGGCTTCACCTGACCCACCGGGAGCGGAAGGAGGTGGTGCGCTTCCCCTCGCTCATGTTCCTGGACCGGATCCCGACCCGGGCCTCCCGCCGCCGCCGGATCCGCCACCCGCTCCTCCTGGCGCTCCGGGCCCTCGCCCTCGTGCTTCTCGTGGCCGCCTTCGCCCGCCCCCTGGTGGAGCGCACCCTCCCGCAGGAGGTGGGGATCGAGCCCCCGCAGGAGGTGGTGATCCTCCTCGACCGCTCGCACTCCATGGCCCACGGCACCCGGTGGGCCGAGGCGCAGGCGGCGGTGCGCGAGCTCGTGGAGGGACTCGGCCCCGAAGACCGCGCCTCTCTCGTCCTCTTCTCGAACGAGGTGCAGGTGGCGGTCCCCTCGACGATCGAGCGGAACCGGATCCTCCAGGTGGTGGACACCCTGGCGCCGGCCCCGCGGGGGACCCGCTATGCCCCCGCGCTCCAGGCGGCCGCCGGGATCCTCGACGACTCCCCCCTGGGCCGGGGCCGCGCCGTTCTCGTGGGCGACATGCAGCGGAGCGGGTGGCGGGGTGACGAGGGGATCCGCTTCCCCCACGGGGCCGAGCTCGAACCCGTGGCGGTCGGCGCCGGTCCCGCCTCGAACCGCTCGGTGACGGGGGTGGAGGTGGACCGGTCCCTCGAGGGGGGCGCCGAGCGCGTCACCCTCACGGCCCGGGTGGTGAACCACGGCGACGACCCCGTGTCCGACCTCCCCGTGGCCCTGGAGGTGGAGGGGCGCGAGGTGGGCTCGACCCGGGTGAGCCTTCCTCCCCGAGGGGTGACCTCGGTGGCGCTTCCCCCCTTCACGCTGGCGGAGCGGTGGACCCGGGTCACGGTGCGCCTTGCCCCCGACGCGCTTCCCGGCGACGACGCGTACCACCTGGTGCTCTCACCCGGCGAGGGGATCCCGGTCCTGATCCTCGACGGGTCTCCCGGCGGCGAGGGCGCCCTCTACCTGAGGCGTGCCCTGGAGATCGCCGATGACCCTCCCTTCCGCGTGCAGGTGAAGGCGGCGCAGACCTTCCAGGCGGCGGATCTGCCCGGACGGAGGGTCGTCGTTTTCGTGGATGCGATGCCTCCCGCCCAGGGCGAGCTCGCCGACCGACTCGCCGAGTGGGTGGAGCGGGGGGGCGGGCTTCTCGTTTCCCCCGGGGCGGCGGGCCCTGGCGGCGGGGGCGGCACGCTCGTCCCGGCGTCGGTGGCTCCCCCCGAGGAGCGAAGGGACGCCCGGGGCGGCACCCTGGGCACGGTGAGCTACGACCACCCGGCCCTCGAGCTCTTTGCCCGCCCCCGGAGCGGGGACCTTTCAGCCCCCCGCTTCCTCCGGTACCGGCCCCTGGCCCCGGCGGCGGACGCTTCCGTCCTCGCCCGATTCGATGATGGGGCCCCGGCCCTCGTGGAGGGTCGCCCGGGTCGCGGGCGGGTGCTCGTCTGGGCCGCCACCTTCGACACCCGCTGGGGAGACCTCCCGGTGCACCCGGTCTTCCTTCCGCTGGTGCACCGCCTGGCGCTCCACCTGGCGGACCACCGGACCGAGGCCATGGCCCACGAGGCAGGGGCGATCCTCCAGCTCGCCGGCGTCGAGGTGCTGGGCGACGACGGCACCGGGGCTCCCCGCACCGACCGGATGGCGCTCCCCCCGGCAGGGGGCGATGCGATCGCGCTGCGGCCGGAAGACGGGGTCGCCCTTCTCCCCCTCGAGGAGGCGGGGTTCTACACCCTCCGCACCCCCGGCGAGGGGTCGGGGCGCACCTGGACGGCGGCGGTGAACGTGGATCCAACCGAGGCCGACCTGACCCCCATGGACCCGGCGGAGCTCGCGGCGTCGGTCCGCCCCCGGGAGGGCGACGTGCGCCGGGTCGCGGGGGGCCCTACCCCGCCCACCCGCGACGAGCGGGAGCGGAACCAGGCGCTCTGGTGGTACCTGATGCTCGGGGCCCTCCTCCTCCTTGCGGCGGAGGCGGTCCTCGGAAACCGCCTCTCCAGGGCGGCGAGCTACTGATGGCCCGGAAACCCCGGCGGCCCGGCAGGCGCCCTGCAGGGTTCCGCACGCGGCGCTGTTCCGGGGGCGCCGGACGACGTACACTGAACATCCACTCCAGGCAGCCGAGGAGGGCCGCGCCATGAGCCCCGCATCCCAGGACCCCCACACCCCCGACGCCTCCCGCGTCGAGCTCGAGCGCGCCCTTTCGGCGGTGCGCCGGCGGTGGCGCTTCCGGATCCTCCTCCAGGGGCTCGCGCTCCTCTGCGCCGGGGTCATGGCCCTCGTGCTCCTCGGGGCGTGGGGTGTGGAGCTCGCGCGCTTCGCCCCCTGGGCGGTGGCGGCGGTGCGGGTCCTCGTCGGGGTCGGACTCCTCGCGGGCGGGTGGTTCCTGGTGCTCCGTCCCCTTCTCGAGCCCGTGCCCGACGAGCGGATCGCCCTCTACCTCGAGGAGCACGCCCCGAACCTCGACGGCACCGTGCTCGCGGCGCTCGCGGCCCGGGACTCGGGCCTCGCCCGCCCGCTCCTGGCCTCGGCCCTCGACGGTCTCCGGGCCGCGCGGTGGGGACGGGGGATCGAGCGGAAATCCGTGGGTCGCTCGTCGGCGATCCTCGGGGCCTCGGCCCTGGTCACGGTCCTGGTCCTGGCCTTCGGGCCGGCGGAACTCCGGCAGGGCGCGGCGACCCTGGTGCGCGCCGACGCGGCGCCCCCGCCTCCCCCGGCGCGCCTCGTCATGGTGGAGCCGGGAGACGCCACCGTCGCCCGGGGTGCCGACCAGCTCGTGGAGGTCGTGCTCGTGGGCTTCGGGTCGGGGGAGGGGCTCCCGGAGGCGATCCTCCACTCCCGTGCCGAGGGCGACGAGAACTTCCGCTCGGTGGCCATGGTCCCCGCCGACACGCTCGGGGCCCACGAGCTTCTCCTCTTCTCGGTGCGGAGCGACACGGAGTACTTCGTCGAGTCCGACGGGGTGCGCTCGCCGGTCTTCCGGATCGAGGTGGTGGACCTTCCCTGGGTGGAAGAGGTGGAGCTCACCCTTCGCTTTCCCGCCTTCACCGGGCTCGAGGCCCAGGTCCTGTCGCCCGGAGGTGACGTGGCCGCGCTCCGGGGGACCCGGGTCGAGGTGCTGGCATCCACCACCGTTCCGGTGGCCGGGGGGCGGATCCGCCTCGACGACGCCCGGACGGTGGAGCTCGAGGTGGATGCGCAGGGGCGGGTGCGGGGCTCCTTCGCCGTGGAGGCCGACGGGACCTGGCAGCTCGAGTTCGACCCGGTGGACGGGAGCGCACCCATTCCGGGGTCGCCCCGGTACCTGGTGCGCGCCCTTTCCGACCGATCCCCCCTCGTGCGTTTCACCCGCCCCGGTCGTGACACGCGCCCGAGCGCCATCGAGGAGGTCTACCTGGAGGCGCGTGCCGAGGACGATTACGGGGTGCGGTCCCTCGAGCTCGTCTACTCGGTGAACGGCGAGGAGGAGCGGTCGGTGACCCTCTTCGGCGACGGGACTCGCCCCCTGCGCGAGGTCCTGGTGGGGCATACCCTCTTCCTCGAGGAGTACGACCTCTCCCCCGGCGACGTGGTGGCCTACCACGCCCGGGTCGAGGACGGCACGAGCGATCCGGTGCTCTCGGACCTCTACTTCCTCCAGGTGCGTCCCTTCGGCTTCGAGTACCGCCAGGGCGATCCGCCGGAGCAGGGGGGTGGCCAGCAGGAGGGCGGGGGCGAGGGTGACGGCCCCGACGGGGCCATGTCGGAGCAGCAGCGCCAGGTGATCTCGGCGGCCTTCAACCTCCGCCGCGACCGGGCCCGATTTTCGGACGACGAGTTCGGGCAGGGCGCCGTCACGATCGGGATCGCCCAGCGCCGACTCCAGGAGCAGGTGGCGACCCTCCTCCAGCGCATGGGGAACCGGGGTGTCGTGGCCATGGACGAGGGATTCCGCCGGGTGGCCGAGTCCCTCCCCGCAGCCATCGAGGAAATGGACCGGGTCCTCGAGGCCCTGGGGGAACAGGAGCTGGACGCCGCCCTTCCGCCGGCGCAGCGGGCCCTCCAGCACCTCCTCCGGGCCGAGGAGGCGTACCGGGAGGTGACGGTCACGCAGGGGCAGCAGCAGGGTGGGCAGCAGGGCGGACAGCAGGGAGGCGGTGCCGCCCAGGACCTGGCCGATCTCTTCGAACTCGAGCTCGACCAGCTCCGGAACCAGTACGAGACGGTCCAGCGCCGCGAGCAGGAGCAGCAGTCGGCGGACCGGCAGGTGGACGAGACCCTCGAGCGCCTCAGGGAGCTCGCCCGGCGGCAGGAACTCGAAGCCGAGCGGCAGCGTGCCCAGCAGCGGGCCGGGGCCGAGGGCGCGCAGGGGGGCGATCCGGGGAACCGCCAGCGCGAGCTCGCCGAGCAGGCCGAGGAGGTGGCGCGGCAGCTCGAGCGGCTGGCCCGGGAGCAGCGACAGCCCGAGCTGGCCGAGACCGCCCGGCGCCTCGAGGAGGCCGCCGATGCCATGCGGCGCTCCGCCGCGGGTCGCCAGGGCGCCGGGGCCGCCGAGGCCCAGGCTGCCGCGGACCGACTCGAGGAGGCCCGTCGGCGCCTGGAGCAGGCCCAGACCGACCGGGTGGCCCGGGACGCGGCCGACGCCCTGGAGCGCGCCCGGTCTCTCGCCGAACGTCAGAGGGAGGGAGCGGCCCGGGCGGAGGAGAACCGCACCGGACCCATGACCTCGGAGCGCTTCCAGGAGCTCCGCCGCCTCGATTCCGAGCGGGAGCAGATGACCCGCGAGGCCCAGGAGCTCGAGGCCCGACTCGAGCGCCTGGCCGCCGAGGCCCGCCGCGAGGATCGCGGAGAGGTCGCCCGGGCCCTCGACGAGGCCGCCCAGGGAATGCGGGAGGACCAGGTCGCGGACCGGATCCGGTTCTCGAGAAGCCTGCTGGACACCCGCGAGGAGGAGTACGCCCGGGCCTTCGAGGGCGAGATCACCCGGGCACTCGAGGAGCTGGTGGAGCGGGTGGCCCAGGCCCAGCGCGCCGCCTCGAACCCCACGAGCCGCGACGCCATGACCCGGGCCCTGGAGCGGAGCCGGGACCTGGTCCGGGGCGCCGAGTCGATGGAGGAGCGCACCCGCGGGCTCGGGGAGCGGCCAGGCGAGCAGGGGGAGCAGGGCGAGCCCGGGCAGCAGGGCCAGCAGCAAGGGCAACAGGGCGACCCGGGCCAGCAGAGCCAGCAGGGTCAGCAAGGGCAGCAGGGACAACAGGGGCAACAAGGCCAGCAGGGGCAGCAGGGCCAGCAGGGACAACAGGGGCAACAAGGCCAGCAGGGGCAGCAGGGCCAGCAGGGTCAGCAGGGACAGCAGAGTCAGCAAGGTGACCAGGGCCAGCAAGGTCAGCAGCAGGGTGGTCAGCAAGGTCAGCAGGGCCAGCAGCAGGGCCAGGCCGGCGGCCAGCAGGGCGACCCCACCGGCCAACCGGGCACCGAGCGCGGCGGGGCCACCGCCGGAAGCGGACCCCGGGGCGGCACGCCCGAGGCAGGGCGCCTGGGAGGAATGGGCGGCGACCCCGGGCAGCTCACCGACGAGCAGATCCGACAGCTCCGCCGCGAGGCCCGGGAGCGCCTTGCCGACGTGGAGGCGCTGGGGCGCGAGCTTCGCGAGGCCGGGATCGAGGCCGGCGAGATGGCCGAGGTGACCCGGGCACTCCGGGAACTCGACTCGGACCGGGTCTACGGCGACCTCACCGAGCTGATCCGGGTGCAGGGCCGCCTCGTGGAGGCCTCGAAGCGCCTCGAGTTCAGCCTTCGCCGGGAACTGGACGGCCGCCTCGGAGAACGCCCCCGCCTGTCGGGGCTCGAGGAGATTCCGGAGGAGTACCGGCGCTGGGTGGAGGAGTACTACCGGTCGCTCTCGCGGGGCGGCGGGGGCGGGTGACCCGAACCCCGGCCCTGGCCGGGGCGTTCGCATCCCCCTCTTGCATCTCGGGAAGGGGGACCCGATACTCCCACCCATGACCCGCACACGCGCGCTCGCCACGAATTCCAATCGGAATCCGAATCGTCCCGGAGGCCCCGGGCGGTAGGCGACGCGCATCCAGGTCGGACCCGGTCCCCCCTTGCGGCTCGCCACCCCGGCGGGCCGTTTCGCGTTCGGGGGGTGGGTGTCCGGCACGCCGGGCGAGGCCTCCCTCCGACGGCACCCCAGGAGAATCCTCCCCATGTGTTCCATTCTCGGCATCTTCGACCTGGCCCCGGGCGACGACCCGGCGCGCCTTCGCCCGCAGGCGCTGGCCTGCTCCGCGCGTCAGCGTCACCGGGGGCCCGACTGGAGCGGCGTGCACGCGTCTCCGGCGGGAATCCTCGTGCACGAGCGGCTCGCGATCGTGGATCCGGCGGGGGGGGCGCAGCCCATCGTGGCCACCGACGGGTCCATGGTCCTCGCGGTGAACGGGGAGATCTACAACCACAGGCAGCTCCGGGCCGAACTCGACCGGGGGGCGGTGCGCGGGGGGCGGGCGCCCTGGCGGTATGCCACGGGCTCGGACTGCGAGGTGATCCTTCCCCTCTGGCGGGAGGCGGGGGCCCGGGGGCTCGCCCGGCTGAACGGGATCTACGCCTTCGCCCTCCTCGAGCCGGGGAGCGGGCGGTGGGTGGTGGCCCGGGACCCGGTGGGGGTCGTCCCCCTCTACTGGGGGCGGGATGCGGAGGGACGGCGGTGGGTGGCCTCGGAGCTCAAGGCGCTCGTGGACCGGTGCGCCGATGCCGCACCCTTCCCCCCGGGCATGGTCTACGACAGCGCCGAAGGCGAGCTCCGGCCCTTCCGGGAGCGCCCCTGGCGGGAGGTGGCGGCGGTGTCGCGCGGGGCTCAGGCGGGTGGGCCGGAGGCGGAAGCGGTGGCGGCATCGCTCCGCTCGGCCCTCGAGGACGCGGTGCACCGGCAGCTCATGAGCGACGTCCCCTACGGCGTGCTCCTCTCCGGGGGGCTCGACTCCTCGATCGTGGCGGCGTGCGCGGCGCGCTTCGCCCGGCGTCGGGTGGAGGACGACGACCGGACCGAGGCGTGGTGGCCCCGGCTCCACTCCTTCGCCATCGGGCTCGAGGGCTCACCCGACCTCGCCGCAGCGGAGCGGGTGGCGGCGCACCTGGGAACGGCGCACCACGGCTTCACCTACACCTTCGAGGAGGGGCTCGACGCCCTTCCCGACGTGATCCGGCACATCGAGACCTACGACGTGACCACGATCCGGGCATCCACCCCCATGTTCCTCCTGGCCCGGCGGATCCGCGCCATGGGGGTCAAGATGGTCCTCTCGGGCGAGGGGGCGGACGAGGTCTTCGGGGGGTACCTCTACTTTCACCGGGCCCCGAACCCCGAGGCCTTCCACGAGGAGTCGGTGCGGAAGGTGGAAGCGCTCCACCTCCACGATTGCCTCCGGGCCAACAAGTCGATGGCGGCGTGGGGGGTGGAGGCGCGGGTGCCCTTTCTGGACCTCGAGTTCCTGGACCTGGCCATGTCGGTGGATCCGGCGCTCCGGATGCCCCTTCCGTCCCCGGAGGCGGGGGCGGACCCGACCACGGGAGCACCCCTCCGCGTCGAGAAGGCGATCCTTCGCGAGGCCTTCCGGGGGGTCCTCCCCCACGAGATCCTCTGGCGCCAGAAGGAGCAGTTCTCCGACGGGGTGGGGTACGGGTGGATCGATGGGCTGAAGGCCCACGCCGGGCGGGTCGTTTCCGGGGATGCGCTGGAGCGGGCCGCAGAGCGCTTCCCGGTGAACCCCCCCGGGACCCCCGAGGCGTACCTCTACAGGGCGATCTTCGAGGAGCACTTTCCCGGGGATGCGGCGGCCCGGAGCGTGCCCGGGGGGCCGTCCATTGCGTGCTCGACGCCCGCGGCCCTCGCCTGGGATGCATCGTTTGCCGCCTCCGCCGACCCCTCCGGGCGCGCGGTGGCGGGGGTGCACCGGGGGCGACGACTGTTGTGAACGGAGGGGTGCGAAGAAGAGGCTGGTGGATGGGCCCGCAAGCGCACGGTGGCCCGACGGGCGATCGACTGTGCGGATCGGGAACCTGGCCTTTCGCGGAGCAGCGCGCGCCCCGGGGGTCGAGGAACTGTGTAATGGAGTTCCCCCGGTTCAGTGGACACCCCACTCTCGAGGTAAAGGAGGTGTCCGCATGGCACAAGGGAAGAAGACGTACCCGGCGGAGTTCAAGCGTCGGATGGTGGAGTTGGTTCGGGCGGGCCGGAGCCCGGAGGAGCTGGCAAAGGAGTTCGAGCGGTTCCGGGATCTCAACGGTTCAGGGGAAAGCATCCGCTTGGGACCTGGTCCGGGCGTTCAGGCCCGAGTCCCCTGTGGCAGGCGATGCACCGCTGGAGAGCCGAGTGAAGCAATGGGCCTCAAAGCCCCCGAGAGAAGGATGGTTCCCGCTCTCGAGCGGAGCACGAATCGGTTGCGATAGACCCCGGAGTCTCGTCCCGCCAGGGGAGAGAGCCACCCTCAAGTCTTCCACCTCACTCCGCAAGCCACCGTTCCGGGCGGCGGAAACAACGAACGCTGGCCGTCAGGACGAGATCGGACGGCGTGTGGCGGAGGTGTGTCTTGAGCCCGGCTTATTCATGACGCCCGGCCGCTTTCTCGAAGAGGGTCCGTTGCTGGGGCCATGGGGTCGGCGGAGCGGCTCGAGGTGGCGGGCGGCCTCGGGCCCCCTTACCCCCGGAGGGGGTGAGAGGCGAAATGAAGTTCCCGGCCGTGGGGTCGAGCGGGCGAAGGCCGGGGATTCGGAGGTGGGGATCCCCGAGGTCGGGGCCAGGCCTGGAGGCGCTTCCAGAAGGTCCGCCAGAGGCGGGCGCGGGCGCTCGCGATGACGACGGTGGCGCGCCGCTTGCCGAGGAGGACACGAGCGGCGGTCTTGAGGAGCAGGGTCCGGAAGCGCTCGCGGCTCATTCGGCGCTCCCCTTCGGTGTGGAGGAGCTCGGCGCCTGCAGCCATGAGGTTGGCGGCGAGGAGGGAGAGGAGAAGCTCGGCCTCGTTCGTGGCGAAGGCGTCGTGGTCCCCGGCAGGCCCGTGGACGGCCTGCCCCCGGTAGTGCTGCTTGGGCCGTGGGGCGGAAGAGAGGCAGGGGGGGATGGCCGCATGGCAGTCCCCGAAGCCTGCCTCGGCGCAGCCCCGCTGCCGGTACCGATGGAGCAGGGCCTCGGCGCTCTCTTCCTCGGCGGAGGCATTGGTCAGGAGGAAGAAGTGGTCCAGGAAGAGATGCTGCTGGGCGTCGGGACGCTCGACGACGACGAGGATCACGCGGCGAGCCCGCGACCACGAGGTGGCCCGGTAGGGAAGCTCGTGGAGCCAGGTGCGGCCCTCGACCGGCGGTCGGCCCGGAGGACGACGAAGCAGCGGCTCCGCGAGCTGGTCCAAGGTCCGGTTCGAGCGAAGCCGGAAGACGTAAGGGACCTCTTCGGCCTCGAGGGCGTCCAGGAAGCCCGGAGCCGGGAAGCCGGCATCGGCCCGGAGCCAGACGCGGGGGATGATGCCCCTGAGCCAGCGCAGGAGGGGGAGCACGAAGTCGAGCCCGC
>JBJHCE010000012.1:0-42853 GCA_050485865.1 Gemmatimonadales bacterium | reverse complement strand
CGGCATGGATCCTTCGACCCGAGCCTCCGCCGCCGCTCCCCCTGCGGGATTCCCGGCTCCCTACCGCTGGCGGGGCGCCGCATGGGGGTGGCTTGTCCTCACCCTCGCCTCCGGGGTCCTCCTCCGGTGGGGGTGGACGGCCCGGGGTGCGGGGGTGGTCCCCTTCGACCTCCGTCATCTCCTCCACGCCCATTCCCACGTGGCGCTCCTGGGGTGGGCCTTCGTGGGGATCCTGGCCCTTCTTCTGGTTCCGCCTCCCGGTGCGGGAGGCGACGAACCCGATGGCTGGCCGAGGCGCACCGCAGGCGGCACCCTCTTCGGAGAAGGCGCCTTCCACCTCCTGGTGGGAGCGCTCTTCGTCGCCTTCCTCCTCCAGGGGTACGGCTCCTGGTCGATCCTCCTCTCGATGCTCCACATCGGCGCGAGCTTCGGGATTCTCGCCCTCTGGTTCCGCCGCGTCCGCCCCACCGAGGCCACCGGGGTGCGCCGACCCCTCGACCTCGCCCTCGGCTTCTTCGTCCTCGCGACGCTGGGCCCCTGGATGCTTTCCCTGGGCGGGAGGATGGGCGAGGGGTGGGTGGAGGGCTGGGTGGGGTTCTACCTGGCTCTCCTCTTCCATGGGTGGCTCGTCCTCTCGGTGCTCGCCCTCGTGGTCCGGGGGGGGTTCGCCCGGGTCCCGGCCCCGGCGTGGACCCTCATGGCCCTCGGTGCCCTCCCCTCGGTGCTTCCCAGGATGGGCGGCATCGTGGAGGGTCCCGGGCCGGCCTGGATCGGGTGGGGCGGGTCGGCGGTCCTGGGGGCGGGGCTCGTGATGGCCGGGGTCGGGGTCGCCCGGGGGGTCCGGGGGCTTGGCGCGCCCCGGGGGATCCTTCTCGGGTCGGTGGCCCTGGGTGCGATCCTCGCCGGGGTCTTCCTCGCCGTCGGGACCTTCCCGCCCCTCGCGCCCGCCGTGCTGGCGAAGCGGAACCTGGTGGTCGGGTACGTCCACCTCCTCCTCCTCGCGTTCGGCAGCTCGGGGCTCGTCCTCCTCCACTTCGCCGGTGAATCGCCCCGTGGCCTCCGGACCCTGGGGATCCTCCTCTTCGCCGGGGGGAGCTGGACCATGGTGGGAATCCTCCTCGGCGTCGGGGGCGCCTCCCTCGTCGGCCGCTTCGCCTTCTGGCCCGTGCAGGAGGCCCTCACCGCCGCCGGCGCGGCCGCCCTCGTGGGTGCCTTCCTCCTCCTTCCCCGGAGGATGTGACCTCCGTCACAGCCCCGGGGCGCCGGATGGGGCATTCTTCCTGGGGCGGTCGGGAGCTCCGACCCCCCAGCCCATCCTCTCCACGGAGCCCCCATGACGCCGGACCTTTCCCCACCCCCCACCCCCCTCCTGGACCGCCCCGTCGGCGAGATCGTGGCCGAGGACTACGGTCGCGCCTCCGTCCTTCGCCGCCACGGGATCGACTTCTGCTGCGGCGGCGGCCTACCCCTGGCGGAGGCCTGCGCCCGGAAGGGAGCCGACCCCGGCACCGTCCTGACCGAACTCGCAGTCCACGACGCCCGCGCCGCCGGGGCCAGCGACCAGGCCCCCACGGACCCCCGGTCCCTCGTGGACCACATCGAGCGGGTCCACCATGCCTGGGTCCGGGAGAACCTCCCTCCCCTCCTCCACTTTACCGGACGGGTGGCCCGGGTCCACGGCGCCGGACACCCGGAGCTCGGGCGCATCGCCTCCCTCACGCTGGAGCTCGCCGCCGAGCTCGAGGGGCACATGGAAGACGAGGAGCGGGCCCTCTTCCCGGGGATCCGCCACGGACAGCCGGAGGGAGCCGGGATCCCGGCGGGCATGCTCGCCGGCCTCGAGGACGATCACGCCCACGCCGCGTCCCTCCTGGCGGAGCTTCGCACCCTCACCGCGGGCTTCTCTCCCCCCGAGGGCGCCTGCGCCACCTGGCGGGCCGCCTACGCGAAGCTCGCCGAGTTCGAGGAGGACCTCGAGCGCCACGTCCACCTGGAGAACAACGTGCTCTTCCCGGCGATTCGGGCCGGGGCCGGCGCCGGCTGAGGCCGGGCCGGCCCCGCGGACGGTGCGGGCTCGATCCCTCTACGAACAGCGCTCCGTCGATCCCGCAGGACCGGCCGAAAGCGAGATCTCTGAAAGGTGCACTTCCGGGATCCCGCCCCCGAGGGTCCGGGTCACGTACCCGAGCGATCCGAACGGAGCCTCCGGGACGGCGCCGACGAAGGCGACCTGTGGACCGGATCCGTCGAGGAACCGGGACCCGGACGAAAGGATCGCCCCGCTCTCGAGGTCGAGGACCTCGTAGGGGCGGCTCGGCCCGGAGGCACCCACCCCGGAGCCGGGGATGACCACCCCGACGAGGACCACCGAAGCGGAGAGGGGCGCGAGCGAGACGGTGGTCTGTTGCATCGCGCGAGGGTCGGGCCCGGGAAGGGTCCAGGGGTGCCGTCGCTCGACGGTGCGGACGAGACCTCCGCCCAGGTCCCGCTCCTCGATCCGATAGACGTCCGGGGAGGAGATCCACGGGCCCGTCCAGAAGGTCTCACCGGTTCCGGGCCAGGCTACGGGCGGAAGGATCGCCATCCACTCGACCTCGAGCCCGGTTCCGGTCTCGAACGAAGCCGCTTCCTCGACCTGTCCACCCTCCAGCCGGAGGATTCGACCCGTGCTCGGGATCCCGGGCGCCATCGGGTCCATGACCACGACGACGGAATCGTTCACGATCGCCGTGTTCACCGCAGTCGCATGCACGAGCGCGGGATGTCGACCCAGCGGCGTGACCTCGAGCGTCTCCTCGATGCGGGACCACCGCCCGCCATGGAAGACGTGAAGGCCCCCTCCCGCTGAGGGGATGAGTGCCCCCACGTTGCCGAACTCTCCCGGTCCCTCCCCGAACGCGCCGATGCGGTCGAGGAACGATCCGTCCGGATGGAAGGCCAGGACCGTGCCCTGCTCCCACCGTGCGCTGGTGAAGAAGCGACCATCCGTGGTCCGGGCGACACTGAACCCCGGGTCCATTCCCGATTCCTTCCCCGACAGGACGACCCCCGTCGCCTCCACGGCGAGCAGGCACGGTCCCTCCACGTGGGGGAGGAGGATCGGATCGCCGGCTTCCATGGAGGACCCGGGTCCCGGGGGCTCCGGCGAACACGCGAGGGCGGCGAGGAGCATCACCCCGGGAAGGGCGAGTCGAAGACGCAGCACGGGGGCACGGGGAAGAGGGTTCGCGGCGGGACCGAACCGGCGCAGGAGCCGTGATCGGCAGGCACGAACCCAACGTCGTCCCCCCTCCCCCTCCCGGGCAACCCCGCCCCCGCTCCCGCCCCCGACCCTTCCTGACCCTCAGAAATTCTTCCGCCCGAAGCTCCGCATCCCGAGCCCGAAGGGCACCGCGAGCCAGGCCAGGAGCGCCGCCGCCGCCGCGACCCTCCCCCCGGTGCTCCCGAAGAAGTCCCGGAACACCGCCCCGGTGAAGCCCATGAGCGCCGACACGTCGAACTCGAGGAGGAGGAGGATCCGGGCCAGGTCCACCGGGTTCAGCATCGAAAGCGCGAGCACCGGTTTCTCGATGGGGTAGTCGCCGAGGAGGTAGATGGCCATGAGCACGAGGCCGTTGTACACCACGGCAAAGGCGATCCAGGCCCCGAGGCAGAGCCCGAGCCCCCGGATCCGGTCCTCGGTCACGACCGCCACGAGGAAGGCCAGCGCCGTGAAGATCAGGGTGAGCGCCACCCCGGTCCCGACCAGGAAGAGAAGCGGAACGAACCCGCCCCCCACCGCACCCCCATGCGCCAGGTACGGAAGGGCCACCCCGAGCGCGAACGCCGCCGAGAGCGGAAGGGCGAGCCCCCCGAAGAGCCCGAGGAAGAGGCTCCGCCGCCGCACCGGGTGCGCCAGCAGGAGCTCGGTGAACTCCCGCGAGGCGTACAGGTACATGGCCCCGAGCACCACGGCCACGAGCGGGATCCCGATCAGCACCACGTTCAGGAGGCTCAGGATCACCCGCTCCCCCGACCCGCCGAAACGGAAGAGGAGATCGGTGAGGAGAAGGAAGAACACCCCGTAAAGCAGGATCCACCGGCTCCGGAGCACGTCGCGGAGCTGGTAGCGGGTGATCTTCATCGTGTCGGTGGCCAGGAGGCCGGCTCCATGCGCGTTCATGCCACGACCCTTGCGGTGATGCGGCGGGCAATCGCCCGCTCGAGGGATGCCTCGCCGGTTGAGCCCATCAGCTCCTCCACCGACTCGCGGAAGTGGATGCGTCCGTCCAGCAGGTACACGACGGTATCGGCGAGCTCCTGCACCTCGGCCATCACGTGGGAGGTGAGGACGAGGGTCCGCCCCCGGGCGCGCTCCTCCAGGAGCCGGTCCTTGAGGACGCTGCTCGACACCGGGTCGAGCCCGGCGGTGGGCTCGTCCAGGAAGAGGATCCCGGGCCGGAACCGGAGGGCCAGCACCGCGCTCACCTTCTGCCGGTTCCCCCCGGAAAGGGTGCGGAAGGGCTTGTCGAGCTCCCCCTCCACCCGAAGCTCCTCCACCACCCCTTCGTCCAGGTCCGCGGGGTTCCCCCGGAGGTCCGTGACCATGGCCAGGATCTCCCGGGCCGTCAGGTTTTCCGGGTAGCGCGCGATCTGCGGCATGTAGCCGATCCGCCGCCGGTACTCGGGCGACGCCCCCACCACCTCGCCCGCCACCGTGATCGTCCCGGAGTCCGGAATCACGAGTCCCAGGATGCTCTTGATGAGCGTCGTCTTCCCGGCGCCGTTCGGCCCCAGGATCGCCGTCGTGCGCCCGGCCTCGATCTCGAGGTCCAGCGCGTCCAGCACCTGGAGCCTCCCGAAGCGCTTCGAGAGCTTCTCGACCCGGATCATCGGGGGGGACTGGCGTTCACCGTTCATCGGGCCACCTCCCGCATGCGGGGGCTCGGGTCCACGAGGGTCTCGGGGGTCAGGACCGGGAGCACCCGCTCCGCCACCTCGAGCACGTCCACGAAGAAGCTGCGAAGGAGGATCATCGCCGCTGGCTTCCGCTCCACGATGACCGAAAAGAGGCGCACCGGCCGGTGGGGAACGTCGCCGAAGCCGTCGCCCGCCAGGTCGTACCCGCGGTAGGCGCTCCAGTGGTTCCCGTGGAAGGTGTTGTCGCTCCTGCGGGCGTTCGTCGTCACGTCGAAGGTGTTCTCGACGAAGTCGTTCGCGGTGAAATGGTTGTCCTGGCTGCTCCCCAGGATCCGCACCGCCCACCCGTTCCGCTCCACCCGGTTCATCCGGAAGGTCACCCGGTCCGCGCCCTCGACGAAGAGCGCCACCGAGTTCCGCCGGAAGAGGTTCCCCTCGACGAGGGAGTCCTGCACGTCCTTGAGGAGGAGCCCGTAGACCGCCGGGCCCCAGTTGTCCTCGAACCGGTTCCCGCTCATGACCACGCTTCGGGTATACATGACCGCGACCCCGGCGCCGTTCGCGCGGAAGACGTTGTCCTGGTAGAAGGAATCGTCCGAGAACATGAAGTGGAGCCCGTAGCGGAGGTTCTCGGCACTCGTGTTCCCCCGCAGGATCACCCCCCTCGCGAACTCCAGGTAGATCCCGTCGCGGTGCCCCGAGACCCGGTTGTCCAGGACCTGGATCCGCTCCACGTCCCAGAGGTGGATCCCGTTTCCGGAATCGGCTTCCCGGGTGGCGTTCGACCGCACCCGGTTCCCGCGCACCTCGCACCCGACGGATCGGGCCAGGTAGATCCCGAAGAAGTTGTCCTCGAGGCGGTTGTCCAGGATCCGGCACCCGGTGTGCTCCTCCACCTTCACGGCGGCATGGTCCTGGGTGTAGCTCCGCCCCGCACCGCGAAGCTCGAACCCCTGGATCGTCACCGAGTCGGCGTGGACGAGGACCACGGAGCCCCGCCCCTCGCCGTCGAGCACGGGCCACCCTTCGCCCACGAGGGTGAGGGGCCGGTCGATCTCGAGCGGGGACTCGCGGTAGACGCCGGAACCCACGCGAATCACCGCATGGGGGGATGCGGCGGCCACCGCCTCGCCGACGGTCCGGAAGTCCCCGCCGGGTCCGACCCGGAGCTCCTGCCGGGGCCCGGGGGCGGCCTCGTCGGCGCTCCGGGCAGGCGACGGGGCGGGCGCCCCGGCGGCCGAAGGGGCCGAGGACTCCCCCGCACCCTCCCGGGCCCACTCGGGGAGGGACTCGGCCAGGGCCTGGACGCGGGCCTCGGCCCGGGCCTCCCGGGCCTCCTCCGACGCCGGCGCCAGGAGGGCGGAGCCCAGGAGCCCCCCGGTCACGAGGACCGAGAGGAGGAGGACGAGGCGGCGGGGATCAGTGACCATGGCCGCCACCACCGTCGCCCCCGTGCCCGCCACCCCGCACCGGGGTCGTGGCCACGAGATCCCGGACACTGTCCCAGTCCAGCACCTCGCCCCCGTGGGCGGAGCGCTGGGTGCGTGCGCCTGCGGCCTCGCCGTAGGCCGAAAGGCCGAGCCCCATGGGGCTCCTCAGGTGGTCGCTCCGGAGGTAGTGGGCGGCCCGGGCGTCGAGCCAGCGGCCCGGGGCCTCGAAGTCCGTGACCCACCACCCGGCGATCCGGTCCGCGGGGAGCTCCGCCTCCTGGAGGGTCCACTCCACCATGCACTCGATGGAGTCGAAGACCCAGCTTCGCCCCCGGTCGTTCAGCACCTGGGCGGCGAAGCGCTCCTCGGAAATCCGCATGCGGCAGTGGGCGCACTCCTCCTCGCCGATCCGGATCGCCCGGGGGCCGGGCGCGCTGCAGGCAGCCAGGGGACCGAGCGCCACGAGGATCGTGGCGCCTCCGGAAAGCCGGAGGAAATGGCGGCGGGAGAGGGTGCCCATGGTCGTCAGGCTCCGGGGGCGGGAAGGCCCCACGCCTCGGCCATGGCCTCGAGGGCGCCCTTCCAGTCCACGAGGCGGCCCGAGTAGGCGTCCTTGAGGTTCACCGCCATCCGCTCGGTCTCGATGGCCATGAGCGCCGGACCCAGGGGCCCCGCCGGGGCCTTCCGGTTGGGCGAGAGGAGAAAGCGGGCACCTTCCGCGTCCACGAGCTTCTCTCCCTGGGCGAAGTCCACGACCCGGATCCGGGCCACCTCGGCCGCCGGGGTCGCCCCCGAGAGGAGGTGTCCGGCCAGGCAGGCCGCCGACGCGAAGCGGAGGAGCTCGCCCGAGCGGGTCTCGACGATGCCGCCCCACCGGATCTCCTCGATGGGGGCCTGGCAGAAGGGATCGAGGGCGCCGTCGAAGACCATCCGGTCGGCGTCGGAGGCGGGCGGCTGCACCGGCGCCCGGGCCAGCGCGTCGGCGGCGCTCGCGGAGGCTCCGGGGGCGAGCCCCGGGATGGGGAGGGCCGCACCCTCGCACCCGGACACCGCGGCGACCACCACGAGGCCGGCCGCGGCCAGGGGCGCGGTGGCGGCCTTCCGCTTCGGGGCGGAGGGCGCCGCATCCCCCCCCCTGAAGGCCCTGAAGACCGCCCACCCCGAGAGGAGGACCGACAGGGTGATGAAGCCCGTGCCGAGTCCCGGCCAGGACGAGGCCCGGATGTTCAGGAGCTGGGCCGTACCGATGATCGGGGGCGAGTAGGTCATTCCCGGGATCCGGATCGGGGCGTCGGGGCTCAGGTTGTGTCCGTAGTCGATGTTCCAGAGGTAGAAGTCGACCATTCCCGCGATTCCCGCTGCCACGAAGAGGACGAGCCAGCCGGCCATGATGCGGGGGCGCCCGAGGGCGCCGGCGAGGATGCCGGTGCCGATGAGGCCGAGGAGAATCCAGGGCATGATGCCAAGCTCGGGGATCTCCTCGGGGACGATCTCCTGCATCCCGATGTAGTGGTTCAGGATGTTGATGTTCTGGAGGTCGTGCCGCTCGTGCCCCTGGATGTCGTTCACGTAGATGTGCATCCCGAGCCCGTCGGGGTACTGGGGCGCGACGAGCCCGATGCTCCAGAGCGGCGTGATGAACACCGGGAGGAGGAGGAGCGCGGCGAGCACCATCAGGAGGCGGCTCTTCCGGTCGGCGCGCATGGTTCGGGTCTCCGGGTCGGGGATGGGGAGGGGGAGGGGGAGGGAGGGTCGCCGGGGAGGGGGCCGCTCGGTGGGCCCGCCTCCCCGGACGACGGCGTGGGGTCAGGTCAGTTGGACGAACCGCGGGTTCCGGTCCGCCACGAGATCGGCACGTTCGAGCCCGGGGCCGACACCCGGATGTAGCCCTGCATCTCCTGGTGGAGCGCCGAGCAGAAGGCGGTGCAGTAGAAGGGGTAGATCCCGGTGCGGGTGGGGACCCACTTGAGGGTCTTGGTCTGCCCCGGGGCCAGGATGATCTCGGCGTTCGTGGCGCCCTTGATCGCGATTCCGTGGGTCACGTCCCAGTCCTGCTCCAGGTTGGTCACGTGGAAGTAGACGGTGTCGCCCACCTGGATTCCCTCGATGTTGTCGGGCGTGAAGTGGCTCCGGATGCTCGTCATGTAGACGCGCACCGTGCGGCCCTCACGCTCCACCCGGGCCTCGGTGGGCCGGCGGGTCACCTGGGGGTGCCGGTTCTCGGAGAGCTCGTAGATCCGCTTCGTGTTTGGCGCGATGAGCTCCGCCCGGATCCCCTGGGCGTAATGGGGCTCGCCAATGGTGGGGAAGTCCTTCAGGAGCACCATCCGGTCGCCGGACACGTCGTAGAGCTGGGCGGGGTGGTTCTGCTTCGGGCCCACCGGGAGGAAGCGGTCGCGGGCGGTCTTCGTGAGCCCCACCAGGTACTTCGGCTGCGGGTCACGGGTGTCGCCGTGGGTCAGCATGAGGTGGCCGATGGAGTAGTACGCGTCGATCCGGTCCACCACCTCGAAGGTCTCGAGGGACCACTTCACGATCTCCGACGAGATGTAGACCGAGGTGTAGGCGTAGCCGCGGCCGTCGAACTCGGTGTGGAGGGGTCCGAGGCCGGGGTTCTGCACCTCGCCGATGATGGTGGCGTCGTAGTCGAGGACCGGGATCCCCTGGATCGTCTCGACGATCCGGCCGTCGGCAATGGCCTGCTGCATCCGCGAGAAGGAGTGCACCGGGATCACGGTGGCGAGCTTTCCGCCGGCCACGATGAACTCGCCCGTGGGGTCGATGTCGACGCCGTGGGGGGACTTGGGCGTGGGGAGGTAGTACATGGCGCCCGCAAGCTCGGAGGCCTCGAGCATGCGCACGCCCTGCTTCTCCTCGGAGACGGCGGTCCCCACCCCCGGGTCGTACCGGTTGTGGCGGTACACGCCCGGGACCTGGCGTCCGGCGCCGTTCGCCACGATCTCGGCGGCCCGGCGCCAGTTCACGGCGAGAATGAAGTCCTTGTCGTTCCGGGAGGCCTCGATCTCGAGGAGGGTGTGGGCCTCCTCGGTGTTGTACGAGGTGAAGAACACCCAGTCACCGGAAACACCCATTCCCGAGCGGGCCAGGTCGTAGTGGTACGCCGGCACGCGGACCTGGAACTCGAGGTCCATCTCGCCCGAATCCTGGTGCACGCGAATGAAGGTGAGCACCCCGTCGAAGTTCTCCTTGTAGGAGTCGATGGGGACGTCCAGGTCCTGCTCCGCAGGGATCGAGAAGCGGGAGGCGCCGAAGACGTACTCGGTGTTCTCGGTCACGAAGGAGGAGGCGTGGTTCCCCCCGGTGTTCGGGAGCTCCAGGATCTCCACCGTCTCGAACTTGGTCAGGTCGATCCGGGCGATCCGCGGGGTGTTGTTCCCGTTGATGAAGATCCACCGCCCGTCGGCCACTCCGTCCGTGCGGGAGAGGACCGGGTGGTGGGAGTCGTCCCAGGGGATGAACCCGTAGCTCGTCTGGAGGAGTGCCTTCGTCTCCTCGGAGTACCCGTATCCTGTCTCCGGGTCCTGGCTGAAGACCGGGATCACCCGGAAGAGGCGGGCGGAGGGGAGGCCCCAGACCGAGAGCTGGCCACTGTAGCCCCCGGAGAAGAAGCCGTAGAACTCGTCGTGGTCGCCGGGGGCCACGTAGACCCGCTCGGCGGCGTCGCCGGCCTGGAGGACGCCGGTCTCGCCGGCACACCCCGCGAAGGCGAGGCTCGCCCCGGCGACCGCCAGCGTGGCCAGCGCCGCGTGGTACTTCCTGTGCTTGCTCATGATGTCTGCTCCATCAGGGTGCGGAGGTATTCGACGATGGCGCGGGCCTCGTCTTCGGTGATGTTCTGGTAGGGCATCACCAGGGGGTACTCGGCGAGGAGCTTCTGCCCCTCGGGGTGCTCCCGGACCATCTGTTCCGGGTTCAGGATCATGTTCATCACGAAGGCCGGGGAGCGGTGCTCGAGGACGCGGCCCAGGGGCGGCCCCACGAAGCGTTCGTCCAGGAGATGGCAGGCCTCGCAGTTGAACTCGAAGAGCTCCTGTCCGCGGGATGCCTTGACATTGTCAAGGGGGCCGAGTTCGACCACCGAGGTCACGGGACCGATCCCGTGCTCGAGCTCGAAGTCGGTAAGGGTGGGCCCGGAGGCCTCCCCCCGGGGTTCCCCCTGGGGGCGGTCCTCTCCGCCGCACCCGACCACGAGGGCCGGGGCGAGGGCAAGGGCAAGGGTGAGGGCCGACACGCGGATGGCGTTCATGGTGGGCTCCTGGCTCTTCCTTCCGGGTGGTTCGGTGGGTCGGAGGTTCGGGGTCGGGCGGTTTCGTTCAAGCTGGACCAAAGCTAGAGTTGGCCGGTGGAGGCGTCTGTCCGGCAAAGGCCGTGGCCGCGTGTGGGGCAATTCCCTACAAGGAGGTGGCAAAATGGCGGGAGGGGGTTCGGGAGGATCCACCGCGGTGCTCCTCGCGGGGCTCCGGATCTTCCGGGAGCTCGAGCCGCCGGTGCTCGCCCGCATCGCCGAGCGGTGCGTGGTTCGCAGCGTCCCCGCCCGGAAGCTCCTCTTCCGGATGGGAGAGCCGTGCGAGGGGCTCTGGGTCGTGATCCGGGGGCGGGTCCGGGTCTACCGGGCGAACCCGGGCGGGCGGGAGCAGGTCCTCCACGACCAGGGACCGGGGCAGCCCCTGGCCGAGGTCCCCCTCTTCGACGGGGGCCCCTACCCGGCGAGCGCCCGGGCCGAGGAGGAAACGGAGCTGGTCTTCCTGGCCCGGGGGGACTTCGAGGCCCTCTACCGGAGCGAACCCGCCATCGCGGACGCGGTGATCCGGGAGCTGGGCCGCCGCCTCCGGGGGGCGGTGCGGCTCATCGAGAAGATCTCCCTCCGGGATGTCCCGTCGCGGGTGGGGCTCACCCTTCTCGAGTACGCCGAGGCCGCAGGCGGGGGCGACCGGACCCGCACCTTCACCCTTCCCCGGACCCAGCAGGAGCTCGCCGAGTCCCTGGCCGCCACCCGGGAGAGCGTGGCCCGGGCGCTCCGGACCCTCCGGGAGGAGGGGCTCATCGAACAGGAGGGCGCCCGCGTGCGCATCCCCGACCCGGAGGCCCTCGAGGAGCGCTGCCGGGCCCTGTGATCTCCGTCACAGCCGGCGGGGGGGGAGCGGCGCCAGATTCCGGCATGTCCGCCCACCTCTACTCCGCCCTTCTCTACCTGCACCTCCTGTCGGCCCTGGTCTGGCTCGGCGGGATGTTCTTCCTGGCGCTCGTGGGGGCCCCCCTCCTGAGGCGCGTCGAGCCCCCGGAGCTCCGGGCACGCCTCTTCCACGAGCTGGGGGTGCGCTTTCGCGGGGTGGGGTGGGCCGCCATCGGGGTCCTCCTCCTGACCGGCGCCGGAATGCTCCACCAGCGCGGCCTCCTGAGCCTGGAGGTGATGGGGGATGCGACCTTCCGGGCGACCCCGTTCGGGCGGGCCCTCGCCTGGAAGCTCGCCGCCGTGGGGATCATGGTGGCGATCGGCGCCTGGCACGATTTCGTGGCAGGCCCACGGGCGGGCGGCGCCGTGTCCGGAGGGGCGGACGTCCCCGAGGCGGTGCGGCTCCGGAGGCGACGGAGCGCGTCCCTCATGGCCCGGACGAACGCCGTCGTCGGACTCGTGCTCCTCTTCTGGGCCATGCGTCTCGCCCGGGGAGGCTGAACCCATGAGCTTCGCGGTGCGCGGATTCCTGAGGAGCGCGGTGGTCTGGCTCCTGGTCGGCCTCGTCCTGGGCGTGGTCATGGGCTTCGCCCCGGGGCGCACCGCCCTGTACCGGGCTGCCCACCTCCACGCCCTCCTTCCGGGATTCGTCCTCTTCATGATCTTCGGCGTGGGGTACCACGTGCTTCCCCGGTTCGCAGGGCGAAACCTCCGGTGGCCCCGCCTTCCGACGGTGCACCTCGGGGTGGCGAACGGGGGGGTCCTCCTCCTCGTGGCCGGCCTCCTCGCCCGGGTGCATGCGCCGCCTCCGGGGCTTGCCGGCGCCTGGCGCGCCTTCGTCGGGGTCGCCCTCCCCCTCGGCGGGATCCTGTACCTGGCCGGCGCCCTCTTCTTCGCCCTCGTCACCTGGAACCTCACGGAGGCTCCCTCATGGAACGCTGCGCCCGGTCCGTCCCCGACCCGAACCTCGACCCGGACCTCACGCTGAACGAGATCGTGGCCCGCCGGCCCGGGGCCCTCGAGGTCCTGGAGGGGTGGGGGCTCGACACCTGCTGCGGGGGTGGCCTCCCCCTGGCCGAGGCCGTGGCCCGCCATGGACTGGAGCTGGACGCGGTCCTCCGGTCCCTCCCCTCTCCCGCCCCCTCTCCCGCCCCCTCTCCCGCCCACGAGCCCACGGAGGTCCGGTGAAGTCCCCCCCGGGTCGTCCGCCCATGGCGGAGGTGGACTTCGACCAGGCGCCCTTCCTCGTGATCTGGGAGACCACCCAGGCCTGCGACCTGGCGTGCGTGCACTGCCGGGCCGAGGCGATCCCCTGCCGCGACCCGGAGGAACTCACCACCGGGGAGGCCTTCGGGCTCCTCCGTACCGCCCGGCGCTTCGGTCGCCCCCTCTTCGTCCTGACCGGGGGGGATCCGGCCAAGCGCCCGGACGTGGTGGACATCGTGGCCGAGGGCCGCCGCCTGGGGCTCCGCATGGGGATGACCCCCTCGGCGACCCCGCTCCTCACCCCGGAGCTCCTCCGGGAGCTCGCCGGAGCCGGGCTCTCGCGGCTCGCCATGAGCCTCGACGGGGCAACCCCGGGAACCCACGACGCCTTTCGCGGGGTGAAGGGCTCCTTCGAACGCACCCTCCGGATGCTCCGCGTGGCCCGGGAGCTCGGACTCACGACGCAGGTGAACACCACCGTGACCCGGCAGACGGTGGGGGAGTTCGACGAGACCGCGGCGCTCCTGGAGGAGCTCGGGATCTCCCTCTGGTCCGTCTTCTTCCTGGTGCCGGTGGGGCGGGCGAGGGAGGACGACCTCCTGGGCGCCGACGCCTTCGAGGCCGTCTTTCACCGGATGGCCGAACTCGCCGAGCGGGTCCCCTTCGACATCAAGAGCACCGCCGCGCCCCACTACCGGCGGGTCGTGGTGCAGCGCCAGGTGGCGGCCCGGCGGGCCGGCGCCCGGGAGGCGGCCCCGGATCCCCTCACGGGGGGGGTGGGGTTTTCGCTGGCCGACGGGGTGGGGCGGGCCCGGGGGGTGAACGACGGAAACGGCTTCGTCTTCGTGAGCCACCGGGGCGACATCATGCCTTCGGGGTTCCTGCCGCTCCCGGCGGGGAACGTCCGGACCCACGACCTCGTGGACGTCTACCGGACCGACCCCCTCTTCCGGGCCCTCCGGGACCCGGACCGGCTCCAGGGAAAGTGCGGCGTCTGCGAGTACCGGACGATCTGCGGGGGGTCCCGGGCCCGGGCCTACGCCGTGAAGGGCGACCCCATGGCTGCCGAGCCGTCGTGCGCCTGGGTCCCGGCGAAGTGGGAGGCCAGGCGCGAGGCCAGCCGCTCCGCCTCCCGGACCCTCCCGATGATCCCCGGGCGCCCGACGTAGTTCGCGTGAAGGTGAATCCCCGGGGGAAGGGCAAGCCCGTCGAGGGCCCGGAAGCTCCGGTCCCAGGCGGGCATCCGGGTGCGCGAGACGTGGAGGGGGCGCACCCGCGATCCCGTCCACCCCCGGGCCTCGGCGGCGGCAATGGCGGCGAGAATCGGGTCGTCGAGCTTCACCGCTCCGGGCTCGGCCATTCCCCCCAGGAAGGCCACCGCCGTCGACCCGGAGCCGTCCAGGTGCCCCGAGAACGTGATGCCCCTGAGCCGTCCGGGCTCGCCGAAGGCCACCTGGAAGCCCAGGCCGGCCGGGAGCGGATCCATGTCCAGGTGGACGAGTGCGAGGGGGTTCATGCGGAGCTGGCCGAGGCGGGCGGACGCCTCCGCATCCACGGGTTCAAGAAGGGACGCCGCGCGGTCGGGAGGGAGGGTGAGGACGACGGCGTCGCATTCGAAGGAGCCCCGGGGGGTGTGGAGGGTCCAGCCCGTGTCCATGGATCCGCCCGGTTCCAGCGCTTCAACCGGGGTGCCAAGGAGGATCCGGTCGCCGAGGGCTTCGGCGAGCGCCGCCGGGAGGGCCGCCAGTCCGCCCGGGGGAACCACCGGGGCGCGCGCGAGGAGGCCGCCTCCGCGCCGGGTGACGAGGGAGGCCAGGAGGCTTCGACCCGCCCCCAGCTCGGCGAGTGCCGGAAGGAGGACCCGGTCCGCGTCGACCTGTTCGGGGTCCGAGCCGTAGAGCCCGCCGAAGAGGGGGCCCACGAGGGCCTCGTAGGCCTCGGGTCCCAGGCGGTGGCGGAGGTACTGGGCGGCGGAGCGCACCCCCGTGTCCGCCGGGTCCGCCACGAAGGGCTCGAGGGCCAGGCGGAGCTTTCCGGCAGGAGAGAGGAGGCGGCTCCGGACGCCCTCGACGAGGGTGCGGGGGACCGGGTGGAGGGTGCCGCGGCGGCCGATCCAGACCCGGCGGGGGTGCGTGGGGCCCGTCGTGGGAGACCCGTCCCGCCCGGAGGCCTCGTTCCACCCGGGAAGGTGGCGGAGGAGGGGGAGGAGGTCGCCGGTGGGGCGGATGCGCTGGGGACCGAGGTCCAGGGTGCGACCGGAAACGTGGGCACTCCGGATCACGCCGCCAGGGCGGTCGTCGGCCTCGAAGACCCGGAAGGCGACGCCCCGGGCCTCCAGCGCATGGGCCAGGGCGAGCCCCGAGATCCCGCCTCCCACGATCCCGATCATGGTCCTGCCTCCTGGGCAGCGCTCCGGGGAAGCTCGAGGGCGAGGCGGGTGCCGGCGCCGGGTGTCGAGTCCAGGTGCAGGCGCCCACCGGCGTAGCGGGCCCGTTCGTGCATGCGGAGGATGCCCAGGTGGCGGTCGGGGTAGCGGGCGGCGGCCTCGGCGTCGAAGCCCGAGCCGTCGTCCTCGAGCTCGACCCGGACCCGGTCGGGGTCCAGGTGGTAGCGGATCCGGACCCGCCGCGGCGCCCCGTGCTGGAGGGCGTTCGTGACCGCCTCCTGCATGATCCGGTAGAGGGCGAGCGCCGAGCCCGGGGCCAGGTGGGGGTCCACCGGGTCGCCCTCCACCTCGACCGCTACCGGGGTGCCTTCCGTCAGGTGGCGAAGCTGCACCTCGAGGGCCCGGGTGGGGCCGAGTTCATCGAGCTCCGGGGGGCGGAGGCCCCGGGCAATTCGGGAGATCCCGTCGAGGGCGGCGAGGGCGTCGGTGCGGGCCGCCTCCAGGGCCTGGGTGGACCGGGCGAACTCCGGGGGAAGGGGGTCCGGGAGCCCCCGCCCCGCCAGGTGGATCCGGACGAGCACCGAGGAGAGGAGCTGGGCCGTGCCGTCGAGGAGCTCGTGGGCCAGGCGCTTCCGCTCCATCTCTTCCGCCTCGGCCACCCGGGCGGCGAGGGAGCGCTCCCGCTCCCGGGCCTGGTCGAGGGCGTCGAGCATCCGGTTCACGACCTGGACGACCCGGGTCATTTCCCGGTCCGCCAGCGGCGACACCGGGACCCGGGCCTCCCGGTCCCCCGCCTCGACCATCCGGACCACCGACTCCATGGCGCGCAGGGGGCGGAGGGCCAGGTGCACGAGAAGGGCGTTCAGCCCCGCCACGAGGAGAACGCCCACGGCGAGCCATCCCTTGAGCGCCGGATCCGGGGCCACGCGGGCCACGAAGGCGGCGGCGACCGCGGCCCCCCCGATGAGGAGGGTCGCGGCAAGGACGATCTTGACGTAGAGGGAGACGCCGAGAAGGCGCCCGGCCCAGGGTTCGACGGTGGGGCTCGGCATCGGTCCTGGTCTTCCTCGTGCAGGGGGCCCGGTGGTGGAGCGTGACCAAAGGTTGCACCTTTCCCGGCGGGAGTCTGTCGGGATTCGGAGGAGTCGCGTGTGGGGGAATTCTCCACACGACAGGGGACACTGTGGCGGAGGAGCAGGGGTGGAGCGCGGTTTCCACGAGTTCGAGGTGATCTTCGAGGCGGCACCCGACGGGATCGTCGTGGTGGACGCGGAAGGGGTGATCCGGGAGATGAACCCGGCGGCCCTTTCCATGCTCGGGCACCGCCGGGGGGAGCTCCTGGGTTCCCCGGTGGAGCGGATCATCCCCGGGGGCTCCCGGGAGCGGCACGAGGGGCTCCGGGCCGAGTACATGGCGCATCCCACCTCCCGGCCCATGGGGCTCGGCCGGGAGCTCGAGGCGCTCCGCGCCGACGGGCGGAGGCTCCCGGTGGAGGTGTCCCTCAGCCCCTGTCGAACCCCCGAGGGAACCTTCGTGATCGCGATCATGCGCGACATCAGCGAGCGCCGGAGGCTCCGGAACCTGGGCGAGGGAACGCTCCGCGCCGCCGAGGAGGAGCGGGCCCGGATTGCCCGGGAACTCCACGACGACACGGCGCAGCTCCTGGCAGCGCTCCTGGTGCGCCTTCGGGTGCTCGGGCGGACCGACGACGTGGATCGCAGGAGCGCCCTCATCGAGGAAATGCACGAGGAGCTCCAGGCCCTGGTCGTGGGGGTCCGGCGGATCGCCCGGGGACTCCGGCCCCCGGCCCTCGAGGACGTGGGGGTGGAGGCGGCGATCCGAGCCCACGTGCGGCGGACCTTCGAGGGGGGAGGGACCACGGTCGACCTCGCCCTCGAGCCGGTGGACGCCCACCTCACGCCCGAGGGGCAGATCGTGGCGTACCGGGTCGTGCAGGAGGCGGTGACGAACGCCTTCCGGCATGCCGGGGCCCGGCGGCTCCGGGTTGCCGTGAAGGTCCATGACGGGGAGGTGTGGGCCCGGGTGGAGGACGACGGCCAGGGGTTCGACGCCGAGGCGATGCTCCTCGAGGGAAGGGGGCTCGGGCTTCTCGGCATGGAGGAGCGGGCCAGGATCGCCGGGGGCGTGCTCGAGGTGAGGAGCGTTCCGGGCCAGGGGTGCGTCGTGGAGCTCCGCATCCCCGCTGCGGGGGAGGGGGTTCGTCATGGCTGACCCGATCCGCGTGGTGCTGGCCGATGACCATGCCATCTTCCGGGCGGGGCTCCGGGCGCTCCTGGAGCTCGAGGAGGGGATCGAGGTGGTGGGCGAGGCGGCATCCGGAGACGGGGCGGTGGAAGAGGCCCTCCGTCTTCGCCCCGACCTGGTGGTGATGGACCTCTCCATGCCGGGAACCCACGGGCTCGAGGCGACGCGGCGGATCGCCGCCCTCGAGATCGGGGTTCATGTCCTCGTGCTCACGGTGCACGCCGAGGAGGAGTACCTGGTTCCGGTGGTGGATGCCGGAGCCTCCGGGTACCTGACCAAGGCGAGCGCCGACCGGGACCTGGTGGAGGCGATCCGGATCGTTGCCCGGGGTGAGGTTTACCTCCCGGCCCGGGCCACCACCCTCCTCCTCCAGCAGTACCGGAAGGCCGAGCGGGAGGAGGGGTCAGAGAACCCGGGGCTGAACGAGTTGAGCGCCCGGGAGCGTGAGGTGCTGGCCCTCACCGCCGAGGGGTACTCCTCCACCGAGATCGGGCAGAAGCTCTTCATCTCGCCCAAGACGGTGGACACGTACCGCGCCCGGATCATGCAGAAGCTCCGGCTGAACCACCGCTCCGAACTCGTGCGCTTCGCCCTGCGCGCCGGGCTCCTCAAGGAGCTCTGAGAACCACCGACGAACCCGAACCAACTCCGGAGGTGACCCCATGGACGCACGGAATCTCAAGATGGTCGTGGCGGCGATTCTCGTCGTCGTCGTCTTCGTTCTGATCGTGCAGAACCAGGACGTGGTCTCGACCCGGGCCCTTTTCTGGACCCTCGAGATGCCCCACTTCGTGCTTCTGGGCGTGACCTTTCTCTTCGGCACCGTGGCGGGGTACCTGGTGGGCCGGACGACCCGGACGAAAAAGGGCTGATCCGGCGTGAGCCCCGAGCTGGAGCTGGGCTTCGACCGGGCCATGGCGGCGAGCCCGGTCCGGGTGGCCCTCGAGGTGGACGTGGACGCCCCCCCGGAAGCGGTCTGGCGGGTGCTCGTCGACGTGCGGCGCTGGCCCCTCTGGCACCGGGGGATCCACGTGGCGATCCTCCGCGGCGCGGAGGTGGCCCCCGGGGTTCGCCTCGACTGGCATGCCGACGGAATGCGCATCCGCTCCACCGTCCTCGAGGTGGAGCCGGAGCGTCGGGCGAGCTGGACCCTCTCCTCCTTCGGGAGTCGCGGGGGGCAGCGCTGGACCCTCGAACCCGGCCCGGGGGGCGGAACCCGGGTGCGCCTCGAGGAGTGGTGGACGGGGCTTCTTCCCCGCATCCTCCGGGGGACCCTCCAGCGGACCCTGGACGTGGCCCGCGCCGCCTGGCTCGACGGGCTCGCGGATCGGGCTCCGGCGGCGGGGGAGGTCAGTCCGGAGCCCCCAGGTGAAGCGCCATGAACTGGGCGAGCACCCGGGCCGAGGCTGCGGCGAAGGCCTGGAGCGCCGCCGGCGAGTCCCGGACCCCGATCCGGTTCGCCTCGAGCTGGAAGCCGCAGATCGTTCCCCCCTCGCTGCACCCGTAGCGGCGCGTGTTGTATCCGCCCGTGAAGTAGGGCGCACCGGCCGGGTGGGGGTCCGAGGGCGAGGGGACGGCCGGGTACCCCTCCGACTCGTAGAGGGCGCCGAGGGAAGCGGGGCCCCGGACCAGGGCATGGTGGGGCACCCCGGTCCACCCCGCCATTTCCCGGAGGCTCGACTTCGCGACCAGGGCCGGGGTATCCAGGACCGCGTCCTCCTGGGCCAGGTCGGCACTCGAGAGGAGGTAGCCAAGCTCCAGGCGCTGGATGTCGTGGCCGTGGCCATGCACGTCCACGTAGAACCCCCGGGGATGCTGAGCCCGGACGGCGGCCATGGCGGCCTCGGTCCAGGCGTGGAACTCCCGCCAGCCGCGGACGGCGTCGGCCTGCCCCTGGGCGGCTTCCGGGAGGTCGCGGTTCGCGTCGAGCTTCCGCCGGTGCAGGTGCACGCGGACCAGGTGGGGGCGTTCGCCGGTGAGGGCCTCGAGCGCGTCGGCCATGAAGAGGGCGAGGGAATCCGTGGCCGCATCGCGCACGACCACGATTCCGTCGCCGGTCCGGTCCGGGATGTCGGCGGGGAGCATCGTCCCCCCGTGGGACGCGGTGATCAGGAGGGGGAGGGTTCCGGCCGAGTACTCCACGAACCCCCGGTGGCCCAGGTGGACTACGCCGGGTGCTGCCGGGATCGCACTCCCCACCGCCTCGGCTTCGAGGCTCCCGCTCCGGACCCTCAGGCGCTGCACCCCTCCCGCCGGGTCGGGTCCCGCGTACCACGGGATCGCAACGACGCCGTCGGGTCCGGTCCGGGGCCCCAGGTTGGGGACCCACCCCGCCCCCTCCACGATCTCGACGGTGAGGGGCCGGTCACCCAGGGGTCGGCCCGCAGCGTCGGTGAGTCGGAAGCGGACCGCTTCGGGAAAGGGCCCGCCCGGGATCGCCGGCCCGGTCGCGCCCGGAGACAGGAGTTCCAGCGAGGCCGGCAGGCCGGAGCCCACCGGATCGGTGGCTCCGTCGGATCCTCCGCATCCCCAGGAGAGAAACACCGCCGCCGCCACGACGACGGGGGCGAAGCGCCCGAAGGGGGACCGGACGGAGGGAAGGGGTGGCGGGAAGGCGGAGGACGTTGTCATGGCGCGGGGTTGGAACGAGCGCGGGGGAGCGCCAACTTGGGTTCGCTGGACGCATTCCGGAAGCTGCCTTCCCCGGTCCGCCGCGGCAACGGGCCGGGGTCCCTCCGACTCAACCGAACGCCTGCCATGCCCCTCGCCCCCGACGCCCCCGACGAGACCCTCGACCGCGAGATCGAGGAGCTCCTCGAAGGAAACCGCAGCTGGGCCCAGGCCCGTTGCCGGCAGAACCCCGACGTCTTCCTGGAGCTCGCCCGGGTCCACGCGCCACCCTTCCTCCTCGTGGGATGCTGCGACGCGCGGAAGCCCATGGACCTCGTGACCGGGACCCAGCCCGGCCGACTCTTCCTCCACCGGAACGTGGCGAACCAGGTCCGGGCCGACGACCCGGCCATTGGCGCCTCCTTCGAGTTCGCGCTGGGAGTGCTCGGGGTGCGGCACCTGATCGTATGCGGTCACACGGGATGCGGAGGAGCCCAGGCCTCCCTCGGCGAGGATCCGGGGGGCGACCTGGGTCGGTGGATCGCCCCGGTGCGGGCGCTCGCGGCCGAGCACCGTGCCGAACTCGAGGCCATCCCCGGATTCGGCGCCCGGGCCGACGCCCTGGCGGAGCGGAACGTCGTGCGGCAGGTCGAGAACGCCCTCCGCTACCCGGCGGTCCGGAAGCGGATGGCCGACGACGACCACCCCCTCCGGGTCCACGGGTGGATGTTCTGCCTCGACAAGGGGCTCATCGAGAAGGTTGCGCTTCCGTGGCACCGCTGGAGGGAGGAAGGGCTCATTCCCTGAGGGCGCCCGGGGTGCCGGTGGTGTCCGGCCGGGCGGTGGTGTCGGGCCGGACCACGGTATCCGGACGAACGACCGTATCCGGGCGGACCACCGTATCCGGACGCGCCACGGAGTCGGGGGGCGGCGGGCCCGACGTGTCGGCGTGGGGAAGAAGGACCGGGGGCGGCTCCATGGGGAGGATGTCCGGCGCGGGGATTTCCGGCTCCGGCGGAGGGACCGGCGCCCCTCCGGCCAGCCGCCCCAGGATCAGGTCCCGGCGCCAGGCCATACGGGCCGGACGGTGCCCGGGGTTCGAGGTGAGGGGATGCGGGAGGGTCGCCGCAAGGGACGCCGCCTGTGTGCGGTCGAGCGCCGCCGCCGACCGGCCGAAGTAGGCCTGCGCCGCCGCCTCCACCCCGAAGATCCCCGGCCCGAACTCCGCCACGTTCAGGTAGAGCTCCAGGATCCGGTCCTTCGAGAGGAAGAACTCGAGCCTGCGGGCGATCAGGAACTCCTGCCCCTTCCGGACGAAGGAGCGGTCCTCGGACAGGTAGAGGTTCCGGGCGAGCTGCTGGGTGATCGTGCTCCGGCCCCGCACCTGGTCGCGGTTCTCCGACAGGTACGTCCACGCCGCCCGGAGCGCCTCCCGGTCCGCGGGGTCGCCCAGACGGGGCGGGAGGCTGCCCCGGTAGCGGACCTCCTCGGCCAGGGCCTCCCAGTCCACACCGCCGTGCTCGTGGAACCGGTCGTCCTCGGCAATGAGGACCGCCCGCACCAGGACCTCCGGAACGGAGTCCAGGGGGATCCAGCGGTGCCGAAGCTCGAGGGGCTCCCCGGCGGCCCGTGCCGACTGGAGCCGGGCTTCCATGAAGGCGGTGGTCCCCGGGTCCTTCCACCGGAGGGGGAGGGGCCATGGGTGGAGGAGCCACACCAGGAAGGGCACCGCCAGGAGGAGCGCGGGGCCGAGGAGGAGGATCCGCCGGAGGGGGGCGCGGGGGTGGTTGTCCATGGGGCGGTTCTACCCCGCGGGAGTGCCCCCGGAGCCCTCGGGGGGATCGCCCTCGTCCCGGGACGAGGGCCAGGTCGGGAGGAAGAGGCGCACCGAGGTCCCCCGGCCCGGCTCGGACTCGAGGAGGATGCCTCCCCCCATCTGGTCCATGAGTCCCATCACCGCCGGGAGTCCCAGCCCGGGTGCAACGCCCCCGGTCTCGGAGTGGGCGAAGGGCTCGAAGATCCGGTCGCGGAGGGACTCGGGGACACCCTTGCCGTCATCGGCCACCTCGAGGACCACCCAGTCGAGCCCGGTGAGGGTCCGACCCTGGACCGGGATGCGCGCCTCGGGGCTCTCCGGGGTGCTGCCGGGTGCCAACCGGGGTGGCTCAACGTCCGAAGGCCCTGGCGCCCGCGCCTCGATCCGGAGCGTGCCGCCCACGTCGAGGGCCTCCCGGGCGTTCTGGGCCAGGGCAAGCAGGGCTTCCCGGAGGTGGGCCCGGTCGGCCCAGGCTGGCGGAAGCCCCTCCGCAATGGTCACTTCCAGGTTGATCCGGGGCGGGAGGAGGGTGTGGACGAGGGGGAGCAGATCGGCCAGGAGCTCCTCCACGTCGATGGGCTCGGGGCGGACCACCTCCCGCCGACCGAAGGCCAGGAGCCGCCGGGTGATGCGGGCGGCGCGCTCGGCGGCCCGGTCGATCCCCACGAGGTCGTCGCGCGCCTCGGGGTGGGTCGAAAGCGTCTCCTCGAGGAAGGAGACGTGGCTCCGGATCGCGGTGAGGAGATTGTTGAACTCGTGGGCGATTCCCCCGGAGATGCGGGCGAGGGACCGCATCTTCTGGGCTTCGAGGAGCTCTTCCTGGAGGGCCCGGCGGTCGGAGACGTCTTCGGTGACCCCGGCGACCCGGACCACCTCGCCACGCCCGTTCCGGACCGGAAAGGCCTTTTCGCGAAGCCACTTGATCCGCCCCGACGGGGTCCGGATCCGGTACTCGATCTCCACTTCCTCGTGGGGCTGGCGGTCGACGGAAGCGAGGACCCGCTCCCGGTCCTCGGGAACCACCGCGTCCATCCAGCCGAGGAAGGCCTCGGAGGCCGTGCGCACCGGGGCTTCCCACACCGCCTCGAAGGCCGGGCTCAGGTAGAGCATTTCCGTCTTGTCGGGGGTCGTGAGCCAGAAGACCTCGCGGATCCCCTCGGTCACCTGGCGGAAGCGCTCGCGGCTTTCGGCGAGTGCCCACTCGGAGCGATCCAGCCGCTTCAGCACCGAGAGAATCGCCCAGGAGCCCAGCAGGAAAAGCAGTCCGCCCAGGAGCACGATGCCGAGGCGGGACCCCCCGAACACGGTGGCCGAGAGTCGGGCGGCGGCATCGAAGAAACCGAGACGGAGGAGCTCGATCTCCTCGTCGAAGCCGAAGATCTCGCCGAGGAGGCGCTCGGTCTCGGATCCGTCGCCCCGGGCCACGGCGTCCTCCACGAGGGGCTTCCGGGCCAGGATCTCCGAGACCCGGTCCTGGGCCTCGCCCCAGTCGCGGATGATCGCATCCACGAAGGAGAAACCCTCGAACCAGACGAAGATCCGGGCGAAGGCCCCGGCGGCCTCCTCGAAGCCGGGGAAGGTGGCCACCGCCGCCTCCAGCGTGGCCTGATCCGCCTCGCCGCTCCGGATGAGGGCGAGCACGTCGGCTGCCGCGTGGTGGAAGCCTGCGGCCTCGTCCGCCCGTGCCCGCACCGCGGGATCGCCCCCGGACAGGGCATAGCTCTGGAGCGAGAGCACGAGGTCCTTCTGGGCCCGGGTCCAGTTCGACTCGCCCTGCGCCACGGCCCGGGCTCCCGCCAGGGCGGCGAGGGCAAGCACCGCGCTCACGACGAGCACGAAGACGATCGCGCCCAGGACCCCGATTCCGGGAAGCACCCAGAAGCCGGGGCGGGAGGGGCGGCGGGAGAGGGGAATCAGGCGGACCCCCAGGGTGCCGGGAGGGTGACCGAAGCGGGGAGGGCTTGGGTCGGAACATGCGGGGGGAGGGGGCGTGGCCGCAAGAAAGCACGCCGGGGTCCCGGGGTGGAATCCTCCGCGGTTTGCGCACTCCGCCTCGCCCCCCGATCTTCGGCCCCATGCCCGCGCCCCGCGCCCCCCTCCGGATCGCCTACCTGGACGGCCCCCGCCTCCGCCGCTCCCTCGTCGCGGCCTGCGACTTCACCGAGAGTCGCCGCCGGGAGCTCAACCGGATCAACGTCTTCCCCGTCCCCGACGGCGACACGGGCACGAACCTGGCCCTCACCGTCCGGGCCGTGGCCGACCACCTCCGCCGGACCCGGGCCCGGGGGGTGGGCGAGGTCGCCCGGGAGGCGGCCGAAGCCGCCGTCCTCGGGGCCCGGGGGAACTCGGGGATGATGCTCTCCCACTTCCTCCTGGGATTCGCCGACGCGGTGGCGGGGCGGGACCGGATCCATCCCCCGGAGTTCAGCCGGGCCCTCCGCTCGGGAGTGGACGCCCTCTACGCCGCCATCGACCGGCCGGTGGAGGGGACGATCCTGACGGTGATGCGCGAGACGGCCGAGGCCGCCGAAGCACTTCCCGACGACGACTTCCAGCCCTACCTGCGCCGGCTGGTGGAGGCCGCCCAGGCCTCCCTCGAGCGCACCCCGTCGCTCCTCCCGGCCCTCCGCGAGGCAGGGGTCGTGGACGCCGGCGCCAAGGGCTTCGTCCACCTCCTCGAGGGAACGGTGGTCTACGTCCTCGAGGGGGTCCTCCTCTCGACCCGCGTCCCGCCCCCGCCCGACCCGCTGGAGGACGAGGCCCCCGCCGCCGCCGCCCACGCGAGCTTTTCCGCCGACGAAGCCTACCGGTTCTGCACCGAGGGGCTCGTGCGGGGGGCCGCGCTCCCCGACGAGGAAGAGGTCCGCGCCTTCCTCCGCGACCACGGGGACTCCATCGTCGTGATCCGGACGGGAAACCTCCTCAAGGTCCACGTCCACACCGACGAGCCCGAGGCGGTCTTCCGGTGGCTGCGCGGGCACGGCACCCTGGCGACCCACAAGGCCGAGGACATGCAGCTCCAGCATGACACGGTGGCCCGGGGGGGCGCAGGAGCGCTGGCCCGCCGCCCCGTGGCCCTCGTCACCGAGAGCGCCCAGGACCTTCCGGAAGAGGTGATCCGGGCCCACGGGATCAGCGTGGTCCCCCTCCTCCTCCTGGACGGCGAGGAGGTCCTTCGCGACGGCGTCGACATCACCGCCGACGAGTTCCACGCCCGGCTCGGGGAGGCGGGCGAGCTTCCCACCACCTCCCAGCCCGCCCCCGCCGACTTCCTCGCCGCCTTCCGGCGGGCCGCCGAGGAGGGCGAGACGATCCTCTACCTGGGGCTGAGCTCCGCCCTCTCGGGCACCTTCGCCTCTGCCGAGGCCGCCGCCGCCCGCTTCGACGGCGCCGCCCCGGTCCTCCGCTTCGACACCCGCGCCGCCTCGCTTCTCCAGGGGCTCCTGGTCCTCCTCGCCGCCGAGCTCGCCGAGGCCGGGGTCCCGGCGGCGGAGATCCCGGCCCGCCTCGAGGAAGTCCGCGCCCGCTCGGGAATCTTCTTCACCGTCGACACCTTCGACCGCCTTCTCGCCTCCGGGCGGGTGGGGAAGGGGAAGGCGCTCTTCGGCCGGCTTCTCGACGTGAAGCCGATCCTGGAGCTCACCCCCGAGGGCTCCGTGGCCCAGGCGGGACGCGCCCGGGGGCGTGAGGCGGTGGTGGCCTCGGTGGTTCAGACCCTCGTCTCCCGCGTCCCCCCGGGCACCCCCGGCGTCCGGTTCGGCGTCGTCCATGTGGGGCGCCCCGCCATCGTGCCCCGCCTCGAATCCGAGCTTCGCGCCCGCTACGGTGCCGACGTGGAGATCCTGTCGGGACCCGCCACTGCGGTCCTCGCGACCCACCTGGGGATCGGCGCCTGGGGGGTGGGGTGGATCGTCGCGGGGCCCTCCTCCACCCCGGGGAGCACCACTCCCGGGAGCCCGGACCTTGGCTGACCCCGGGGCCGCCGCGCCCCAGGACCCGGCGTGGGTGGGTACGGACCCCCTCGCCGTCGGGGCCTTCGTCGTCTACCTTCTCCTGATCCTCTCCATCGGCGCCCTCTCGGCCCGCTTCTCGTCGAGGGGGGTGGGGCACTTCTTCGTGGGCGGGCGGTCCATGAACCGGTGGGTCGTTGCGCTCTCCGCCGTCGTCTCGGGGCGGAGCGCCTGGCTCCTCCTCGGGGTGACCGGAATGGCCTGGTCCATGGGGGTGGGGGCGATCTGGGCCGTGGTGGGCTACACGGCGGTGGAGTTCGTCCTCTTCCTGACCCTGGCCCGCCGTCTCCGGAGGGTCGCCGGAGAGGCCGACTGCGTCACGATCACCGACGTCTTCGTGGCCCGGGTGGGCGATCCCAAGGGGCACCTCCGCCTGGCGCTCTCGGCGGTGATCCTCCTATTCATGGCCGCGTACGTGGCCGCCCAGTTCGCCGGGGGCGGAAAGGCCATCGCCGCGGGCTTCGGCCTCACCCCCACCTCGGGGGTCGTCCTCACCGCCGCCATCGTCCTCGCCTACACCATGGTGGGCGGCTTCCTCGCCGTGTCCCTCACCGACACGCTCCAGGCCGCCTTCATGATGGGCGCCCTCGTGGTGATCCCCTTCCTGGCCCTCTCGGCGGAAGGAGGGTGGGCGGTGGTTTCGGCCCAGGTCACCGCCGCCGACGCGAGCTTCCTGGACCCCCTGGCCCTCGGCGCCGGCGCCCTCCTGGGGCTCGTGGCCATCGGGCTCGGCTCACCGGGGAATCCCCACATTCTCGTTCGCTACATGTCCATCGACGACGAGCGGCACCTCCGCTTCGCCGCCGTCACCGGCACGATCGCGAACGTCCTCATGGGGGCCGGCGCCGTCTTCATCGGGATCGTGGGGCGCGCCCACTTCCCCGACGTGGCCCTCCTGGGCGGCGACACCGAGAACCTCTACCCCATGCTCGCCGCCGAGACCCTGCCGCCCATCCTCTTCGGCGCGGTGGTGGCCTCGATCTTCGCGGCCATCATGTCCACCGCCGACTCCCAGCTCCTGGTCGGGGCGTCCGCGGTCGTCCGGGACCTGTACGAAAAGGGGATGCGAAGGGACCGCCCCGTGGACGACCGGGTCCTGGTCGCGCTCTCCCGGGGGGTGGTGGCGGCCCTCGTGGCGGGCGCGCTCCTCCTGGGGTGGCTCGCGGCGGACCTGGTCTTCTGGATGGTCCTCTTCGCCTGGGCCGGGCTCGGCGCGGCCCTCGGGCCCACCCTCATCCTGGCCCTCTACTGGAAGGGGACCACCCGGGCGGGGGTCCTGGCCGGGGTCCTCACCGGCGCCGGCGTCACCCTCGCCTGGTACTATACCCCGGCCCTCAAGGCGCTCGTCTACGAACTCGTCCCCGCCTTCTTCCTGGCGGGGCTCGTCACGGTCGTGGTGAGCCGGCTCACGCGCCGGGGCTGATCCGGGCGCGTCGGGTCGCCGGCCGAAGCGCCGGCCGGGGGCAGGCGCCCCGGGAGGGGAGGGTCAGGGGAGGAGCTCTCCCACCGCCACCACCGCCATTTCCGGCACCAGGTTCAGGTCGTCCTCCACCAGGTGCGCGGCTTCGGCCAGGACGATGACCATGGTCCCGGGGAGGAGCTCCTCCATGTAGGGAGGCAGGTCGTCGACCTCGTCGTGGGGAGTGTGCATGACCACCTGGCCCCGGCGCAGGGAGCGGTCGGCACAGGTGCCCACCAGGCGGATCGTGGCCCAGCCGGGGCGGGGAATCCACGCGATGTTGGAGGAGGAGGAAACGCGGCCTTCGTGCATGGGCTGGATCCGGGGAGAGGGGCGAAAGTGGAGCGGGGCTCCGGGGGGCGGTCAGTCGCCCGCGGGAAGTCGTACCTTGCCGTGCACCAGGAGGTCCACGGTGGCCCGCTGGGCCGGCGAGGGTTGCGGGGGGAGGCCCACGGGAAGGGCGCGCGTTCCCCGCGCCTCGGGGAGATGGAGAACCATGGCCTCCCAGGTGGGGGTGCCGTCGAGCTCCGCGGCCCGGCCGGTCTCGTCCACCACCACGGTGCGTCCGGGCCCGCCCACGATCCGGGCGAGCTCCACCCCGAAGGAGAGCCAGGCCTCGAGGGGGTCGGCCCCGGACCCGATGGCGCCCACCACCGCCTCGTCGTAGCGCGCCACCGCCCCCTGGTAGGCCTCGGCGTCCCGGGCCTTCAAGTCCCTCAGGAGCCCCCGGTAGTATTCCCGCGGGTCGCGGGCTCCGGTCTCCTCGAGTCGGAGGGCGAAGCGGTCGTCGGCGGACGCGCCCGCCGAGGCGGGGGCGGAAGCCGGGGCGGGGTCCGGAGTCATGAGGCACAATGGCGTGGCCGGGAGCTCCGGTCAATGTGCGAACGCGCCGGAGGCGTTATTGTTCTCATCCCCCGCCCGAGCCCGAGCCCCACGGATCCGGAGGTCCCGATGGAACCCGTTCCGAACTTCGATCCCATGAGCGTCGCATCCCACGGAAGCGCGCCGGGTGCCTTCGGACGCCCACGCGGGATGGATCCCCTCGTGCGTCCGGGAGCGTACCTGGAGCTCGACTGGGAAATGTTCGGCGAGCTCTGCCGCGCCCTCGCCATGCGGGTGGCCCGGGAGTTCGAGCCCGAGGTCGTGGTGGGCGTGGCACGGGCCGGGGTGATCCCGGCGGCCATCGTGGCGTCCCTCCTTCGCATCGACTTCCACGCGATCACGATCTCCCGCCGCGAAGGGGCCGACCAGGTCCGCGACCGCCCCGCCATCTTCTCGCAGGTGCCCCGGGGAATCGGCGGGAAGCGGGTGGTCCTGGTCGACGAGGTCAGCACCTCCGGCGACACGCTCCGGCTCGGGATCGCCGCCCTTCGCGACGCGGGACCCTCCGAGATCCGCACCGCCACCACCTTCTCCCGGCCGCGGGGGTACAGCCCCGACTTCGTCGCCCTCGAGACCGACGCCACCGTGGTCTTTCCCTGGGATGTAAAGGTGTTCGAAGGCGGCGAATGGGTCGTGAATCCGCGCTACCGCGACGTCCTCGGGAGGAGCTGAGCCCGCGGGGTCAACCCGACTGCATCGACTCCAGGAACTCGGCGTTCGTCTTCGTGCGCCGGAGCCGGTCCATCAGGAACTCCACGGCGTCACCCGACGGCATGTCGGCAAGGAAGTTGCGGAGCAGGTAGACCCGGTTGAGCTCCGCCTCCGAGAAGAGGAGTTCCTCCCGGCGGGTCCCCGAGCGGTTCACGTCGATGGCGGGGAAGATCCGCTTGTCGGCAATGTGCCGGTCGAGGACGAGCTCCATGTTGCCGGTCCCCTTGAACTCCTCGAAGATCACCTCGTCCATGCGGCTCCCGGTCTCGATGAGCGCCGAGGCAATGATCGTGAGCGAGCCGCCCTCGTCGATGTTCCGGGCGCTCCCGAAGAAGCGCTTTGGCTTGTGGAGCGCGTTCGCGTCCACGCCGCCGGAGAGGATCTTCCCGGAGTGTGGAACGGTGACGTTGTAGGCCCGGGCGAGGCGGGTGATCGAGTCCAGGAGGATCACCACGTCGCGGCCGTGCTCCACCAGGCGTTTGGCCTTCTCCATGACCATCTCGGCCACCTGGGTATGGCGCTCGGCGGGCTCGTCGAAGGTGGAGGAGACCACGTCGGCGTCGACGTTCTCCTCCATGTCGGTCACCTCCTCGGGGCGCTCGTCGATGAGGAGCACGATGAGGTACACGTCCGGGTGATTCTCCCGGATCGAGTTCGCCATCTTCTGGAGGAGGGTGGTCTTTCCGGCCTTGGGCGGGGAGACGATGAGCCCGCGCTGGCCCATTCCAATGGGGGCGATGAGGTCCACGACCCGCATGGACATGTCGCCCGCAGCGTTCTCGAGGCGGAGGCGGCGCTCGGGATAGCGGGGCCGCAGGTTGTCGAAGGTGGTGCGGTGCTTCGCCTTCTCGGGCTCGTCCAGGTTCACCTCCTCCACCTTCAGAAGGGCCAGGTAGCGCTCGCCCTCCTTCGGTGGGCGGACCTGCCCCTTGATCGTGTCGCCGGTGCGAAGGTCGAAGCGCTTGATCTGCGACGGCGAGACGTAGACGTCGTCGGGGCCGTAGAGGTAGTTCCAGTCCGGAGAGCGGAGGAAGCCGTACCCCTCGGGGAGGATCTCGAGCACCCCCTCGGTGCGGAGGGTGACGTCGCCGTCGAGAAGGTTCTGCTCGATGCGGAAGATCAGGTCCTGCTTCCGAAGCCCGGCGTAGTTCTGGATGTTCAGTTCCGAGGCAATGTCGTGGAGCTCGGAAACGTTCTTCTTCTTGAGTTCGGCAATGTCCACGGAAGGGGACTCCGTCGGCGGCGCGCCCGGGCGCTCGGGGGGAGGGGGAGGGAACTCAGGCGTGGGATGGGCAGGGGCGGGCGGGGCTTGGGGGCCCCGGGCGGTGCGCATGTTCCCGCACGGGGAGGTGCGGCAACGTCGACCGGAAGAGCGGGAACGGGCGGTTTGCCCGGCGACCTGCAGGTTGGAATGGGGGCCACGATAACCGGCGCCCCCGGGGCGGTCAAGTTGGTCGGGAGGCGGGGGCCGGGCGGAGACCCCGGGCCCGGGTCGCTCGCTTGACACGGAGCCCCCGCAACCGGGACATTCGCGGAAGCCCGAGGGGAATGCGGGCGGGGAGCTTCGACGCCCCCGCCGGCCCCCGGACTCGGCATGCACGAGGGGAGGAGTGGCGGATCGTGGCACGGCACAACCGGGAGGGGGAGGGAACCGACCAGCGCGGGTTCACGTACACCGTGAGCTACCAGCCCGACTGGCTCCGGCACGTGCGGGTGAGCCGCGCGCTCCCGTCCGGGCGCCGCTCCACCATGACCCTCTTCCGGAACCCCCACGAGCGCCGGGCCATGGAGCCGGGGGAGCAGGTCCGGACCCGGATCACCTGTCCGGAACAGGGGGTAGACCTGGAGGTCGTGGTCCGGTGCGGGAGGCGAAGCGTCGGGCGGATCGAGGTCTCCTGCCGCGTTCCCGCGGTGTCCGGGCTCGAGGCCGAAGAAATCGCCTTCGTCCTGGAAGACGGACTGGCGGACCCCCCGGACGGCTCCGGCTGACGCCTCCGGGAACCCCGGAAGGCCGCGGCGGCACCGGGTACCGGGCGCGCCCTCCCATCTTCCCTCCCACACTCATCCCACCGTGCCCATGACCCGGACTCTCCTCGCCCCCTTCGCCGCAGTCGGGCGGGGTGTGCGGAGCTTCACGCTCGGGGTGGGTCGGTGGGGTGGGCTCGTCCTCGACGCGGGGCTCGCCCTCCGTTGGGTGGGGATCTGGGCCCCGCACACCCTCCGCCAGATGACCCGTATCGGGGTCGACTCGGTCCCCATCGCGCTCTTCATCGCGACCTTCACCGGGATCGTGCTGGCGCTCCAGGCGTCGTACACGTTCACCGGGGCGATCCCCCTGTACTTCGTGGGGGTGCTGGTCGGAAAGACCATGATGCTGGAGCTCGGTCCGGTGCTCACGGGGCTCGCCCTGTCCGGGCGTGTCGGCGCGAACATCTCGGCCGAGCTCGGAACGATGCGGGTCACCGAGCAGATCGATGCGCTCGAGACCATGGCCTATCCGCCGCCGGCGTACCTCGTGGTACCGCGCCTCATCGCGGGGACGATCATGTTTCCCCTGGTGACCGCCCTCGCCATTGCGGTGGGGATCACCTCGGGGTGGATCACCGCGATCCAGCTCCTGGACATGAGCACGCCGGAGTTCGTGGCGGGGCTCAAGCTCTTCTTCCTTCCCTTCGACGTGACCTTCGCCATGGTGAAGGCCACGAGCTTCGGTTTCGTGGTGACCTCCATCGGGTGCCTCTACGGGTTCCACACCCGGGGGGGCGCGGAAGGGGTGGGGCGGGCCACCACCGGAGCCGTGGTGGTGAGCTCCATGGTGATCCTCGTCCTCGACGCCTTCTGGGCGGTGATGCTCCTGTGAGGCCCGGGCCATGAGCATCGAGATCCGCGACCTCCACAAGGCCTTCGGGCCCAAGGAGGTCCTGCGCGGGTTCTCCCTGGAGGCCCGGGAGGGGGAGACCCTGGTGATCCTCGGCGGGTCGGGATCCGGCAAGTCGGTGACGATCAAGCACGTGGTCGGACTCCTGCGGCCGGACCGGGGCGAGGTCGTGGTGGACGGGGACCGGGTGGCCGATCTCGACACCGACGCTCTCTTCGCGCTGCGCCGGAAGGTGGGGTACGTCTTTCAGTTCGCCGCCCTCTTCGACTCGATGAGCGTGTCGGAGAACGTGGGAATGGGGCTACGCCGCATGCGCGAGGTCTCCGCCGCCGAGCGGAAGGAGCGGGTGGAGGAGTGCCTCGCCCTCGTGGGGCTCGAGGGGTACGGCGACCGGTCGCCTTCGGAGCTTTCCGGGGGGCAGCGGAAACGGGCGGGGATCGCCCGGGCCATCGCCACCCGCCCCCGCTATCTCCTCTACGACGAGCCCACGACGGGGCTCGACCCGATCACCCGCGCGGTGATCGACCGCCTGATCAACCGGATGAAGGACGAACTGGGGGTGACGGGGATCGTCATCACCCACGACATGGAGAGCGCCTTCCGCGTGGCCGATCGAATGGCCATGCTACATGAGGGGGTCTGTCGCCTGGAAGGGACCCCCGAGGAGTTCCGGACCAGCGACGACCCGGTGGTCCGGAGCTTCATCGAGGGGCGCCCCGAACTCATGGAGGACCACCAGTGAACGAGAAACGAGATGCCCTCGTCGGGGTCGTCATCGTGGCCGCCCTGGCGGTCATCGTGGTCGGCACCCTCTGGCTCGAGGGATCGAGCTTCGCCGGGGAGACCGCCGAGCTCAAGGCGGAGTTCCACGAAGTGGGGATGGTCAAGGCCGGAAACCCCGTCAAGTTCCGGGGCGTCCGCATCGGACGGGTCCGGGAGGTGCGCGTGGTCCCCGACGGGAGTGCCGTGCGGGTCACCTTCCGGATCCAGGAGGGGCTCGAGTTCCCCGACGATGCCGTGGTAGTGCTCTCGCCCGAGTCCTTCTTCGGCGACTGGCAGGCCGAGATCCACCCGCGGGGCCGGTTTCCCTACGCGGACTACACCGAGCCCACCGAGTCCGGGGTCCTTCCGGGATACGCCCTTCCGGACATTTCCCAGCTCACCGCGGCGGCGGACCGGATCTCCGACAACATCGCGGTGCTCACCGACCGGGTGGGGATCGCCTTCTCCGACGAGACGGCGCGGAACATCGCCTCGATGATCGACAACATCGAGGGGGTCTCGGAGCGGCTCTCGGATCTCGTCACGCAGCAGGCCATCTCGTTTACCGACGTCACCGACGACGTCCGCCGGGCCACGCAGGGAATCGGCGATGCGGCGCTCGAGGCCCAGGTCTCGCTCACCCGCCTGAACGCGTTCCTGGAGCGTCCGGAGCTCGCCGAAGGGCTCTCCGATTTTGCCGCCCTGAGCGAGAACCTCCGCCTGCTTTCGGAGGAGATGCGGGGAACGAACGTGAGCGTGCAGGCCATGACGGTCCGCGTCGACTCCACCTTCGCGGCGCTCGACCGGGTGGCGGAACAGGCGGCAGAGGGCGAGGGTTCCTTCGCGAGGTTGCTCCGGGACCCGACCATGGCCTCCGGCCTCGAGGGGACCCTCGCGGAGCTCCAGGTCCTCCTGCAGGACATTCGTGAGAACCCCCGGCGCTACCTGCGCCTCTCCATCTTCTGACCCTCGAGTCCCGGAGCCTTTCCCGATGCCCTCCCCCGTCGTCGTCGAGCAGAGCGCAGGCGGCGTCGTGCTCCGCCGGATCCGGGGGGAGGCCCATGTGCTCCTGATCCGGGATCCCTACCAGAAGTGGGGGCTCCCCAAGGGGCACCTGGAGGTGGGGGAGAGCCCGGAGGAGGCGGCGGTCCGGGAGGTGGAGGAGGAGACGGGGCTCACCGGACTCGTCCTCGGTCCGGAGCTGGGCGAGATCGACTGGGTCTTCCGTTCGGGGCGGCGCCGCATCCACAAGTTCTGCCGCTTCTACCTCATGGCCTCCCGGGAGGGAGATCCGACGCCCCAGGCCGACGAGGGAATCACCGAGGCGCTCTGGCTCCCCGCCTCCGAGGCCGGCGACCAGGTGACCTATGACAATGCCCGGGTCATGATCGAACGGGCCCTCGACCTTCTCCCCTGGGAGGAACTCTGAGCGGGGGAGGGGCCCGGGACCCCGCCCGCTGGGCCGGAGCCGGAGCGGCGCTCCTTCTGCTCGGGGTCCTCCTCTGGGCGCTCCTCCCCCTCCTGAACCCGCTCCTCCTCTGGTTCGCCCTGGTGGCGGTCCTCCTCCCCTTCCGGAGGGGGCCGGCCTTCCTCCCGGTGGTGGTGACCACCGGCCTCCTCACGGGGTTCTGGCTCCTGGCGGAACTGGGCGCGCTCCTCGCCCCCTTCGTGGTGGCGGTGGTGGCGGCCTACATCCTGAACCCGGTGGTGAATCGCCTCGCCCAGCTCCGGCCCCTCCGGCGCCTCGGCGCGGACGGCCGATCGGCCCGCACCGCGGCGGTCCTCCTCCTGGCCCTGCCGGTAGTCGGCCTCACGGTGGCGGCGGCGGTCTGGGGGGCGCCCTGGCTCGCCGGCGAGGTGGCGGAGCTCTCGAAGCGCGCTCCCGACGCCCTCGCCCGCTTCGCCTCCTTCCTCGAGGCCATGGAGGAGCGGCTCCGGAGGCTCAACGTGCCCGGGGTGGACGGGAGCGCGGTGGCGGAGCGGATCCGGGCGTTCGGCGCCGACGACGTGGTGGCCTTCCTCGAGGAGCGGCAGGAGCAGCTCGTGGCCTGGCTCATGAGCGGGGCCCTCGGGCTCGGCCGTGGGGTGAGTGCGGTCCTCACCGTGCTCGGGTACCTGGTGCTGACTCCCGTCGTGGCCTTCTACCTCATGCGGGACTGGGACCGGGTCGTGGAGCGCGCCGCCGCCCTGGTTCCCCCGGGGCGCGGAGAGATCCTCCGGTTCGGCCGGGACTATGACCGGGCCCTCGCCGGGTACCTCCGCGGGCAGGTCACCGTGTCGGTGATCCTGGGCGCCATGACCACCCTGGGGCTCCTCCTCGCGGGTTTCCCCTACGCGGTCCTCCTCGGGCTCATCGTGGCCATCTTCAACGTGGTCCCCTACCTGGGCATGGTGCTGAGCCTCCTTCCCGCCATCGGGATCGCGCTCGCGAGCGGTGACGTGGGCACCTCCCTTCTCAAGGTGGGCGTGGTCTACACCATCACCCAGAGCATCGAGAGCGGGATCCTGGCCCCGCGCATCGTGGGAGACTCCACCGGACTCCACCCGGTCTGGATCCTCCTGGCCATTGCGGTCGGGGGGTTCTTCTTCGGATTCGTGGGGCTCCTGCTGGCGGTTCCCGGCGCCGTGGGGATCAAGCTGCTCCTTGCCCGGGGGCTCGAACGCTACCGGAACTCGGAGCTCTTCCGGGGGTCCGGGACGTAGCCCCCGCGCCCCCGCTTGTGGCAGGGCGCCCTCCTGTTATGGTTCAGGGTTCGGCGCGGCCCGTGCCCCGACACCCGGGGGCGATTCGCCGCGCGTCTCCCGGCCCCTACCGATCCTGCTCCGGCCCCGCCCGACGCGGACGTTTCCAGGACCCATGCAGCACGAAGCCCAGATCACGGCGCCCCCGGCCGCCGGCACTGCCGACCCGGAGCGTACCCGCGACATCACGGTCATCGGGGGCGGCCCCACCGGCCTCTTCGCCGCCTTCTACGCCGGAATGCGGGGGGCTTCCGTCCGCATCGTCGACTCCCTTCCGGAGCTCGGGGGGCAGCTCATGGCCCTCTACCCGGAGAAGCACATCTTCGACGTGGGCGGCTTCCCCAAGGTCCTGGCCAAGGACCTGGCCATGAACCTCATCTCCCAGGCCATGCAGTTCGACCCCGAGGTGATCCTCGACGAGGAGATCCGGACCCTCACCCGGGGCGGCGAGGGGCTCTACCGGCTGGAGGGGCGCACCGGAACCTGGTGGACCCGCGCCGTGGTCATCTGCGGCGGCCGGGGTGCCTTCGAGCCCCGCAGCCTCGAGTGCCCCGGGTACGAGGAGTTCCTCCACCGGGGGGTCCACTACGCGGTGAAGCACCCGGAGGAGTTCGAGGGAAGGCGGATCCTCATCGTGGGCGGAGGGGACTCGGCCCTGGACTGGGCCCTGATCCTGAAGGACCGGGCGAAGGAGCTCGTGGTGGCCCACCGCCGCGACGGCTTCCGCGCCCACGAGGCCTCGGTGGCCCAGCTCCACGCCGCCGCCGACGCCGGCGAGATCGAGCTCCGCCTCTTCCACGAGGTGGTGGAGGTCCGCGGGAGCGCACGGGTCGAGGGGGTCACCCTCGAGGACAACCGCGACCAGTCGCGCACCGACCTCGAGGTGGACGCCGTCCTCACCTTCCTGGGGTTCAAGCCCGACCTGGGCCCGATCCGGAACTGGGGGGTGGAGGTGGCGAAGAACCGGGTGCTCGTGGGCCGCCTCATGGAGACGAACCTCCCCGGCGTGTACGCCGCCGGCGACCTCGTCGACTACGAGGGGAAGCTCGACCTGATCGCCACCGGCTTCGCCGAGGCCGCCACCGCCGTGAACAACGCCGTCCGTTTCGTCGACCCCACCGCCCGGGTGAACCCGGGCCACTCGACGAGCCTCAAGGTCTTCCAGGGCGCCTGACCGCGCCCCCGCACCGGAGCATCACGATGGAAGAGGGTAGCGCCCCCACCCCGAAGGTCGAGAACGTCATCATCATCGGGTCGGGTCCCGCCGGGTGGACCGCGGCGGTCTACGCCGCCCGCGCCCGCCTGGACCCCCTCGTCCTCGAAGGCGGCCCCTCCCGGGAGATGATTCCCGGTGGCCAGCTCATGTTCACCACCGACATCGAGAACTTCCCCGGCTTCCCCGAGGGGGTCGACGGCCAGAAGCTCATGGCCGACATGAAGGCCCAGGCCGAGCGCTTCGGCACCCGGGTCGTGACCGACGACGTGGTGGAGATCGACACCTCGGTGCGCCCCTTCCGCCTGGTCTCCCGCTACAGCGGCGATTTCCACGCCCGCGCCGTCATCGTGGCCACCGGCGCCCGGGCCAACTGGCTCGGCCTCCACAACGAGGAGCGCCTCGCCCACTCGGGGGGCGGGGTCTCCGCCTGCGCCGTCTGCGACGGGGCCCTCCCCGCCTTCCGGGACCAGGTGCTGGCGGTGGTGGGCGGGGGTGACTCGGCCATGGAAGAGGCCACCTACCTCACGAAGTTCGCGAAGGAGGTGGTGATCCTGCATCGCCGGGACACCTTCCGCGCCTCGCCGATCATGGCGGAGCGGGCGCTCAGGAACCCGAAGATCCGGGTCGAATGGAACACCACGGTGGTGGACGTCATGGGCGACGACTTCATTACCGGGCTCCGGCTCCAGGACACCGTCACCGGCGAGGAGCGGGAAATGGAGGCCGGCGGGCTCTTCCTCGCCATTGGCCACACCCCGAACACCGACTTCCTCCAGGGGGTGGTGGAGCTCGACGACTCCGGGTACGTGGTCCCCTCGGAGGCATGGCGCACCGGCACCTCGGTGGAGGGGATCTTCGCCGCCGGCGACGTCATGGACTCCTACTACCGCCAGGCGGTGACCGCCGCCGGCACCGGGTGCATGGCGGCCCTCGACGCGGAACGCTGGCTCGCCCACGGGGTGGAAGAGGCGGAACCCCACGACCTCCCCGCCGAACCCGTACCGGTGGAGTCCTGACGGCGCGCCCCCCGGCCCCTTCCGCGGAGCGCCGCCGGCACCCCTGACCCCGCCGCATCGTGGAGACCGCGATGGACGCCCGAGACCCCCTGCACCACCCCCACGGCGCAACCGACCGCCGCACCTTCCTTGCCCGGCTGGGCTCCCTGGTCCCCGGCGCCGCCCTCCTGGGACCCGTCCTCGCGGCCTGCGGAAACCCCGGCCCCCGGGGCGCCTTCGAGGGGCTTCCCGAGCTCCTCCCCCGCGACGAGTGGCGGAGCCTCCTCCCCCCCGACCGCTACCGGGTCCTCTTCGAGGAGCACACCGAGCCCCCTTGGTCGAGCCCCCTCGACCGGATCCGCGACCCGGGGACCTACGTGTGCGCCGCCTGCTTCCAGCCCGCGTACTCGTCGGAGCACAAGTACGACTCGGGCACCGGGTGGCCCTCCTTCTGGACCCACCTCCCCGGAGCGGTGGGGACCCGCCCCGACGACTCCCTCTTCATGCGGCGCACCGAGTGCCACTGCTCCCGCTGCGGTGGCCACCAGGGGCACGTCTTCGCCGACGGCCCGCCCCCCACGGGCGAGCGCTGGTGCATCAACGGCCTCGCCCTCGAGTTCGTTCCCGAGGGGACCCCCCTGCCGGAGCTCCGCGGGTGAGCCGCCCCCATCCGGGCCGGGGCGCCGCCCTCTTCCTCGCGGCCGCCGGGGTCGTACTCATTGCCGCCTGCGGGGAGGAGAGGGGGGAGGATGCGGACCGGTCCGCCCCCGGAGCCGCGGTGGAGGCCGCTCCCGCGGTCGCCTCCGGCGGGGCGGAAGGCGCCGGGGAGGTGGTCCCGGAACCCACGGAGCCCGGCGCCGCGACCGGAACCGCCGCGCCCGCGGACGAGGGGGCGGGCGCCGGGCCCGAGACCGAACCGCCGGCCGGGGGCGAGCTCGTGGCATCCACAGGAGACACCTCCGCACGGCCCCCCCGTCCCTCGCCCGACACCGCCTGGTTCGCCGGGGGGTGCTTCTGGTGCATGGAGCCCCCCTTCGACGCCCTGGACGGGGTGATCTCCACCACCTCCGGGTTCATGGGCGGGTGGATGGAGAGCCCGAGCTACGCCGACGTCACGGCGGGGGGGACCGGGCATGCCGAGGTGGTGCAGGTGGTCTTCGATCCGGAGCGGGTGAGCTACCAGCGTCTCCTGGACGTCTACTGGGTGAACGTGGACCCGCTGGACGCCGGGGGGCAGTTCTGCGATCGGGGGGACCTCTACCGCTCGGAGATCTTCGTGCGCGACGCCGAGCAGGGGGAGCTCGCCTCCCGCTCCCGGGAAGCCCTCGATGCCTCGGGGCGCTTCGCGACCCCCATCGTGACCCGGGTCACCGAGGCCGCGCCTTTCTGGGAGGCCGAGGAGTACCACCAGGGGTACTACCGGAAGAACCCGGTCCGGTACCGGCTCTACCGCACCGCCTGCGGGCGGGACCGGCGGCTCCGGGAGCTCTGGGGCGACCGGGTACCCTGAGGCGCCGCCTCAGCCCTCGAGAAGGCGCCCGCCGTCCACCACCACCACCTCGCCGGTAATGAAGGGGGAGCGGTGGAGGAAGAGGGCGGTGCGGACCACGTCCTCCGGGGTGCCGATCCTGCCGAGGGCGGCCCGCTTCCGGGAGCGCTCCCGGTCCTCCTCGGACTGGTCCTCGGGAGGGAGGACCGCACCGGGGGCTATGGCGTTCACCCGGACCCGGGGGGCCATGGCCCGGGCCATGACCCGGGTCAGGTGGAGGAGCCCCGCCTTCGAGACCGCGTGATGCGCGTACTCGACCCAGGGCTGCACGGCCGAGAGGTCCACGAGGTTCACCACCGTGCCCTCCGCCTCCTCCAGGAGGGGGGCGGTGGCCTTCAGCATCAGGAACGGGGCCTTCAGGTTCACCGCCATGACCCGGTCCCACTCCGCCTCCTCCACCTCGAGGAGCCGGCGGGGCTGGAAGAGGGAAGCGTTGTTCACGAGAAGGTCGAGCCTTCCGAAGCGGTCGCGAAGCTCCGCGGCCACCCGGGCCACGTCGGCGGAGTCGGAGACGTCGCCCTGGACCGCGTGGGCCCGGCGCCCCAGGGCCTCGATCCGCCGCACCACCGCGTCGGCCTCGGGGGGGGAGGCGTGGTGGTTCACGAGCACGTCGAAGCCGGCCTCGGCGAGTCCGAGGGAGAGGGCGCGCCCGATGCGTCGGGCGCCTCCGGTCACGAGGGCGACGGGGGGCATGGCGTGGCTGGGGTGCGTGGGGGAGCGTCGGCGGTGCACGAGGGTAACCACGCCAGGAGCCCGGTGAAAGACCTCGGTTCCGGGACCGGGACCCCACCACTACACCAGGACGAGAGGACGAAGCGATGGCAATGGCGAGCGTGGAGCTGGGCGGGAAGGTGGCCCTCGTCACCGGGAGCACGAAGGGGATCGGACGCGCGGTGGCCGAAGCGCTCCTGGCCGAGGGGGCCCGGGTGGTGGTGTCGAGCCGCACCGCCTCCGACGTGGCGCGGGTGGCGGAGGAGCTGGCGGCGGAGGCGGGTGCGGGGGTGGGTGAGGCCCACGGGATCCCCTGCGACGTCCGCGATCCCGAGGCCTGCCGGGCCCTCGTGGAGGGCACGGTCGCGCGCTTCGGGCGGCTCGACATCGTGGTGAACAACGCGGGGCTCGGCCGCTTTGCGCCGATCCAGGAGCTCGACCCGGCGGACTGGGACCTCCAGATCCGCACGAACCTGGACGGGGTCTTCCACGTGTCGAAGGCGGCGGTGCCGCACCTGGTGCGCGCCGGGGGCGGGTGGATCCTGAACGTGGGGTCGCTGGCGGGCCGGAACGCCTTCGGGGGCGGGGTGGCCTACAACGCCACGAAGTTCGGGCTCCTCGGAATGACCGAGGCCATGATGCTGGACCTCCGCCACGAGGGGATCCGGGTGTCGTGCATCATGCCCGGGAGTGTCAACACCCACTTCTCCGGCCGCGAGCCCGGTCCCGAGGGAGACTGGAAGCTGGCCCCCGAAGACGTGGCCCGGGTGGTCCTGGACCTTCTCTCCTTTCCCGACCGGGCCCTCCCCTCGAAAGTGGAGCTCCGGCCCAGCCGGCCGCCCCGGAAGTAGGCCGGGGGCCCGGGGGGTGTGAACCGGCCGGGGGTTGACGCCGCCTTCCCTCCCCGCTAGAAATGCGGCATGAGCACCGCCGAGACCGCCTGCGCCTTCTTCTACTTTACCGCGCCCCCCCGCCCGGGCCGCGGTTGGAGCCGTACGTGTAGCTAGCGCGTTTCTCCGACTTCCGAAGCTTCTTCCGCGGCCCGTGAGCATCACGGGCCGCTTTTTTTTCGTACCCCAGCGCAGGAACGAGGCCATGCTGATCGAGACCCGGGGCGACGCCACGCCCCACGAGGTGGACCGGATCCGGATCGAGGTGGAGGGCCAGGGGCTCCGGACCGAGGTCGTGGCCGGGTTTCCCCCCACCCTGATCCTGGCCCTCCCCGAGCCGGGGGCACCCCCTCCCCGGGTGGACGCCGAGCGGGTGGCGACCCTCCCCGCCGTGGCGCGCGTGATCCCGGCGCCCGGCCCCACCCCCAGGGTGGCACGCCTGGCCCCGGGGCACGCGACCCGGGTGCGGGTGGGCGATGGACCCGGGCAGGTGGTGGGGGGCGAGGCCCTCGTCCTCGCCGCGGGCCCCTGCTCCGTCGAGGGCGAGGACATGCTCCTCGGAACCGCCCGGGCGGTGCGGGCCGCCGGCGCCGGGATCCTCCGGGGCGGCGCCTTCAAGCCCCGGACCTCGCCCTACGCCTTCCAGGGGCTCGGGGCCGAGGGGCTCGAGCTCCTGGCCCGGGCCCGGGAGGAAACCGGAATGGCGGTGGTGACCGAGGTCATGGACCCCCGCGAGGCGGAGCTCGTGGCGAGCCGGGCCGACATGCTCCAGGTGGGGGCCCGGAACATGCAGAACTTCGCCTTGCTCAAGGAGGTCGGCATGCTTCGGCGCCCGGTCCTCCTCAAGCGGGGGGCGTCGTCCACCCTGGCGGAGCTGCTTCACGCCGCCGAGCACCTGGCCGCCGCCGGGGCCCGGGACCTCGTCCTCTGCGAGCGGGGGATCCGGACCTTCGAGACCGCCACCCGGAGCACCCTCGACCTGAGCGCGGTCCCGGTGCTCAAGCGCGAGACCCACCTCCCGGTGATCGTGGATCCGAGCCACGCCGCCGGGGTCGCCCACCTGGTGGAGCCCCTGGCGCTGGCCGCGGTGGCGGTGGGTGCCGACGGCCTCATCGTGGAGGTCCACCCCGACCCGGAGCGGGCGCTCTCCGACGGGCCCCAGTCCCTCACCCCGGCGGCCTTCCAGGCCCTCGTGCGGCGGCTCCGGCCGGTGGCGGAAGCGGTGGGGCGGACCCTTCCCGCCGCTCCGGCGTCGGCTCCGGCGCGGCTCCGGGGGGCGGCATGAGTCCCGGGGCGGGGGGGGGCGCCGGGGAGGGGGCCGGCGACGCAATCGACGAGATCCGCGCCGGAATCGAGGCGCTGGACGACGCCCTCGTGGAGCTCGTGGCCCGCCGCCTCCGGCTCTCGGCGCTCGCGGGCGCCGGAAAGCGGAGCGCCGGGCGCCCGGTCCTGGACCCCGGTCGGGAGGCGGCGGTGGTGGCCCGCGCCGCCGCCTCCGGCCGGTCCCTCGGCATCCCGGAAGAAGGACTCCGCGACCTCTTCTGGACGCTCATTCGTCTCTGCCGGACGGCGCAGCAGGAGCCCGAGGCGCCCCCGCAGGATTGAGCGGACCCGCCGGCTCCTGCCGTCCGAGCGACGCCGGCAGCGCTCCGGCTACCGCCCGAGCGCCGCCGAAAGCGCCGCCTCGCCCCCCACCACCGGAAGGACCAGCCGCGTCCCGTCGAGGGCCACCGAGAGCTCCGACCCCGGTTCGGGCCAGAGGGTGTATTCCCGGTCGCTCGAGAAGATCACGAGGGCGATCCGGCGCCCCGCCGGGATCACCTGGTCATCGGGCTGGAAGGTGAAGGTCACGTCGCGGAATTCCCCCGGCACGATGGGATCGCTCTCGGTGAGGGAGCGGTGGTTCTTCGGGTCCGCCCACCCCCGGGTGATCACGCTGAAGTTCGGCTGCCGGGGCGCCGCCGCCTCCCAGGGGAGCGCCACCAGCCAGGCGGTGAGGTTCACGGCGGCCCGGTCCGCGGTCATCCGGATCGTGACCTCGGGGGTGCCCGAAACGTGCACCGCCTCGGTGAGCTCCGCGGTGGCGTAGAGAAGCCGGTGGGGCGACTCGGGGGCCTCCGCGTGCTGCGCCCCGGTGAAGGCCACGTCGTCCACGAGGGTCTCCACCACCCCCCGGGCCCCGTCGGCGGGCGCGAGCCCGAGCCCCCCGGCCCCGCTCCCCCCGGGCGCCAGGTGGAGGGTC
>JBJHCE010000011.1:0-44584 GCA_050485865.1 Gemmatimonadales bacterium | reverse complement strand
GGCCTAGGCGGCCGGGGCCGGCCTAGGCGGCCGGGGGCGGCCAGGGCGGCCAGGGCCGGCCTAGGCGGCCGGGGCCGGCCGGTGCCGGCCGGTGCCGGCCTTGCTTCACAACATTTGTGCATCGCGGTTACGGGTACACAAGGTTTCTGTGCGAGATTCGTGCCACCGCCACACCGAGGGGCGTCGATGCGCCCCGGCGGATCGTGTATCTTTCGGGATGTCCTCCCCCGACTCCCCCCACCCCCCCCTCGAACCGGACGCCGGCCTCGACGCCGAGGGCGACGCTGCGACGGACGCGCACGACGTCCGCGAGACGAGTGCCGACATCGACGGCGCACCCGACGCCACCCTCGGGGGGTACTTCCGGGAGCACGAGCGGCCCCCGGCCTTCGAGGGGGCGGACGGCGAGCCCTACACCGTGTCGCCCGAGGCCGAGCGGACGCCCGACCTCGCGGCCCCCTGGGAGGGATACCTGGTCTTTCCCCGCTGGGCCCTCACGGGGATCGGGGTGGTGGGGCACGTGGAGTCCGAGCCCCTCGTTCGCGCCCGCACCCGGGACGACGCCCTCCGCGAGCTCGGCCGCCTTCCCCTCGGAAGGGTCCGGGAGCTCCTGGACGACGCGATCGCCCGGGGGGCGGACCGTTCCGTGGAGGCCGACGACGCCTCCCCTTCTTCCACACCCCCAGGTTTCGAGCTCCGATGATCCGTCGCGGCCTCCTCTTCCTGTCCGGTTCCGACTCCGCCCGGAAGGTCCTCACCGGCACCCCGCTCACCCGGTCGGTGAGCCGCCGCTTCGTGCCGGGCGAGGAGCTCGCCGACCTCCTGGCGGCAGCGCGGGGCGCGAACGCCGCCGGACTCAAGGTGACCGGAAACTACCTCGGGGAGGCGGTGCGCTCGGAAGTGGATGCGGAGCGGGCAGCGGACCGGTACGTGGAGCTCGTGCGGAGCATCGCCGCCGAGGGGCTCGACGCGAACGCCTCCCTCAAGTTCACGCAGATGGGGCAGGACATTTCCGAGCCGTTCCTTGCGCGGAACCTGGGTCGGGTACTGGAAGCCGCCGCCGAGGGAGGCATCTTCCTCCGCTTCGACATGGAGTCCTCGGCGTACACGAAGCGGACCCTCGACGCCTTCGAGAAGCTCTGGGCCGAGGGGCACCGCGACATCGGGGTCGTGCTCCAGGCCTACCTGAAGCGAACCCCCGGAGACGTGCGACGCATGATCGAGCTGGGGGCACGGGTACGCCTCTGCAAGGGCGCCTACGCCGAACCCCCGGAGGTGGCCTGGCAGGGGGTCGACAAGGTCCGCGCCGCCTTCCTCGAGTCGATGCGGGTGCTTCTGGCCGAGGGGCACTACCCCGCCCTCGCCACCCACGACGACCTCCTGGTCGACAGCGCCCGGGAGTTCGCATCACGAGAAGGCATCGCGAAGTCCGACTTCGAGTTCCAGATGCTGTACGGCGTGCGTCGGGACCTGCAGGAGGCGCTCGTCGCCGACGGGTACAACGTGCGCGTCTACATTCCCTACGGCGAGAAGTGGTACCCGTACCTGATGCGCCGGCTTGCGGAGCGCCCCGAGAACCTGGCGTTCATGGTGGGGAGCGTCGTGAAGGAATCGCCCCTCGGGTTCCTCTGGCCGGGGCCGGGGCGCGGTTCGCAGACCCCTGCAGACCAGAGGGACGGCCCGGAGCGCACGGACCGATGATGGACGCGTCCCGGGCGGCCCCCGCCCCTCCCGCCCCCTTCCTCCGCATCACGGAGATCTTCCACTCGATCCAGGGCGAGTCGACGTGGGCCGGAGTCCCGTGCACCTTCGTCCGGCTCACCGGCTGTCCCCTCCGGTGCAGCTGGTGCGACACGGCGTACGCCTTCCAGGGCGGCGATCGGATGACGCTGGCCGAGATCATGGAGCAGGTCCGGGCCTTCGGGTGCCCGGTGGTGGAGCTTACCGGGGGAGAGCCGCTGGCGCACCGGAACGCCTTCGCCCTGGCCGACCAGCTGCTCGAGGAGGGGTTCACCGTGCTCGTCGAGACCTCCGGGTCGGAAGACGTGTCGCCCCTGGACCCCCGCGTCCACGTGATCATGGACCTCAAGTGTCCGGGGTCGGTGGAGTCGCACCGGAACCGTTGGGAAAACCTCGAGCACCTGGACGCCCGAGACGAGGTCAAGTTCGTGATCGCGGACGAGGCGGACTGGCGATGGGCGGAGTCGGTCATCCGCGAGCGGGGGCTCGACGCCCGGGTGCGCGAGGGGAGCCTCCGGGCGCTCCTGGTCTCGCCGGTATGGGGGGAGGCGGGCCCGGTGCTCGAGGATCTGGCGCGGTGGATCCTTGAAAGCGGCCTCCCCGTGCGGATGCAGACGCAGCTTCACAAGCACATCTGGGGTGCGGAGAAGAAGGGGGTCTGAGGGTCAGGGGCCCGGGGAGAAGCTGAACTCGCTTCGTCTCCGGGGGTAGTCGGAGCGCATGTCCCCCCTCGCCGCACTCCGCCCGAGCCTGTCACCCTACCGCGGTGCGGTCGACGACCCACCCCCCCGCGAGGGCGGGTGGGTCGCGGCCGTGTCGGTCATTCTGCGGGGGCCCCCGCCGGCCGGCCACTCCGGTCTCGCACCCTCTCCCGAACTCCTCCTGATCCGGCGCGCGCGCCACGAACGCGATCCCTGGTCGGGGCACATGGCCTTTCCCGGCGGAAAGTGGGATCCGATCGACCCCTCCCTTCTCCACACCGCGCGGCGCGAAACCCTGGAAGAGGTGGCGATCCCCCTCGAGACGGTGGGGGAGGTGCTCGGGAGACTGGACCTCGTGGCTCCGCGGAACGCCCACCTCCCCCCCCTCACGATCCTTCCCCTCGTCTTCTCCGTTCCCCCCGAAACCGAGGCGCGAATCGCCGCTCCCCACGAGGTCGACGAACTCCATTGGGTCCCCCTGGGCCACCTCCGTGACCCCGGATCCCGGACCACGTACCGCTACGCGCCGGCAGGAGATCTCGCCTTCCCCGCTTTCGACGTGGCCGGGCGCAGCGTCTGGGGGCTCACCCACCGGGTGCTCACCGATCTCCTCGGACGGATCGACCCCGGGGGCTGACGAAGGCCCCCGCCTTGCCCCCCTTCAGGCCCCCCCCCCGCCCCGGACAACCGCAGCACGTTCCTCCGCCCTTCCGAGGGCACGTGCCACGCGGCCGATGACCGCCTCCGGGGTGTCGCGGATCTGTCTCCATGTCACGCGGATCACCAGGATTCCGCGGGCGGCGAGGTCCGCATCCTTCGCCCGGTCGCGCTCGAAGCCGTCGCGCGTCCCGTGATGGGCAAAGCCATCCACCTCCACGGCCAGGTGCGCCTCCTGCCAGTGGAAGTCCAGCTCCCACCGCCCCACCTGGGCATTCACCCGAGGTGCAGGGAGCCCGGATCGGCGGATCCTTGCCAGAAGCTGACGCTCCGCCTCCGACCGGGTGAAGGCGGGCCCACCTTCGATCTCGAGGATCCGGCGGAGGAGGCGCGTACCCTTTCTCGCCGGAGCCCCATCGATTCGGGCCCGGAGCCCCGCCACGGATACCAGGCCTTCCCGTTCGGCCCGGGCCACCACGCGCTCCAGGTCGCGGGGACCGAAGGGGGGGAGAGGGATCATCGCGGCCCGCTCCCCGGGCCCGTGGTCCGTGCGTCCGGCGGCCGAACGGGCGCCCGAGGGGGTGGGAGCGCCGGAGGCCAGCGCCGCCAGGTCGAGGACGGTGCGCTCCGGGGTGGTCAGGGGCACCCCCTCGCGCTCGGTGCGGTCCTCATCGGGGAGCGTGACGACGCAGTGAGCGAGCACACCGGGTACGCGCCGGAAGCGCCTGGAGGCGAGGACCGACACCTCGCAGCACCCGGGGTCCGTGCCGGGCGAGCGGTCCGGGAGGGTGAAGATCCCCCAGAGCGCCGCAGCGGACCGGTGGCTGAGTACGGCGCCTCCGTCGCCCTGGAGCACCGCCGCCATCTCGCGCGAGCGAGCCGAGAGCCGGGGGCCGATCGCATAGACCCCGCGCAGTACCGGCGCGAAGCGTCCTTTCCTGACCCTGCTTGCCACCATCCGGCGGGTGTAGCCGAGCTCCCGGAGCTGATCCAGCGTCACCACCCCGTGCTGGCGTTCGGCCAGTTCCCGGGCCCGGCCCTCGAAGTCCGGTGCGCGGGAGGGCGGCCTGCCGCGTGGCGGCGCAGGGGACCGGGGGCCGGGAGGCGCGACCGGGAGCCCCTCCTCCGGGCGATGGGGCAACGCGGGGGCGGTGGCCACGGCGCGGGAGGGGACCGCGCCTGCCTCACCCGGCGGAAGGGACCCGGAGGAGGTGCGTTTCGTCACAGACGCGGGGGGTTTCGAGAGCATGGGGGCCGTTTGTTACCGTATGGGCAACAAACGGGACAGTCGAATGGAGGGGTGCGGCGCGTCTGTCCCAGTTGTTACCCATACGGTGCGTTTCGGAACACGCGCGCGCCGCACCCCCCTCAATTGGCTCGTTTGTTACCGTGCGCGCGGCGAGGGGGACGGGAGGGCGGGGGGGCGGGCCGGGGGGGCCGAAGCGTTCCCGCGTCCACGCCCCCACGCCTTCACCCGCCGACGCCCTTACCCTCCCACATCCCGGCGGGCGCTTCCATGGCAAGGTGGGCGGCCGCGAAACCCGCGACCGCCCGTGTGCCCGCAGCCGCCCTGCCGCCCCGCCGCCCTGAACCAACCACCCCCTCCCCCGCCCCCCGTCACCCTTCCGTCTTTGCCACCTCGATTCCGCGCCGCGCCAATCCCTCCACGTAAGCCGCCGGGTCCACCGTCTCGTCGGGGGTGCGCACCCCGAGCTCCCGGATCTGCCCGCGCCCCTGCATCACCCCGGTGAGCGCGAGCGAGTACCCGGTGGTCCGCATCATGGCGGTGATCCCGGTGGCCTCGTCGTACCGGTCGAGGACGTCGTAGCGGATCGTCCGCGCCGCCCCGCCTCTCGTGCCCCGGATCTCCACCCGGAGCGCCACCACGTCGTGCCCCCCGGGTCGCAGCAGCTTCGGCGTCACCCGGTCGATGAAGAACTGGCGCGGCGTGATCTCCGCATCCCCGACCTTCACCGGCTCGTCGGAGAGGAGCCCCAGATCGCGAATCGCCTTCATGATCCCCGCGTGCCCCGGGTAGCGGAGGGTCTTGTACTCCATGGTCCGCAGCACCCCCCGGTAGCGGTAGGGGAGCGTCGAGATCCCCCCGGCGGTGTAGAAGGCCTCGAGCGTCCCCAGCGGCGCAGGGAACTCCACCTCCTCGAGCCCGGTGAGCGCCTCCACCTCCGCCGGCTCCCCGTCGTGCAGCACGAGCCCGGGGGTCGTGTAGTAGTCGAGCACCCCCTCCATGGAGTAGACGATCTGGTAGTTCAGGGGCGGCTCGGGGTTCTGCGGAAGCCCGCCCACCCACATCCGCACCGACTCGGTGGAATCGAGCGCGTCGATCCCGGCCTGCGCCAGGATATTCACCATGCCCGGCGCGAGCCCACAGTCGGGAATGACGCTGACTCCGGCGGCCACGGCCTCGGCATCGAGCTCCCGCTGCGCCTCGACGATCTCGGTGTTCCCCCCGAGGTCGGCAAAGTGCGCCCCCGCCTCGATGGCCAGCTTCGTCATGGGGAGGTTGAAGTAGTACGGAAGGGCGCACACCACCGAGGTCATCCCGGCCATGGCGCGGCGCGCCGAGTCCTCGTCCCGCGCATCCACACGCTCGACCCGGAGCTTCCCGCCCACGAACGGTCGGAGGAAGGGCGCCACCTCGGTGTTCATGTCGCCGATGACCACCTCGGTCACGCCGTCGTCCTGGAGGAGGTCGTAGGCCGCTGCGGAGCCCTGGGCTCCCCCTCCGAGCACGAGTACCTTCATTGCTTCACCTCGTCATGGGGTCGGTGACGGGCCCCGTCCGGGACACGTCGGTTCGTGGTTCGTTCCTGCTGGTTCAGGTCGTTTCCGGGATGCGGCGCGGGCGGGCCTCCTCCCGGGGGCGCAGGCTTCTCCCGCCGCGCCTGCCCGGGGCAGGCGGACCCGCCGGCCGGGCGGGGCTACCCCCCGAAGAGGTCGGGCTGCTCCCCGTCGTCGTCGGGCGCGCCGGGACCCGGTTCGGGCCTGGAACCCAGGTCGGACCTGGGCCCGGGGTCGATCGTGGGGCCCGTGTCTTCCTCGGGGTCCGGGTCGGCCCCCGGCTCCGGAGCCGACGGAATCTCGCTTCCCTGGGGCGCTTCGCCCACCCCCGAGGTCTGCTCGGTGAGGCTCCGGGTCACCTCGACGATCCGGTCGCCCGCGGCGAGCTTCACGAGGCGGCTTCCCCGGGTGCGGCGACCCTGGACCGGAGCCTCCTGGGCGGCCACCCGGGTCACGACCCCGCCGGCGGTCACGAGGCTCACCTCGTCGGCGTCCACCACCTCCAGCGCGGCGACGATGGGCCCGGCGTCGGCCGAGACCGGGGAGGCCATCGTTCCGAGGCCGCCCCGCTTCTGGAGCGGGAACTCGGAGAGCGGGGTCTGCTTCCCCCAGCCAAGCTCGGTCACGGTCAGGATCCGGGCATCCCGACGAATGGGAACCACGCCCACCAGGCGGTCGGCTCCCTTCAGGTCGATCCCCTTCACCCCGCGTGCGGTGCGGCCCATGGTGGAGACCTCCTTCTCCTCGAAACGGATCGCCCGCCCCTCGCGGGTGAGGAGCATGAGCTCGGCCCGGTGATCCGAGAGGACCACGTCGAGAATCCGGTCGCCCTCGGCCACGCCGGCGGCGATGATCCCGCCGGCCCGGGGGTTCGAGAACTCCGAGAGGGCGGTGCGCTTCACGAGCCCCCCCTCCGACACGAACACGAGGACCTTGTCGGGGTCGCCGAGCTCCTCCACCGGGAGGAGGGCCACGATCCGGTCCTCGCGGGGGGCGCCGGTGAGGGCGTAGATCGACTGCCCACGCGACGCCCGGGCACCCTCGGGAACGTCGAGCACCGACAGGAAATGGACCTGGCCACCCTCGGTGAAGGCGAGGATCCACCCCCGGGTGCGGGCCACGAAGACCCGCTCGAGCCAGTCGTCGTCGTAGGCCTCCATTCCGGCGAGCGCCTTCCCCGACGCGACCCGCCGCCGGTAGAGGTGCACCGGAATCCGCTTCACGAAGCCCTGGTGCGACACGGTGACCACCACGTCCTCGTCGGCCACCGCGTCCTCTACCGGGACCTCGTGCTCCTCGGCGTCGTGGAGGATGCGGGTGCGGCGCACGTCGCCGTAGGCCTCCACCGCGTCGGAGAGCTCCTCGAGGACGACCTGGAGCTGGCGGGCCTCGTCGGCCAGGATGGCGCGAAGGTGCTTGATCTCGGCCTCGACCTCGGCCATCCGGGCCCGGAGTTCGGCGCTCTCGAGGGAGGTGAGCTTCCCGAGGCGCATGTTCAGGATCGCGTCGGCCTGCGCGTCGGAGAGACCGAAGCGGGACTGGAGGCGCCCCGATGCCTGGGGGCGGTCCTTCGACTCCCGGATGATCCGGATCACCTCGTCGATCTGGTCCAGGGCGACGAGGAGCCCCTCCAGGATGTGGCGCTCAGCCTCGGCCTTCTCCAGCTCGTGGCGGGAGCGGCGGACCACCACCTCGATCCGGTGGTCGCGGTACCGCTCGAGCAGGGGCTTGAGACCCAGCTCCTTCGGCTCGCCCTTGTCCAGCGCCAGGAGGATCGCCCCGAAGGTCTGCTGGAGGTAGGTGCGCCGGTAGAGCACGGCGAGGGTCTTTGCCGGGTCGGCGCCCCGCTTGAGCTCGATGACGAGGCGGAGGCCGTCGCGGTCCGACTCGTCCCGGACGTCGGTCACGTCGTCGATCTTCGACTTCCGGGAGAGGTCCACGATCTGCTCGATGATCTTGGCCTTCGAGACCGCGTACGGGATCTCCGCCACCACGAGCTGCTCCTTCCCCCCCCGGAGCGCCTCCTTCATGACCCGGGCGCGCATGACGATCCGCCCGCGCCCCGTCTCGTACATGTCGCGGATCCCCGTGGCCCCGACAATGAACCCCCCGGTGGGAAAGTCCGGCCCCGGCACGTGGGCCATGAGCTCCTCCGTGGTGCAGTCGGGGTCCTCCACCAGGTGGCGGAAGGCGGCGGCCACCTCCCTCAGGTTGTGGGGGGGGATGTTCGTGCTCATCCCCACGGCGATCCCCGACGACCCGTTCACGAGGAGGTTCGGGATGCGCGAGGGGAGGACCGTGGGCTCGAGGAGGCGGCCGTCGAAGTTCGGCGACCAGTCCACCGTGTCCATGTCGATATCGGCGAGCATGGCCTCGGCCACCGGGGCCAGGCGTGCCTCGGTGTACCGGTACGCCGCCGCCGAGTCTCCGTCGATGGAGCCGAAGTTTCCCTGGCCATCCACGAGGGGGTAGCGGAGCGAGAAGTCCTGGACCATGCGGACCAGGGCGTCGTAGACCGCCGAGTCGCCGTGGGGGTGGAACTTCCCGAGCACCTCGCCCACCACCGAGGCCGACTTCTTGTGGGCCCGATCCGGCCGGAGCCCCAGCTCGTTCATGGCGTGGAGGATCCGGCGGTGCACCGGCTTCAGCCCGTCGCGCACGTCGGGGAGGGCCCGCTGCACGATGACGCTCATCGAGTAGTCGAGGAACGCCTCCCGCATCTCCTCTTCGATGAGACGGGGGAGGACGCGCTCCCGCTTCTGGGCCACCGACATCCGTACTCCTTGAGCTCAGGGGGTCACCTCGGGGGTGGGACGCCGCACCGGGTCGGGGCGCGGGTCCGTCCGAAGATGGGCCGGAGCGGGGGGAGGGGGAAGGGAAGGGGCGGAAGTGGGGGGGCGGGGGTCGGACGCACCTCAACTCACCACGGGTCAATCTCCCACAGGGCGACGGTGGGTGCCGGCCCGAACCGGTTCTGGAAGGTCAGAAGAAGACGCCCGTGGAGGGCCACCGGAAGCCTTGCCCCAAGCTCCGGCCAAGCGGCGCCATCCACGTGCATGAGCGAGGCCCGTCGGGATTCCAGGTCAAGGAAGACGAGGTGTCCCCGTCCGACCTCAAGCCTCTGGCTCCCGTCATCCGCAAGATGATGAAGGGCGAAGCGTGCCACCGCCGAACGCTCCGAGCAGACGACACGTGGCTGCACACCGCCCGGCCGCCAGGCGCCCGGCTGGCCTTCATCGAGGGTCGGCGGAGCCCAGTCCCTGACCGTTCGAAAGGCGCCGAGGGAAACCGGACCCCTCCCAACGAGGGCCACCTCGGGCGTCCAGGGATTGGCCATGACCACCACGTCGCCGCCGGCGGCGACGCAGCCAGTGGCAACAAAGCCGATAGCTGCCGTGGTTTCCCGCCAGATTTCGGGATCCGGCGTCAGGGGCACGGCCTCCGGTCCCCACCCGTGAACCAACAGGGCGGGCTGTCCACGTTCCAGGGGCATCCGCATCGGCGCCAGGAGGAGTGTGCCCGCCACCCCGTCGGCCCTGCTCATGATGACGGAGCCGGAAAGCTCGGCAAGATCGAGCCGGTCCGTGTCGAGGAGCTGCCCGGTCGCATCCAGACGGTGGAGCCGGCCATGACCGGCATCGGCCACGAGGAGCGCCTCTCCGTCGAAGGCAACGGAAATGACCCGTCTCAACTCACCGGGCCCATCGCCGCATCCACCGATCGAGCGCGGCGGCGCGTCGGGAGCGCGGATGTCCAGGATGTGGATCGCGCACCCGACCCGGTCGGCGACGGCGACCAGGGAGTCGCCCACGAGCGTGGCGTCGATGATCACGCCGAAGGGGGAATCGGCGTCCAGACCCCAGGTCCGGATCTCGCGGACCTCGGGCGCGGCGGTCGGGTCGATGGAAATGGAATCGACGACGGGCCAGGAGAGGATGAAGCCCAGTTCGTCACCGCCCCCGGGTGGGTCGGTGGCCTCCCCGCACCCGCCCAGGGCGAGAAGGGCGGTGAGGACCCCCGCAGCACCGCCTCGCATGCCACCGATCCACCGACGGAGGGGGGCGTCGGCGTCCGAAGGCCATGGTCCGACGTCGGGGCCCGCCCCCGTCGGTCGAGGAACCGGGTACTCCGACCGGGGAACGGCTGCTTGCGGCTGCTGGATTCCTGAGGCAGAGGCCATCGTTGCGTCTCTCCCTGGACCGAGGTGGACGCCGATCCGCCGTCGCGGTCGGTCCGCCACAGTTGGGCCGCGGCGTTCCTCGCGTCAAGAGCCCCGGGTCACACCCCCTCCAGCGCCTCCTCGAGTTCCTGGGCGAGGGTCGGGTGCCCGTGGGCGAGGGCGGCGGAGATTCCGGTTCGGTAGGCCTCCCGGGCTTCGTCCTCGCGGCCCAGCGCCACGAGGGCGGCGGCGAGCCTTCCCCAGGCGTTCCCCTCGTCGTCGGCGAGTTCCAGGTAGTTGCGGAGCTCCCGGACGCCGTCCTCGAGCTCGCCGGCGTTCAGGTGCTCGACGGCGAGGCCGAAGCGGAGCCGTGGATCATCGGGGCGACGTTCGAGCATCCCCCGGAGGGCTTCGATGCGGGAAGGGGTCATGGCGGGCAGGCGCGACCGCGGCCCGGGGGGGTTCGGAGCCACCCCGGGAAGGGGGAGGCGCCGGGACCCCGGGGTCCGGGCCGTGGGTCAGTCGGGAAAGATGAAGGTGTGGAAGTCCACCGGGTCGGGCTCGCCCCCCTTCAGGAGCTCGAAGATGGCGAGCATCTCCCGCCCCATCCCCTCCAGGCGGTTGAGCACGGAGAGGGCGTGGGCGTAGTCGAAGTACGCCGCCACCGAGGGCTCGTCGGCAGGGTGGGTGGCCAGGATGCAGGTGTCCATGGCGCGCTTCAGGTGAAGCACCACGGCACGCACGCCGCGCTCGGCGGAGTCCCGGTCGGCCAGGGTGGTGAAGGAGAGATCACCGGTGAGGCGGGGGAGGAGGTGCTCCACGGCGGCCCGGGCTGCCGGGGGTGCGGCAACGGCACCGCCGCCCACGGGCTCCCCGAGAAAACTCCGTGCACCCTCCTCGAGTGCGCGGACCTCCTCGTAGCTGCAGGCGAAGATCACGGGGACACCCTCCTCGGGAGAGCTTCACGGCGCTGGGCCCCGCGAGGGACGTCCCCTCCGGAACCGGGCCGCATCGCACGGCGAAGCCCTCTCCCATCTCCTTACCTTGGGGGGGGAGGGAACGTTCCGGCAAGAGGTACGGAACGTTCCACCCGCACAGGGTCCCCGATCCGGACGGTCCCCGTGCCCTCGGGAACCACGTTCTGACCGAACCAGACCTTGCCATCGTGGCCCCGGTAGCGGGCGAGGGTCCGGAGCGGTTCCTTCCCCTTTTCGCCGGTCCGGGTGTCGACGGTGGTCACCGCGCAGCGGGCGCAGGGCTTGACCCCGAGGCAGGGCACGTCGCCGAGGAAGAAACGGGTCCACCCGTCTTCGGCGTGGGGCTCCGTGGCCCCCGCCACCACCAGGTTCGGGCGAAAGCGGTCCATGGGGACGGGCTCGGCGAGGCGGCGGTTCAGCTCGTCCAGGGAGGCCTCGCTGGCCAGGAGGATCGGGTAGCCGTCGGCAAGGCTCACCTCCGCCCCCGGGGCATAGGCCGGGTCCACCGGGCGGCGGGCCGTCTCCGGCTGGTAGACGAGGCGCACGGGGTCGCCCAGGAAGGCCGACATCCAGGCGTCGGCGTCGGGGCTCGGAGCCGGAAGCTCGAGGGCGTCGTTCCAGACCGTCACGGAGAGGGGCGCACCGGACGCCCGGTCGGAGCCCTCGGGACGGGCGGGAAGCTCGAGGGGGGGCATGGCGGGGGCGTGGAGGCGGAGAAGGTCGCCCTCGGCGAGGAGCTCCGTCTCCACCAGCACCATCCGGGGATGCGTGCGCTGCGACAGGAACCGGCCGGAGGAATCCACCACCATCCAGCGGCGATCCCCGTCGAGCCCCCGGGGGCCCAGCCGGCGGACCGGGACGTCGATTCCCCGGAGGCCCTTCACCGGGAAGAGGGTGAGCCGGCTGATCTGCATCGGGGTGACCTGCATCGGGCTGGCCGTGATCGGGAAGGGGGCCCCTGGGGGCGCTCAGGCCTGTGCGGGTCCGCCCGGAGCGAACACGATGGGGATCCCCTCGGGTCCGGTGGTCCCCCCGCGGCCCGGTCCGGCCCCGGTGGCACGGAGGAGCTGGAGTGGGAGGGAAGCCATGGCGCTCCCGTTCACCTCGACCTCGAAGCGGTAGTTCCCGGCGGTGGGAAAGACGAGGCCATCCAGGTTCAGGACGTGGGGGATCCGGGTGGTATCCTCGGTGGGCGCCGGACCGACCTGGAGCCCTCCGTCGAGGCGGACCAGGTCTTCGCCGTCGGGGCCCACGAGGCGGATTCGGGCCTCGTACTCACCGGCGTCGGAACCCACGGCGGCGATCCGGAGCACGAGGCAGACACGGGCGTGGCGCGCCGGAAACTCCCGGGCGTGAATCCGGTCGAAGACCCCGAGAATGTTCAGCTTGCCGGAGCCGTCGACGGTGGCGGCGTCACAGAGGAGGGCGAGGTCGATCTTCATGGGTTTCGGGATCGGTCGAGGAGGCGGGGGCCCAGCACGAGCCCCAGCACCAGGTCCACGAGGGCATGGGCCGCCATGGCGGGAAAGAGGCTCCCGGTGAGGATCACCGAGGCCCCAAGAAGTAAACCGAGGAGCGCGGTCCGCACCACCCCGACGGGCCCCTGGTAGGCGTGGAGGAATCCGAAGGCGGCCGCGGCGACCCCCATGGCCGCCCACGGCCCCGCACCCGCGAGGACCAGGGCCGCCGGAACGTACCCCCGGTAGGTGATCTCCTCGCCCCAGCCGGCGGCAAGGGAGAGCCCGGCAAAGAGCCGTCGCTCCTCCGGGGTCCGGGGAAGGAGGGCGTCGACCATCCCCTCGTCCAGGGTCCCCCGCGGCGAGGGGCCCCAGGCCCGCTCCTCGAGGGGGCGGAAGGCGAGGCTCAGGACCACGGCGGCGAGGGTCAGCCCGGCGGTCCAGGCCATGAAGTCCAGCGGTGCAATCGGAGCGATCCCGGAAGCGTCGGTGCCGGGCCCAAGGACCGCAAGCGCCATGGCAAGGCCGCCCATGACGAGGATCGTGATCCCCGAGCTCAGGTAGGCCGGGATCCGCTCGAAGCGGATGTGAGCCAGGAAGGGGGTCTGGGCCAGAGCCAGCGCCGGGAAGACCACGAGAAAGACCGGAAGGGCCAGGACCTCGCGGAAGGAGAGCTCGGTGGCCACCCCGAGGGCGAAGGTGGAAACGAGGGCGAGCCCCGCCCCCCACCGGAGGCGGCGCCCCACCCGGGCCAGGAGTTCGGCGTCGGGAGCGGGCTCGGTCATGCGGCACCGTCGGAACCGGTGGCCCCGGGGCGCCCGGTGGCCCCGGTGGAGCCGTCGGAGCCGGCGACAATCGCCTCCGCCGCAGCCACGATCGTCTCCACGTCGTCCCGCGTCGTGGCCGGGTTCAGGGAGGAGAAGCGGAGGGCGTGCCGCCCTCCGATCCGGGTCGACGAAAGGAAGGCGACGCCGGTTCCGGCGAGCTCCTCGCGGATCCGGCGGTTCAGCGGCTCCGACGCCGCACTCCAGGTGACGATCCCGAGGGCCGCCGGGGTCACCACCTCGAGGTGGGGTGAGCGCGCAATCCGTGCCTCGGCGTGCGCGGCCAGGTCGAACCCCCTCGAGATGGCCTCGCGGATCCGGGCCATTCCGAAGGTGCGGATCGACATCCAGACCTTGAGCGCCCGGAAGCTCCGGGTGAGCTGGATCCCCCGCTCGCCCATGTTCACCTCTTCCGCCCCGAGCTCGGTGTCCACGAGGTAGTCGGCCCGCTCCCGGAAGGCGTCGGTGAGAAGGGCCGGGTCCCGGACCAGGAGGCTCCCGCACTCGAAGGGCTGGAAGAGCCACTTGTGCGGGTCCAGGGTGACCGAGTCGGCGAGCTCCATTCCGGCGAGGGCCCCCCGCCCCCGGGGATCCAGCACGGCGAACCCCCCGTAGGCCGCGTCCACGTGGAAGTGCACGCCGAGCTCGCGGCACCGCCGGCCCAGCGCCTCCAGCGGGTCCACGACCCCGGTGTTCGTGGCGCCGGCGTTCGCGGCGACGAGAACCGGCGACCACCCCCGGGCCCGGTCCGCCTCCACCGCCCGGGCCACCGCGTCCGGGTCGAGGCGAAGGTCCGCCCCGGTGGGGAGGACCCGGACCCCCCCGGGCTCGAACCCCGCCGCCCGGGCCGCCCGAACCAGGGAGTTGTGCCCCTGGTCCGACAGGTAGATCGAGGGGCGGAAGGGCGCATCCGGCGCGCCCTGCGCACCCGCCGAACCGGCCCACCCGCGGCGCGCCCGCTCCCGGGCCGCCGCCACCGCCAGCGCGTTCGCCGCCGACCCGCCCGAGGTGAAGAGCCCGGAGCTTCCCTCGGGCATTCCGATCCACTCCCGGAACCAGTCCAGGACCTGGAGCTCCACCTGCGTGGGGGCCGAACCCCCCTGCCAGGTCCCCTGGAAGACGTTGAAGCCAGCGGCGAGGAAGTCGGCCACCACCGAGGGCCAGGTCGGCGCCGACGGGATATAGGCGAGAAAGCGGGGGTGGTCCACCCGGGCCGCCCGGGGGAGCACCTCGGCGAGGGCCTCGTCCAGCACCACGTTCGGATCCGACGGCCCCTCGGGAGGGGCGCCTTCGAGAAGGGGGTGCGACCGGAAGTCCGCCCGCGGGGCCCCGGCCCAGGGCTCCGCATCCCGGAGACCGCTCCACCGCTCGACCAGGGCGTCCACCGCACGGTATCCGAGGGCGCGCATGGTGTCGGGATCCAGGGCAAGGGGGGAGGGTTTCGATCCGTTGACGCCGTCTGGCCCTCGTTCTACGATCATCCAGCGATCCTTCGCCCGTCCGGTGAGGGGTTCGCTCCGGCGACCCGCCGGAACGCCGGCACGCGCCGGTGCACGCACCCCACGGTAGCCCCCATGTCGAACCAGGTACAGACCGCGCTCAAGGTCATCGACGCGATGGACCATCCCCACGGCGGGAGGATTCTCCGGCTTCGGCTCAAGGAGGGGGATCCGCCCACGGCGAAGGGGCTGAAGGGCGCGACCCTCGAGGCCACCGGCCCCCGGGGCGAGACCCGGACGGTGCGGGTGCTCGGGTTCCCGGTCTTCTACGGGAAGGTGTCCGACGCCCGGATCCGCGAGACCGGACGGATCGACGTGCACGTGGAGGAGGAGGGCGAGGGGACGCCCGTTTCCCTCACCTGGTCGGTTCGGCTCCCGAGTCGTTCGTCGGGATGAAGCGGGGGCCGTCGGCCTCGAAGGTCCGGCGGAACCAGTCGCGGAACTCCTCGGCGCGGCCGGGATTGTCCCGGGTCCACGCGGTGCGCTCCTCCTCGAAGCGGTCCGGCTGGGCCGTGAGGATGAACGCGTCCAGGAAGCCGAACTCGTTCGCGTAGAGGATCTCGTCGAGGGGGCCGAAGGGGGTGGTGTCGAAGACCGCCCGCCCCAGGAGCCAGACGTCGGCGATGCGCGCGAGGATCGCCCGCTCGAGCTCGAAGCCCCGGGCCTCGGGGGCCTCGGGGAGCCAGGGTGCGAGTTCGCCCCGCTCCGCCATGAGGTGGAAGTGGGCGTAGAGGAGGTAGGGGGTCTCGGCGTCGCCGAACCCGCGCTGGACCGCAATCTCGCCTCCCGTTTCGGAAAGCTCGAGCTCGGCCCAGGGGTAGAGGGGGCGAGGGACCTCGACGAGGCGGATCGTCCAGTTTCGCTCGATGTCGTCGAGCTGGGGGCGGAGCCACCGGTCCACCTCGACCATGGCCTCGGGGTCCGCCTGAACCCTCTCACCGGTGAGGGTGATCACCGAGCGCGTCTGTGGCAGCGTGGAGCCGCTCGCGCAGGCGGTGACCCCCGCCAGGAGAAGCGCCGACAGCGCCAGGCTGACCCCTCCCGATCCTCCCCGCCGGAGCCTCCGGCCCCGCCCTTTCCGCTCGTTCCGCAACGTCGTTCTCCCGGTCCTGTGCATGGGCCGCATGATGGAGCCGGCCACGAAAGGCTTGATCCGCTCCACGGTTCGTGGAGTATTACGCCGAGTGTTCGACCCGGGCCGGGTGCCCGGAGTTCCCTCGGGACCCCGGGCGTCGGGGACCCGCCACCGCCATGCCCCCTCCTCCGGTCCGCCGCATGAACCACTTTCTGAACCCCGACGCGGTACGCACCCTCGGTGACCCGGGCCCGGGGGCCCCCCTGACGCCGGACGCGCTGGGGGAGCACGCGGCGCACCTCGTCTGGGAAAGCTTCTCGGATTTCATGACCTCCGACGAGCTTTCCTTCCTGGTTGACGCGCTGGGGCTCCCGACGGTTGAGGGGATCCCCGACGAGTACCCGGCCAAGGAGATCCTGATCTTCCACCTCTGGGCCCACACCCGGGCCATTCAGCTGGGGCTCGGAGAGCGAGGGGAGCCGGAAGTGACGGTGCGCGCGGTCCTCGATGCACTCCACCGGGCGGTCTTCGAGGACCTGGAGGGAACCGGGTACCCGGCCTCCTTCCTCCCGGTCTTCGAGCAGCGGGTGAGCGCCCGCTACGCCGAATACTACCAGGCCGCCGAATCGGGCGATGACCGGGTGGGGGAGGTGGCCGTCCACCACCTGGTTGCCGGGGAACCCTCCACCGGGGTTCCGGAAGCGAACCGGATCCTCACGACCCGGGCCGTCGAGGTGGCGCGGCCCTTCCGGGATTTCGTGGAGGACGTGGTCCTGCAGGTGGGGTAACCCCCTGGTCCTGCACCGCCCCGGCCAGGGCCGCCAACCGGGTCGGGTGTCAGGCCACCCCGCCGGCGCCGGGCTCCCCTTCCGGCACCCCGGGGTCCCCCGCGGAGGTCTCGGCGAGTTCGTCGAGGAGAGCCACCGCTCGCCGCAGGTGCGGGATCACGATGGACCCACCCACCACGAGCCCCACCGAGAGCGCCTCGAAGAGCTCCTCGTCGCTGATTCCCTCCTCCCGGCACCGCACCAGGTGGTAGGTGACGCAGTCGTCGCAGCGGAGGACGAGCGACGCCGTGAGCCCCATGAGTTCCTTGGTCCGGCGGTCCAGCGCCCCGTCGTGGTAGGCCCGGTCGTCGAGGGCGAAGAAGCGGCGGATCTCGAGGTTCCCCGCCTCCAGGATCCGTTCGTTCATCCGCTCGCGGAAGGCGCGGAATTCGGAGAGCCGGCTCATGGTCGCGCCTAGAGCCCCAGCGAGGAGCGGATGAGCGGGCTGATCCGCTCCGGCGTCCAGGGCGGATTGAAGGTGAGCTGCACCTTCGCGGTCTCGACCCCTTCGACGCCCAGCACCGCCTCCTCCGCCATTCGCACGATCTCCTCCGCCACCGGGCACATGGGCGAGGTGAGGGAAATCCGGGTGTCCACGTGGGTGCCCTGGACGTCCACGTCGTAGACGAGCCCCAGGACCACGAGGTTCAGGTTCAGCTCCGGGTCCTTCACGGTCTTGAGCGCGTCCATCACGGCCTTTTCGGTCACGGCCATCGGTGCCTCTCGGGGGATGCGGGGTGGTGCGGAAGGGACCGCGCGGGGGTTGCCCAGGGGGTCGCCCTCCGGGGATGCTCGTGCAGGGAAATGTAACCTCGGGGCGGGCCGGGCGTTCCTCCACCGCCGGGTCCGGCGTACCTTGGGGCCGGCCCCCTTCCCGCAACTCGAACCCCTCCCGCCATGTCCGCTCCCGCCGACCGCCCCTTCCGCCTCGCCGTGAACACCGGTGGAGGCGACGCCCCGGGGCTGAACGCCGTGATCCGCGCCGTCGTCCTTTCCGCCCTCCACCGGGGATGGGAAGTCTTCGGAATCCGCCGCGGATACGAGGGGCTCATGGACGGAAACGGGGTGGTCCCCATGGGGCGGGACACCGTCCAGGGGCTCACGGCCCAGGGGGGGACGATCCTGGGCACCACGAACCGTGGGAACCCGCTCAAGTGGCCCCGGAACCTCCCCGACGGGTCGGTGGAGATCGTGGACCGTTCGGGCGAACTCATCGACGCCTTCCAGGCCCACGGCCTCGACGCCCTCGTGGCCATCGGAGGCGACGGGTCGCTCCGGATCGCCGCTGAACTCCATGCCCGGGGACTGCCGGTGGTGGGGGTGCCGAAGACCATCGACAACGACCTGGCGGCCACCGACGTGACCTTCGGGTTCCACACGGCGGTGCAGACCGCCTCCGACGCCATCGACAAGCTCCATTCCACCGCCGCCTCCCACTCCCGGATCATGGTGGTGGAGCTCATGGGGCGGGATGCGGGGTGGATCGCCCTCTACGCCGGCCTCGCCGGGGCCGCCGACGTGATCCTCCTCCCCGAGATTCCCTTCGACCTGGAGCGGGTGACGGACCACCTGAATCGGAAGATCCGGCGCGGTCCCCCCTACGCCATCGTGGTCGTGGCGGAAGGGGCGTTTCCGATGGGGGGGGAGGTGACCCTGGTCGAGGCGGGAGCGGGTGGCCGATCACCCCGGTACGGCGGCGTGGCCGAGCGGGTGGCCGAGGCCATCGGAAGGGCGACGGGGCTCGAGACCCGGACCCTGGTGCTCGGCCACCTCCAGCGCGGGGGGCAGCCCGTGGCCTTCGACCGCATCCTGAGCCTCCGGTTCGGAACCGCGGCGGTGGAGCTCGTGGCCCGGGGGCACACGGGGTGCATGGTGGCCCTCGACGCCCGGGGCGTTCGCCCGGTGCCCCTCTCGGAGGCGGTGGAGCGCACGAAGACGGTCCCCCTGGACGGCGACGAGGTCGCCACGGCCAGGCGCCTCGGCATCTGTCTCGGCGACTGATCTTTCGCAGATCCCCCGGCGCCCTATCTTGGGCGGTCTCGCATTCACACACGCCAGGAGCAGTCATGCGTCGTTTCGTGTTCTCCCTCTTCGCCACCCTCGGCGTCGCGGCGGCCCTCGTCCAGCCCGCCCCGGGGGCGGCCCAGGAGGCCCCGGTGGCCCGGTGGGTCCCGGAGGCGGCTCGCGGGCATGCCTACGAGCTCTCCATCCACAACATCATGCAGGGCACCTACCACGTGGGGCAGGGCCCGTCGGCGGTCACCTGGACCGACGACTCCCGCTTCGTCTACTTCCGCTGGCTACCTGCCGGGCACGAGTGGGACACCTCCACCGAGCTCTACCGGGTCCCCGCCGAGGGCGGCACCCCCGAGCTCATCGACGACCCGGTGGTCGCCGACTCCCTCTCCATCACCTACGCCGGCGGAGCGCTCTCGCCGGACCGGCGCTGGCGGGCGACCTCGTGGCGGGGCGACCTGTACCTGGTGGACCGCCAGACCCTCGAGGTGCGGCGGCTCACCGACACGCGCGACAACAAGGGAAGCCCCCAGTTCTCCGATGACGGCGGCACCCTCTTCTACTCCCAGTCGAGTCAGCTCTTCGCCCTCGACCTGGAGACCGGGCACGTGCGCCAGCTCACCGACATCCGGGGGGGCAACCCGCCCGGAGGGGAACAGCGCCCTCCCGAGGGGCTTGCCGGCTTCCTCCGCGACCAGCAGACCGAGCTCTTCGAGTACATCCGGAGGCTCCAGGCCCAGCGGGAGCAGCAGCAGGAGCGGCAGCAGGCACTCGCCGAGGTCCGCCGCCAGGGCGAGATCCAGGCCGTCTTCACCGGACGCATGGGGAACCCGGGAAGCCTCTCCCTGAACCGGCAGGGAACCTGGGTCGCCGTCGGCGCCTCGCAGCCGGCGCAGGGGGCGCGCCAGGCGGGAGTCCCCCGCTGGATCACGGAAGACGGCTACACGGTGCTGAACAACACCCGCACGAAGGTGGGGGATGCGGTGGGATCGTCGCGCCTCGGGATCCATGCCATCGGCTCCGATTCCATTGTCTGGCTCGACGTGGCCGATGCCGTGAAGCGCTGGGCCGGGGAGCAGGCTCCCGTGGGCCCCCACCTTCCGGAGCAGCGGGATGCGGTGGCCTCCGGTGACGTCCAGGTCCAGTCCGTGGGCTTCCGCGGCTGGAACGATGCCGGGACGCGGGGGCTCGTGGTGGCCAATTCCTTCGACAACAAGCACCGCTGGTTCATGACGGTGGAGGCGGCGAGCGGGGAGCTCACCCTCCTCCAGCACCTGGCGGACTCGGCGTGGATCGCCGGGCCCTGCGGCGGGTGCAACGGCTGGGTCCCGGGCGAAGACCGGGTCTACTGGGTCTCCGAGGCCGACCGCTTCGCCCACATCTACACCGCGAACGGCGACGGCTCGGGCTCCCGGCAGCTCACCTCCGGCGAATGGGAAGTGCTCTCCGTCTCGATCCCCGAGCAGGACGACGCCTTCTTCCTCCGCACGAACGAGGGCTCCCCCTTCGAGCAGCACCTCTACCGGATGAACTTCGACGGGTCGAACCGGGTCCGGCTCACGAACGGGGTCGGAAGTTTCAGCGGGCCGCTCAGCCCCGACGGACGACGGATCGCCCTCGTCCACTCCACCCAGACCCGCCCCGATGAACTCTTCCTGGCGGACGCCACCCCCGGCGCGGCCATGCAGCAGATCACGAACTCCCCGTCGGCGGACTTCCTCGCCTTCCCGTGGATCGAGGCCGAGATCATCCGATTCCCGGCGCAGGACGGGGCCATGGTCCCGGCCCGGATCTACCGCCCCTCGGACATGGGGGTGGAGTCGAACGGGGCGGCGGTCCTCTTCGTGCACGGGGCCGGGTACCTTCAGAACGTTCACAACTGGTGGTCCACCTACTACCGGGAGTGGAAGTTCCACCACTTCCTCGTGGCCCAGGGGTTCACCGTCCTCGACGTGGACTTCCGTGCCTCGGCGGGGTACGGCCGCGACTGGCGGACCGCCATCTACCGCTTCATGGGAGGAAAGGACCTCTCCGACTACGTGGACGGGGTGGACTGGCTCGTGGCCAACGAGGGTGTCGACCGGGGGCGCATCGGCCTCTACGGGGGATCCTACGGCGGGTTCATCACCCTGATGGCGCTCTTCACCGAGCCCGACGTCTTCCACGCCGGAGCGGCGCTCCGGTCGGTGACCGACTGGGCCCACTACAACGAGGGGTACACCTCGAACATCCTGAACCGTCCGCAGGACGACCCCGAGGCGTACCGCATCTCCTCGCCGATCTACCATGCCGAGGGCCTCCGCGGTCACCTCCTGATGGGGCACCCCATGTACGACACGAACGTCCACTTCTCGGACATCGTGCGCCTCACCCAGCGACTCCTGGAACTCGGCAAGGAGAACTGGGAGCTCTCGGTCTACCCCACCGAGAACCACGGAATGACGGACCCCTGGTCCTGGGTGGACCAGTACCGGCGGATCTACGAGCTCTTCTGGCGCACGCTCTCGGCCCCGGGGTGCACCGACGGGACGGGGGTGTGCGAGCTCCCGGTGTTCTCGGACCCGTAGCCTCGTTTCCGCGCCATCGAACGACCGGGGCCGGGGTGGCGCGTGCGCCACCCCGGCCCCTCGTTCATCCTTCCTCGATCCGGAAGAGCACCACCGCGGGCTCTCCCATCCGGCTTTCGACGCGCCCGAGGAGCCACGCGCCCGCCGCCCGGATCGAGGTGAGCCCCATCCCCACCGGGACCTCCCCCATCCAGGCCAGGTCCGGACCGAAGACGTCGAGGACCGCCCGCTCCACGTCGGCGGAGCCGCGGAGCACCCAGATCCGCCCCGCCCCGTCCACTGCGGCCGCGTGGGGGTAGGCCAGGTGCGGTACCGCCGGCGCCGGATCGGGAAGGGGTCGCACCTCGACGGGAGGCAGGGCCGCTCCAACGGCCATCGCCAGGGAGAAGTCGACCCCGTCGAGGGCCCGGGCATGCCGGCTCCAGCTTTCCGGGGTGTGGCGGACCACCGGGAGGGCGTCCCGCCCGAACACGCCGCGCACCGCACCGTCGACCCCGATCACCGTGTACCGGTAGCCCCCGGGGTGCCGGAGCCGCTGGAAGGCCAGGCTCCCGTCGGAGAGGCGCTCCATTCCGCACGGCTCGCAGGTGATCGTGTCTCCCGGGGGGGCCCCGTCCCATCCGAGGCGCGAGGGGAGGACCCGCAGGGTGTCCCGCGCCGGCTCACCCGGCCGCCAGTGCGCCACCTGCACGTCCATACGGGGCCCGGCCTCCGGGCCCCCGGGGATCCCGAACTTGAGGTGGATCCAACCGTCTCCGGCGGCGATCCCGCCGGCGGTGAGCCCCGGGACCCGGACCGCGTCCAGGAAGACCCCTTCCAGGTCCCACCTGGAGAGCCGGGCGCCCACGGGATCCAGGACCGCCACCGACCCGTCGCCCACGAAGCGCACCCCCTGCCCACCCTTGAGCTCTCCGGGGCCGTCCCCCCGGCGCCCGGTGACCCGGTGTACGAGGGCATCAGGATCGGAGGACCCGGCGCCCTCGACGAGGTGGAGCCGGGCGTTCATCCGGTCCAGGAGGGCGATCCGCCCCTGGGCGTCCACGTCGAAGTGGTCGAGCTCCCCGAGGAGGACCGTTCCCTCGGACCCCCACCCCGGCACGAGGGTCGGGAGGGGCAGCGCCGATGGCGGGGTGACCGCGCCACCCTTCTCCCCTCCCCCCTCGCATCCCCAGAGGGAGAGAAGAAGGAGGGAGGAGAGGAGGAGGAGGAAGCCTCGGCCCGGAGGCCTGGTCACGCCACCGAGTCCGGCTGCGCGTCCGTGCCCGGGTCCAGGGGCTCCTCGTCGGCGCGACAGTCGATTCCGGCGCAGATGCAGTACACGATCGTCGCGTGGAGGCGGCACACCTGCTGGAAGTAGAGGTCGTCGGCGAGCTCGTGGCTCCGGCAGTAGCTCAGGATCGAGTTCGTCAGGCCCAGGCAGCTCAGCTGCTCGTCGGCATCGGCGGCATCGGCGGAGCGCGGTGCCCCGAGGGCGGGGGCCACCGCCAGCGCCACCAGCGCGACGAGGGAGAGGATGAAGCGGGAAGCGAGGGTACGCATGGGGAACCTCCGGGGTGAAGTGGGGAGCAGTGCTGCACGCGCCTCACGTTCACCCCGGGAGGGGGGCTCACCCATGGCAGGAGGGGACGACGTTCCGGTGCCTGACCTTCCGGCGCCCGACCCCCCGGCGCCTACCCGCCGAAGAAGCCGCGCAGGAACGCGAGGGTCTCGCCGGCCTGGATGAAGACCACCACCGCGATCACCGGAGGCAGCACCCACTTCACGAGGAAGAGCACCGCGGGCACCGCCCCGGCAAAGCGCGGCCCCGCCCCCCGCATGAGCTCCGTGGCCGGGTCCTTCATGACCCACCCCACGAAGATCGACATCATGAGGGCGCCCACGGCCAGGAAGAACGACCCCGCCACCTGGTCCACGAGCCCCAGGATGTCGAGGCTGTACGCGGAACCGAGCCCGAAGAGGGCAATGAGCACCCCCATTCCGATGGCGGCGTTCCTCCGCGCCACCCCGAACTCGTCGATGATCGACGAGGTCACGACCTCGAGGAGGGAAATGGCCGAGGTGATCGCCCCCACCGCGAGCGCCACGAAGAAGAGGAGTCCCACCACGCGTCCCACGCTCCCCATGGCCTCGAAGGCCCCCGGAAGGGCAATGAAGAGCGCCCCCACCGTGCTCTCGCCCACCGAGTCCTGGAGACCGAGAGCGAAGATCACCGGGAAGACCACGAGCCCCGCCGCGAAGGCCACCGCGAAGTCGGCAAACGAGATCGTCACCGCCTGCTCGTTCAGGTCCTCGTCCCGGGCCAGGTACGACGCGAAGGTGAGCATGGCGCCCATCCCGAGCGAGAGCGAGAAGAAGGCCTGGCTCGTGGCCTGCGCGAGCACGGTGGGGTTCATGAGTTCGGCCAGATCCGGCGCCAGGTAGTAGGCGTACCCCGCCCCCGCGCCGTCGAGGGTCGCGGCCCACAGCGCGAGCCCCACCACGATGAGGAAGAGGGTGGGCATGAGGACCATGGCCGCCCGCTCGATCCCCTTCTGCACGCCCACCATCACGATCCCGATCGTGAGGAGCATGAAGACCAGGTGCCACCCCATGGCGGCGTTCCCCGACGCGATCTCGCCGAAGTGGGCCCCGGGGTCTCCGGGGAAGCCGGTGGTGACGGACTCCACCGCGAAGCGGAGCGTCCAGCCGGCAATGACCGAGTAGTACGAAAGGATCAGGAAGCCCACGAGCACGAAGAGCATCCCGAGGACCGACCACCCCCTCCCCCCGAGCTCCCGGAGCGCCCCCACCGGCGAGAGGTGGGTCTTCCGTCCCACCACGAGCTCCGAGAGCATGAGGGGGATCCCCAGGAGGAGGACCATCACGATGTAGAGGACGACGAAGGCCGCGCCGCCGCCCTCCGCCGCCACGTACGAGAAGCGCCACATGTTGCCGAGCCCCACGGCGCTTCCCACCGCCGCGAGGACGAAGCCCCACCGCGAGCCGAAGAGTTCGCGCGCGGGGGTGCCGCCGGATCCGGATCCCATGGCCATCGGGTCGTCGCTCCCTTGGGAGGTAAGGTGCAGAGGCCCCGGGCACGGGTGCGGCCGGCCCGGAGCGAAGCCGTCGCAATAGACGCCCCGCCGGGGGGTCCGTCAAGAAGTCCCAGCCCTTGAGCCCTGCGGCGATCCGCCCCAGACTCCTCCCATGCCCCCGGGACCCGCCCTCCTCGTCTTCGCGATTCTCGCCGCCACGATCGTTCTCTTCGTGAGCGAGCGCCTCCGCCTGGACGTGGTGGCGCTCATGGCACTCCTGGCGCTCAGCCTGTTCGGGATCCTCTCCCCTGCCGAGGCGCTGGCGGGCTTCGCAGACCCGGTGGTCCTCATGATTGCCGGGCTCTTCGTGGTGGGCGACGGGCTCTTCCAGACCGGGGTGGCCCGGGCCATGGGGCGCCTTCCGGCGAAGCTCGCCGGCGACTCGGAGATCCGCCTCCTCGTGGTCGTCATGCTCCTCGTGGCGGTGCTCTCGGGCTTCATGAGCTCCACGGGGACGGTGGCGGTGATGCTCCCGGTGGTGATGGGGCTCGCGTGGGCGCGGAACCTCTCCCCCTCGAAGCTCCTCATTCCCCTCTCCGTGGCGTCGCTCCTCGGCGGGATGCTCACCCTGATCGGCACCGCACCGAACATCGTGGTGAGCCAGCACCTCGAATCCCTCGGGCGCGAAGGCTTCGGAATGTTCGCCTTCACCCCGGTGGGGATCGCGATGGCGGTGACCGGGGTGGCCTTCATGGCCCTCGTGGGGTACCGCCTCCTCCCGGACCGCCCGAGCCCGGCGCGCCGCCCGGCCTCCGCCGACGCTCCCTCCCTGTCGGAACTCGCCGGCGACTGGGAGCTGGCCCCGACCCTTTTCCGGGTCCGGATCGACCCCGATTCACCCCTTTCGGGGAAATCCCTTGTGGATGCGGAGCTCCCGGCCCGATTCGGGGTCACGGTGACCGAGGTGCGGGAGGGCCCGGCCGCGGGGGGGGCGGGGCGGCGGCGGAAGCTCGCGGCCCTCCCGGCCATGGGGCCGGAGTCGCCGCAGGCGGTCCCGGCGCTCGCCGACACGGTGCTCCGGCCCGGACAGGAGCTCCTCCTCCAGGGGAGCCCCGACGGGGTGCACCGGATGGTGGCGCGGATGGGAGTCACCCTCCTGGCCGAGGGGGTGGAAGGCGACCCGACGGCGCCCGAGACCGGCATGGCCGAGGTGCTCCTCACCCCCCGCTCCCGCCTCGTGGGGCGGACGGCGAAGGAGGTGCGCTTCCGAGACCGGTACCAGCTCGGGGTGGTGGGGGTGAAGCGGCTGGGCACCCTCGTGCCGGGCGACCCGGGCGACGTCCAGCTCCGCTTCGGCGACACCCTCCTGGTCCAGGGGGCGTGGGACCGGATCCGCCTCCTGGGCGGGGAGACCCGGGACTTCATCGTGGCCATGGCCCCGCGGGAGATGTCCGATGCCCTCGCCCCCCTGGGTCGCGCCCCCCTGGCGGTGGGAATCATGGTGGGAATGATGGTCCTCCTGACCCTGGGGGTGGTGCCGGCGGTCACGGCGGTGCTCCTGGCCGCAGTGGCCATGGTGCTCACCGGGTGCGTCACCGCCGACGACGCCTACCGGTCGGTGAACTGGGAGAGCGTGGTGCTCATTGCCGGGATCCTCCCCGTGGCCACCGCCCTCGAGAAGACCGGCGGCATGGCCTGGCTCGTGGAGATCCTCTCGGGGCTCCTCGAGGGATCGGGGCCCCTCTTCCTCCTCGCGGCGATCTTCGTCCTCACCTCGGCGCTCAGCCAGGTGATCTCGAACACCGCGACGGCGGTCCTCCTCGCCCCCATCGCCTCGTCCCTCGCCTTCGGGATCGGCGCTCGCCCCGAGCCCTTCCTCATGACCCTCGCCGTTGCCGCCTCCACCGCCTTCGCCACCCCGGTGGCCTCGCCGGTGAACACCCTGGTCCTGGGCCCGGGCGGCTACCGCTTCGGGGATTTCTTCAAGACCGGGGTGCTGCTGCAGGCCCTGATCCTGGTCGTGACGGTGCTCCTGGTGCCGGTGCTCTTTCCGTTCTGAGGCTCCGGGTCGGCGAGGAGGACAGCCCTTCCCGGCATGCGGGCGGGCCATTCTTGCGTGCGTCCGGACCGGAGGCTATTCAAGGACCCGCCGGACGGCACCCACCTGTCTTCTCCCTCCCGAGACCAGCATGAAGTCCGCTCCCCCGCCCCTCCCCGAGGAGGGCGATCCGGGCCGTGTCCTCGCGACCCTCAACTTCCACCTGGCCAACTCGCCCCTTGGCGTGATCGAATGGGATCACGAATTCCGGGTGCGATTCTGGTCCGGCAGAGCCGAGACCCTTTTCGGCTGGAAGGAGGCGGAGGTACTGGGCAAGCACCCCGATGACTGGCGGTTCGTTCACGAGGAAGACGTGGAGGACGTCGGGCGGGTCATGTCGGAGCTGCTCGGGAGCGAGGCACCTCGAAACATCAGCGTGAATCGCAACTACACCCGCGACGGCGGTGTGGTCTACTGCGAGTGGTACAACTCGGTGCTGACCGACCCGGAGGGGCGACTCGTTTCGGTTCTCTCCCTCATCCATGACATCACGGCGCGCAAGAGCACCGAGGCCCAGCTTCTCCACCTGCAGAAGATGGAGTCGCTGGGGCAGCTCACCGGCGGGATGGCCCACGACTTCAACAACCTTCTTACCGTGATCCTGGGGTACGCCGATCTCCTTGCCGAGGGCCTCGGCGAGGGGTCGGAGATGCGCGAGCTCTCCGAGGCAATCGTGGAGGCCGGCCAGAAGGGGGCCACCCTCACTTCTCAGCTCCTGGCCTTTGCCCGCCAGCAGCCACTCATCCCTCGAGCGGTCCGCGTGGACGCACTCGTACGGGATATGCAGGAACTCCTGAGCCGGACGCTCGGTGAGGACGCCGAACTCAGCCTTGTCCTCCCCGAAGGCCTCTGGCGGGCTCGGGTGGACCCCACCCAGCTCGAGTCGGCCATCCTGAACCTCTGCCTGAACGCCCGGGACGCCATGCCCGATGGCGGACGAATCGTGGTCGAGGCCGAGAACGCCTGGATCGAGGATGGGACCGACGAGCCGGGGATCGCTCCCGGCGATACCCTCGAGGCCGGTCGCTACGTGGTCGTCGCCGTCTCGGACACCGGCCGGGGAATCCCCCGTGATCTGCGAACCCGGGTCTTCGATCCGTTCTTCACCACCAAGGAGGTGGGAACGGGGTCCGGGCTCGGACTTTCCATGGTGTACGGCTTCGCCCACCAGTCCAGGGGGCAGGTCCGGCTCTACTCGGAGGAAGGGCGGGGCACCACGGTTCGGCTCTACCTCCCCGCAGCGGAGGGGGGGGACTCCGACACCGAGACGCATGGCGTAACGGCCCGGACTCCGGTTGCCCCCACGGGTACGGAGCCGATCCTGGTGGTGGAGGATGATCCGCTCGTCCGACGCTACGCCGCACTCCAGCTTGCCGCCCTCGGCTACACGGTGCTCCTCGCAGGGAACGGACCCGAAGCTATCGAAGTACTCGAGTCGGGTGAGCCGGTGGAACTCCTCTTCACCGACGTGGTCATGCCCGGCGGAATGAATGGAGCCGAGCTCGCCCGCGCGGCTCAGTCGCTTCGTCCTGACCTCCCCGTCCTCTTCACATCGGGGTACACCGAGAATGCCATCGTCCATCACGGGCAGCTCGACCCCGGTGTCCTCCTGCTGAACAAGCCGTACCAGCGCTCCACCCTGGCCAGGATGGTTCGGCGGGCACTAGACGGATCCTGACGGGACCGGCACCCGGAAAGTCCTTCCGCTCCCCCCGCCCCCTTCGCCCCCCTCGCCCGGAACGCAACATGTCCATCGACCGTCGCCATTTCCTCGCCCTCACCGCCACCGGAGTGGCATCGGCCGGCCTGGGGGGTGGCGGGTTTCGTCCCGCCCCCGCGGGCGTGGCACCCCAGGGGGCCCAGGGCCTCTTCCTCCCGATTCGCCGGAACGTGGGCTTCTTCACCCTTCGGGGCGGGACCGTGGGCACCCTCGTGAACGACGACGGGGTGGCGGTGGTGGACAGCCAGTTCCCCGACTCGGCCGAGGTGCTCGTGGCGGGGCTCGGCGAGCGTTCGGGCGGGCGGCAGGTGGACGTGCTCGTGAACACGCACCACCACGGAGACCACACCGGGGGGAACGGGGTGCTCCGCGGTGTGACCCGGAGCATCGTGGCCCACCAGATGGCGGCGGAGCACCTCCGGAACCCGCCCGCCGGAAACCCGGCGGATCCCTCGTTCATCCCCGAAGTGACCTTCACGGACCAGTGGAGCACCGGGATCGGCGACGAGCGGATCGTGGCCCGGCACCACGGGCGGGCCCACACGAGCGGCGACGCCGTGGTCACCTTCGAGGAGGCGAACGTGGCCCACATGGGCGACCTCATGTTCCACCGCCGCCACCCGGTGGTGGATGCGGCCGCGGGCGCGACGCTCCGGGGGTGGATCGACGTGCTCGAGCGGACGGTGGAGGGTCACCCCCGCGACGCGGTCTACATTTTCGGGCACGCCGGGCCCGGATTCCCGGTCACGGGGAGCTTCACCGACCTCCTCCGCTTCCGCGACTACCTGGACGGCGTCCTCGCCTCCGTGGACCGCGCCATCCGGTCCGGCCAGGACCGGGAGTCCTTCATCGTCGCCGGCCCCACCCTCGAGGGCTTCGAGGACTTCGGCCCCTTCGGCCAGCCCGGCCCCCGCGAGGTCCGGAGCTGCGCCTGGGAGGAGCTTTCGGGCGGGAGCTGAAGAGGCCCGGCGGCGGTCCCTCCCGGCTGCGCTACGTGCCGGGCCCCAGGGCGCAGCGGGAGAAGTGAAGGCGGAAGAGCCCGAGCGTCACGGCGTGGAGGGCGAGGACCATCCCGGCCATGACGGCCCCAAGTACGGGCCACGGCGCCTCGGCCAGGTGGCGATCGAGGAGGAGCACCAGCGCCGGTGCCAGCAGTGCCGCCGCCATGACGAGGACGACCGTGCCCATCCGGCCCAGGCCCTGCCCCCATCCCTGGGGCGAGGCGCGACGCAGCTCCAGCCGTGCCCCGAGCCCCCCCACCAGCGGGAGCAGCCCGAGGATCACCGCGACGGGGACGAGGGGGGTGACACCGCGAAGACCCCACAGCCGGTCCGGGGCGAGGAGGCCCGCTGCCACCAGCAGGATCCCGCAGCCCCCCGCGACCCCGACCGCCACGGCCACTTCCCGGACCCATGCCCTCTGTGCCCGATCCCATCGGGAGATCGGAAGGATCGCGTGCATGGCGTGCTGGGGGGCGAACTCAAGTCGCGAGAACGTCACCAGGACGAGGAGGAGGAGGCCGTTCCCCACGAGGAGGGCGAACGCGCCCCAGGCCAGGGCCAGGACCGCGCCCTCCAGGAGCCCGGACGCAAGGAAAGGGACGCCCCGACGCTGCCCCGAGCCGTTGATCCGCCCCCACATGCTCGAAGGAACGGCGGGAGATGGAGGGCTCCGATCGGGGTCTTCCCCCCTGGAGTTCGCTCGGTCCCCTTCGCGGCGGTCCTCGTCTCGGTTCGTTGACCCCATGGAGGCAGGAGGGCGCCCGATGACGATGAGGGGGTCCCCCAGCCGGCGCAGGAAGAGCACGCACACACCCAGGGAGGCACCCGCCAGGAGCCAGGGAGGGATCTCCCCAAGGGAGGAAGGGAGCCCGGGGGCAAGGGCGAGGATGACCAGGGGAAGGAGCATGAGAAGGAGGAGGAGCGCGGTATCGACCCACTCCGACACGAACGTGCGGTCCAGGGACTCCCATCCGCCGAAGAAGAGCAGGACGGCACAGCCGGCGAAGCTCCCGTAGGCCATGGCCTCCGGCAGGGTCATTCCGATGGCGAAGCCGCCCGTGAACCCCGCACCAGCGACGCCGAGGAGGACCGCAAACAGGCCCCGGCGGACCCCCGCCCGAAGCCCCGGCAGGGTCCGCACGAGGTGCGTGCGCCGGAGGCCGTCGAAGGCGAAGGAGAGCTGGAATCCAAGGAAGGGCGAGGCAAGAACTACCAGGAGCCAGGCCGCTCCCTCCGGGGTCGGTTCCCAGGTGGGAAGAAACCCGCCGAAGAGCCTCGTGATGGTGGGTTCCCGTTGATGGATCGCGTAGAGGAGCACGAGGGTGAACGCTGCCGATCGGATGAGGCCCCGCATTCCCAGCAGACGAAGGAGCGCCCCGGGGCCGGCACGCAGGTCCCGGTCGCTCGGACCGACGGCATCCTGAGGGAGGCGGGTCACGCTTCCTCTCCGGTGAGGATCGGGAAGAGCCTTTCGAGGCCGAGAGGGCGGGCCTCCACCATCACGTCGTGGCGCGCCTCGAAGGCCGGAAGCGCCTCCGGGCCGGCTCCGCGCACGACGAGGACCGCCCGGCGGCCGTCGACCCGGGCCGATTGGACGAAGGGCTCCGGGAACGCCGAGGGAAGGACTCCGTTCCCGGAAGTGACGACCCACTCGGCGTGGCGTTCCTTCAGGGTGTCGAGCTCCTCGTCGGCGACGGTCCGCCCCTCGCGCATCGACAGGATCCGGTCCACGACCGGCTCCAGGTCGGTGAGGAGGTGCGACGAGATGACGACGGTCACCCCATCGTCGGCGATCCGCTCGAGGAGGAGGGCCATGACCCGCCCTCGGGCCACCGGATCCAGGTCGCTCAGGGGTTCGTCCAGGAGAAGAAGTTCCGGACGGTGGCAGAGGGCGAGGAGGAGTGCCAGCCGCTGCCGGTTCCCGGGGGAGAGGTAGCCTACCCTCGGTCGGCGGTCCACCTCCAGGAGCTCCGACGCCTGTCGCTCGAGTTCCCGGTCCCAACGCGGATAGAACGAGGCTACGTAGTCAATGAGCTGCGCCACGGTGAGCTGCGGGATCAGTGGGTCACCCTGGTGGACCATTCCCATGCGGGCAAGGTGTCCGGAGGTGAGTTTCCGCGCAGGCACGCCCAGGGTAACGCAAGTGCCCGCATCGGGTACGAGGAGCCCCGCAGCGTGGCGAAGGAGCGTGGTCTTCCCGCTCCCGTTGCGGCCGATGAGCCCGACCACCGAGCCCTTGGGCACGGCGGTGGTGACCCCGTCGAGGGCCACCGTTCGGCCGAAGCGCTTCGTGACCCCCTGGAACTCGACCACGTTCATTCCCATTCCTCCCTGGTGGATGACCGGGCCTCGACGGCGGCGCGAGGGTCAGGGGATCCCTCGCCCAGGAGCTCGCGAAGGATCCGTGCCGCCCGCTCCGGGTCGACCCCCAGCTGACGCACCGCGCGGGCGGCGGGCTCGAGGGCGGCGCGGAGCTGCGCCTCCCGCTCGGCCTCGAGGGTCCGGGGCGTGGCATCCCGTACCACCAGCGGAAGCCCCGGCCGCCGCTCGAGGAGCCCGGTCTCCTCCAGGAGCGCCCAGGCCTTGCTCACCGTCATGGGATTGATCCCGAGCTCCTGCGCCAGGGCCCGGGTCGAGGGAAGCTCGGTGCCCGGAGGGAGGACGCCTCCCGCCACCTGGAAGCGCACCTGGTCCACGATCTGCCGGTAGACGGGGACCCCGCTCCCGGGGTCGATCACCACGACCAGGATGCACCTCCGCTCCCGAAGTGAATCACTCGAGTAATACACCTGGGACGAAAGGTGGGCACCGCAGGTGTATATGTCAAGCAATACAGTGATACGGGGGGAGGGACCGCGCGGGGCCGGGAACCGCGCCCCTGCGCCGAGCTGCCGGGGGCTTTTACCGGTCCTCGCCCCCGTCCCTCCCCGAAGCCCGACGGGCGATCCCGAGGGCCTCGCTCGTGCCGGCGCCGATCCCCGCATCCCCCCAGTAGCCCACGGTGACGAACCGGAAGCCCTGCGCGAGGCGGGCCTCCACGTTGCCGGCGCTCGTGGTCAGCCCGCAGGGCACGTCGTGGCGGAGGCAGGCTTCCAGGACCCGGTCGATGGCGGCCACCACCTCGGGGTGGTTCCCGGGAAGCCCGTACTGGAGCGCCAGGTCGGCGGGCCCGATGAAGATGGCCCCCACGCCGGGCACGGTGATGATCTCCTCGATGTTTTCCACCCCCTTCGGCGTCTCGATCTGGAGCACCGCCAGGAGGTCACCCCGGGGGCTCAAGGGCCAGGTGTCGGCCCGGGCCCGGTAATCCGGCACCCCCCAGAGCCAGGAGGCGATCCCCGGCGAGGACCCGCGCCACCCGTGGGGCTCGGCGATCTCCGATCCCCGGGGCTGGGGGTAGCGCATGGCCTGGATCACGGCGAGGGCCTCCTCGCGGGTATCCACGAAGGGGACCATGACCCCGAACGCGCCCATGTCGAGCACCTGCTTGATGGCCCACTGCATGGGCTCGCGGCCGTTCATGGGTACGCGCACGATGGGCGTCACGCGCATCTGCGGATGCCCCTGCGCCGCCACGGTCCGCACGTCCTGCATCCCCAGGAGGAAGACCCGGAGCTTCTCCATGTCGAAGGGGGAGTGCTCCATGTCGATGAAGAGGAAGTCGAGCTGCGACGTGGCGAGCGCCCGGGCGTTCGCCAGCGAGAGGTTCTCGGTGAAGAGCCCGAAGACCGGGTGCCCGGCCTCGAGGGTCTCGATGGTGCGGTTCATCCGCACCTCCTGCTGGGCTGTCGCCGGGGCAGGGAGGGCGTGGCCGAGGACGAGGACGAGCATCGTGGAAGCCGCGAGGAAGGCGGCCCGGCGGGTCCGGTGGAGCGTGCCTGACATGGGGGTTCGACCTGTGCGTTCGGGAGGTGTCGTTTGGTCAAGCGGGCGGGAGACAACCTTCACCCCCCGGGGAGCGCTGACAAGACGGGTGTGGACAGGGGTGGGCCGGCCCGGAGATTCTCGCCGCGAGGGACCTCTCAGCCCGGGTCCACCGGGGTGAGCCACCCGTGCCGGTCCCGGGCCTGGCCGGAGACCACCGCCAGGAAGTCCTCCTGAAGCGCGCGCGTGATGGGCCCGACTCCCCCCTCGCCCCCCCGGCTCGTTCCCACGGGCATCCGGTCCACGCTCCGGATCGGGGTGATCTCCGACGCGGTCCCGGTGAAGAAGAGCTCGTCGGCAATGTAGAGCGCCTCCCGGGGCACGTGCTGCTCCCGGGTGGGGATGCCGCGGTCATGGGCGAGGCGAAGCACCGCGTCCCGCGTGATCCCGTTCAGCGAGGTCCCATCCAGGAAGGGGGTGATGAGCACCCCGTCGCGCACGAGAAAGAGGTTCTGACCCGACCCCTCGCTCACGAGCCCTCCGGGGCCGAGCGCGATGGCCTCGGCGTACCCGTCGGCCACCGCCTGCGCCTTCATGAGCTGGGCGGCGTTGTAGTGCCCCGCCGCCTTCGCCGCCACCGGGAAGGTGTTCGGCGCCGCCCGAGCCCACGACGAGGTGCAGACATCGACCCCTTCGGCCAGGGCCTCGGCGCCCAGGTACGCCCCCCAGGGCCAGGCCGCCAGGTACGTCTCGATGGGCGAGTCCACGGCGTGGAGCCCCGCGGCCCCGTACCCGCGAAGGACCATGGGGCGCAGGTAGCAGGATCCGAGGCCGTTCGCCCGGATGAGCTTCCGGGATGCGTCGGTGAGCGCCTCCACCGTCCACGCCGGCCGCATCCGGTAGATGGTGGCGGAGTCGAGGAGCCGCTCGAGGTGCTCGCGCAACCGGAAGATTGCAGGTCCCCGCGGGGTCTCGTAGCACCGGATTCCCTCGAAGACCGAGCTTCCGAACTGCACCGCGGTGCTCAGGAGGTGAACGGTCGCCTCCTTCCAGGGAACGAGCTCGCCGTCCCTCCAGATCCAGTCGGCCTCGGAGATGCGTCCGCTCATGCGCCCCCGGCCGGATCCTCGTCGGGAGCCGCGTGGAAGTAGGCATCGCTCCCGTCGAGCCAGTCGGCCCGGGGGGGAGAAAAGATGTCCACGTCCAGGGTGTCTTCGAGGGCGGTGGCCTCGTGGGGGAGGTGCGCCGGGATGTGGAGGACCTCGCCGGTCCGCACGGTGACCTCGCGGTCCAGATTCTCGCCCAGGCGGAAGCGGAGGGCCCCGCTCACGATGTACGTGATCTGCTCGTTCAGGTGGCTGTGCTTCGGAACCACGGCGCCCCGGTCCAGGAAGACCTGGGCGATCATCATGTCGTGGCCGTTCACGATCCGCCGGCGGATCGCGTCCGTGACGGGCTCCCAGGGAAGGTCGTCCCAGCGGGCGTGGCGGGCTGCTTGCGGGGTGGGCGGGTCGGCCATCGTACGCAGGGGTCAGGGGGTGAAGGGGGGTGAGCGTGTCCGCATCCGGGCGGGTGGTCCGGTCGGGTGTGCCGGGTGGGGGAGGATACCTCGGGAAGTCCGGGTCGGACAGGGGGGGCTCACCTCTGGCACCGGAGAGGCGCGGGGACTATCGTCTCCGGGTTCCTTGGCCCAGGCAAGGATGTCCAATCCCCCCCTCCCGGAGGTCTTCATCCGCCCCGTTGCGTCGCGTTGCCGGCTGGGGCTCGCCCCGGCCCTCGCCTGCGCCGTGGTCGCGTGCACCGACACCGGGGTGGACGCCCCGGACGACCTCTCGGGGCTCCCCTCCTGGACGGTGGTCCGGGAGCTCGAGATCGGGCGCGAGGACCACCCTGACTACGCACTGGCCCCGGTGGGCGGCTTGGCGGTGGCCCCGGACGGCCGGATCCTCCTGTCGCAGCCCCAGGACCGGGCGATCCGCGTGTTCGGACCCGACGGCACCTTCCTCGGGCGGATCGGGGGCCCCGGCGACGGCCCGGGGGAGTTCCTCCGTCTCTTCGAGGTCGGTGTCCTGGGCGATGCGATCTGGGCGGTGGACGGCCGCGAGCGCATGTTCGTCCATTTCTTCGACCTGGCGGGCCGGTACCTCAGGAGTGCCCAGCCCCCCTCGCCGCCGCCGCCCTACATCGGAAGCCAGTTCGTGTACCCCCTGGCCGACGGAGGCTTCCTGCTCGGGGCTGCGACGAGCGGCGACATGATGTTCCAGGAGCACGAGGCGCCCCGGTTCCGGATGGACGCCGGGGGCGAGCTCGTCCGCGCCCTTCCCGGGCACCTCTCACCGGGCGTGCTCCGGATCGACCACACCCGCACCCTCGCCGATGGCCGCTCCGTCGACGCCACCTTCCCGGTCCTGCGTCCCCTTTCCACTGGGTCCTGGCTGGCCCTCGCCCCCGATCACACCTCCCTCGTGCGGGCAGAGACGGCCCTCGATGCGACGGGCGCGACCGGTGCCCTGACGACCCTCCGGATCGCCCGATACACCCTCGATGGGGAGACGGCGGCCGAGGCGGAGCTCCCGCTCACGCCGCCCCCCGTTCCGGAAGCGGTTCGCGACAGCCTCTTCGAGGCCGAGGTCTCCCGGGCGGCCCAGCAGCTCGGCGGGGAGGCGCGGGCGCGGAGCGCGCTTTCCTCGCTACTCGAGGTCCCTCCGCACTACCCCCCCCTGCGCTCGATCGTCCTCGCCTCGGACGGCACCGTGTGGATGCAGCTCGAAGGAAGGGACGAGACCCGCTGGCTTCACCTGGATGCGGAGCTCGCGCCGACCGGGGTGGTGGACCTCCCCCCCTCGTTCCGCCTCATGGTGGCGGAAGGGAACCTCCTGTGGGGAGTCGAGCGGGACGCCCTCGAGGTGCCCCGCGTCGTGCGGCTGCGCGTATCGCGGTAGCGGGGGTTCCCGGTCACACGAGCGAGCGGATCCACCCCCCGTCCACCGCCACCGACTGCCCGGTGATGTAGCCGGCCCGCTCGGAGCAGAGGAAGGCCGCGAGGGCGGCGAGCTCGTGGGGCTCGCCCAGGCGCCCCGCCGGGGTCTGGGCCTCCCAGGCGGCGAAGATCTCCTCCGGGCTCTTCCCGCTCCGGGCGGCGCCTGCGGCGGCGAGCTCCCCCAGCCGGTCGGTCCGGGTGTACCCCGGGAGCACGTTGTTCACCGTGATCCCGAAGGGCGCCACCTCGTTCGCCACCGTGCGCGCGAAGCCCGTTACCCCGGCCCGAAGCGTGTTCGAGACGATGAGCCCGTCGACCGGCTGCTTCACCGAGATCGAGGTCACGTTCACGATCCGCCCCCACCCCCGGGCCTTCATGTCGGGAAGGACGAGCCCGGCAAGCTCGATGACGCTCTCGAGGAGCCCCTCGTAGGCCTTCCGCCAGCTGTCCAGGTCGTGCGCCTCCAGGGGACCGGCCGGGGGACCGCCCGAGTTCGTGACGAGAATGTCCACCCCCCCGAAGGCAGCCCGGGCCTCGTCGAAAAGAGCGCGGCGCCCCGCCCGCTCGGAGAGGTCGGCCACGGCGACCGCAACCCGCGCCTCCACGCCGGCGGCCCCGTGTGCATCCCCCCCCGAACAGGCCCGGATGATGTCCGCCCGTGCGCGCTCGAGCCGCTCCCGCGACCGGGAGGCAAGGACCACGCTCGCCCCTTCGCGGGCCAGTTCGAGGGCGATCGCGTGCCCGAGCCCCGAGCTCGATCCGCAGACGAGGGCGCGGCGGCCGGTGAGTCCAAGGTCCATCGGTGGGTCTCCGGAGTGGGAAGGGTGCAGACAACGGGTGTACCTTAAGGAAACCCCGCCGGCGCCGCGAGGTATCCACCGTGTCCGCCTTCGCACGCCGCACGTGCCACGCTCCCCCCCGCCAGGGCGATCCCATGTTCCCGACGCCTCCCCTCCGGGCCCTTGTTCCCGCCGCGCTCGTGCTGCCGGTCCTTCTCGTGGCCGCCCCTTCTGCCCTCCTCGCCCAGGGGGGTCGTGCCACCGTAACGATCGGACCCGGGGAACGGTGCCCGGCGGGAATGACCGAGCTCCGCCCGCAGACCTGCGCCGCACCGGAGTTTCCGGCGCCCGCGATCACGGACTACCACCCGCGCTCGACCCTCGTCACCCCCGAGACCGTGGTGCCGCGGGCGCGCTTTCCCGTGGTGGACGTGCACGGGCACGCCCGGGGGCTCGCCACACCGGGAACCATCGAGTCGATGGTGGAGGCGCTGGACGAGATCGGGGTGGGGGTGTACATCGCCGCCGACAACCTCCGGGGGGAGGCCCTCGCTCGGACGCTCGAGGCGATCGCGGCGAGCGACCACGCCCACCGCTTCCGGGTCATGACGGGGATCTCCTTCCAGGGGGTGGGGACTCCCGGGTGGGCGGAGCAGGCGGTGGCGGAGCTCGAAGCGGCGGCGGCGGCGGGGGCGGTGGGGATCGGGGAGATCCCCAAGAGCTTCGGCACCTCGATCCGGAAGGCCGACGGGAGCCGGCTCGCCATTGACGACCCGGTCCTCGACCCGGTCTGGGAGGCGGCGGCGCGTCTCGGGCTTCCGGTGCTCATTCACACCGGCGAGCCCCCGGCCTTCTACGAGCCCCTCGACATGGAGAACGAGCGGTGGCTGGAGCTCGCCCTCTTCCCCGACCGGCGAAACCACGGGCCCGGGTTCGTGGACTTCGAGACGCTCATGACCGAGCGGGACAACCTCTTCCGCCGCCACCCGGAAACCACCTTCATTGCCGCACACCTCGGGTGGCACGGGAACGACCTGGCGCGGGCGGGGGCGCTCCTCGACGCCATGCCGAACGTGTACTACGAGGTGGGGGCGGTGCTCTACGAGCTCGGGCGGCAGCCCCGGGCGGCCCGGGAGTTCATGATCCGCTACCAGGACCGGATGCTCTTCGGCAAGGACTCCTTCCAGCCGGTGGAGTACCCGTACTTCTGGCGGGTCTTCGAGACCGCGGACGAGTACTTCGACTACTACCGGGACTACCACGCCTTCTGGAAGATGTACGGGCTGGACCTCCCCGACGAGGTGCTCCGGAAGCTGTACCACGAGAACGCGCTCCGGCTCTACCCCGGGCTTCCGCGGGAGGCGCTGGGGGGGTAGGGGCGCGATGATGTGTGTCCGCCGTTGCGAAACGCCTGCATGGCCGGAAGTGAACGCCTGCATGGCTGGATTCTTGTAATGGTTCAGCCGAAATCGGACTTTCGGGCCGGCTGAAGGAGTGACACTTTTCCCTCAGCCCGGTGAGTGACCGGGGATCGAGAGAGGGAGAACAGATTTTCAAGGCGAAGAAGAAGCGGAGACAGTACGCGGTCGAAGAGAAGCTACGGATTCAGGAGGAGGCGCGCGAGCCTGGGACGACGGTGGCGGAGGTGCTCCGTCGCCATCAGGCGGATGGGACGACGTACTACCGATGGGAGCGCCAGGCCAGCGAGGGGATGCGGGAGGCGCTGAAGGGCAAGAGACGGGACCGTGGGGCGAAGGACCGGGCGGTCAAGCGGTTGCGAGGAGAAGTACAAGAGAAGAGCCGGATCATCGCCGAGGTTGTGGAGGAGAACCTGAGGCTAAGTAAGGCTCTTCCCCCAAACGCGTCCCTGAGACGGAACGGGGCCTGGTGAGGCGAGGAGGCTGAAGCGGGGGGAGGACGGAGCGGTGGCGGGGTGTGGGCCATGGTGGGATCCCGGGAGAAGCTGAGTCGCCACTCTTCCCACGCCAGGGAGCGCCCACCATGTCCACGAGCCTGGTGTACCACGCCTTTGGGCTCTGAGGCTACACCTACGTTCGGACCGAGTCCGTCGGCGATGAGATCCACCTCCGGGTGCGACCGAAGGATCCGAAGCTCCGGTGCGCCGGGTGTGGCGGCCGGGAGCTCATCCGCAAGGGCAGGCGGCAGCGACGGTTCCGGGGGCTGCCCATCGGACGGCGCCCGGTCTGGATCGTCCTGGAGGCGGTCCGACTCGGATGCAGGAGGTGCGGGGCGGTGAAGCAGGCGAAGGTGGCCTTTGCCCCCGGCCGACATCGATACACCCGCCGATTCGCCCGGCACGCTCTCGATCTCACCCGGGCGATGACGATGTCCGACGTGGCCAGGCACCTGGGGGAGCGCTGGAACGTCGTGAAAGCGATCCTCAAGACGGAGCTGGAGCGGCGCTTTCGCCGACCGAAGCTCCAGGGGCTGCGCCGGATCGCCACCCCCGAGGTTTCCATCGAGCGAGGCCACCGGTACCTCACCATCGTCCTGGACCTGGACAGCGGAGCGGTCGTCTTCGTGGGAGAAGGCAAGGGCGTCCGGACACGCTCCTGGTCTTCGACCGCTTCCATGTCGCGGGGCTCATGAACGACAAGCTCTCCGACCTGCGCCGGGAACTCCAGCGGCAGGGCAGGGATGAAGCGAAGGACGTGCTCAAGGGAACCCGGTGGCTGCTTCTGCGGAACCCCGACAAGCTCGAGCGCGCTCGTGAAGAATCCGCCCGACTGAAGCAGGCCCTCGAGCTCAACGCTCCCCTGGCCGCCGCCTCCTACCTGGAGGAGGATCTGCGTCGACTCTGGAGCCAGTCCGACAAGGGCGCGGCGGCCCGCTTCCTCGACGGCTGGATCGAGCGGGCCCGGGCCACCGGAATCCGGCAGCTACGCCAGATGGCCAGCACCCTCTCCCTCTACCGGACCGGCCTGCTCGCCTGCTACGACGTCCCCATCACCAGCGGCCCCCTCGAAGGAACGAACACCCGAGTCCAGCTCCTCAAGCGCCAGGCCTGCGGCTACCGCGACCGCGACTTCTCCAAGCTCCGCATCCACGCCCTCCACGAGTCCCGCCTCGCACCCGTCGGATGACCCCACGGACGGTTCCGGGGGAAGAGCCGGAATGAGGAGCGGATTCGGGCCGCATGAATCGCTGGAGAGGTGTAACCCCCCAATCAAGCGCTTTGTCCGAAAGACTCTGAAGCACTACTAGAACTTCTCGGCTGCGAAGGGAGGCAAGGCGGATGCGACCGTCTCCCAACTCAGGAAATGCACTGGCATGGAATTCTTGACGGGTGGGACTTCTCCTGAAAGCGATGAGCCGTTTCTTTCGTGTAGCTCCATCCCGCTGCTTCAGGCGCGGTGAATGAGCCGGATTGACAGGCTGGCCACCTCCCCCGTATGCTGCCCCGGTGGCGCTCCCGACGGTGCCGCATACGGGCGCTGAGCACGCGCCCCACGCTGATCCCACGGCGAGGAGGTGAACGATGTCCCGCGGAATCTTCGTTCGAGCTCTGGTGTTGGGCTGCATGGTGTTGGGGTTTGCCTACGTGGACGCGGGCGCTGACGGTGAGCCGCCCATCCGAGATTGTGAAGACTACAACTTCTCGGTGTGCATGGAGGGATGGGAGTGCATGGAACAGGCGGACTGTGATGACATGGTCTTGCACGTACCCTGCGTCACCGTAGATGCGAGTTGCGGCTGGCACATCCTGTGCCTCGGGAACAATCCTCGGTTGACTTGCAAGTATGAAGCCGAAGTGCATTAGGGCTCGAGATACGTCGCTTGGCTTCGAGGGCCCGGTTTCGCGCGTCGGCGTGGCTGTGCTCTCCGCTCTCGCGGTCGTGGCTTGTGACGGCCCTGCGATTGCGGCGCTGCCATCGGTTTCTTTCGACACGCTTTCGAACGGAGCCGTCCATGTGCAGAATCGAGGGGCGGGAGCGTGGAGCCTAAGACCTGAGGCTCGTTGGCGTGTCGTGGAGGACCTGCGAATCGGCAATATCTCGGGCTCCGGCCCGGATGTCTTCGGTCAGGTCCGTTCGGTGGTAGTCGACCAACTTGGTCAAATGTGGGTCGTGGACGCGCTTGCGAACGATGTGCGGGTGTTTGACGTCGATGGCGCGTATCTGCGCACCGTCGGACGACGAGGCGCGGGACCGGGGGAGTTCGTGCAAGTCGGCCCCGCATTCAACGGCCCCGACGGTGAGATCTGGGTGGAAGACCTCGCCCTCAGCCGATGGGAGCGGTTCGACACCGCGGGAGTCCGGGTCGGCGGGCTTCGCTCGACAAGCCGGATCCGGGGAGCGTTGCGCCTCTGGACGCGCGACGATCGCTTCCTGGTCGTGGACAGTCAGGACCGGGGAATGGAACAGGGTGTTTTCGCCGTGTATGGCTTGGCTGGACCCGATTCGCTCGTGCGGGAAGCCTTCTTCCCCTTTCCGGAGGTCCCGGAACCCGCACTAATGGCCACGCCGGGAGAGGGCGGAATGCCCGTTCCGTTCACCATGGTGCCCTGGATGGAAGTGACCTCGGACGGTGAGATCTGGGTTACCCACCGAGCCCACGAATACATGATCCGGCGGCAGACGCTATCGGGAGAAACCCTCCAGATCACCGAGCTCGCTTACGAACCGGTACCGGTGCCGCGTTCGGTACGAGAGCGCGTCCTCGCCGAGCTGGACTCAGGTGTCTCGGCAATTGGCGCGATTCGAGAAGAGCAGGTTCCGCATGTCTACCCCCCGTTCGAGAGTTTCTATGTCTCAACGGACGGCTACTTGTGGGTCCTTCGTACACTTGAGGGAGGGAGGCCGGGACTCGACGTGTTCGCGGGGAACGGGCGGTATTTGGGGCAACTACTGGTGCCTGCCGACTTGGTTTCCATGCGAATTCAGCGGATCACCGCCAACCACATTTACGCTGTGGCAGAGGACACCCTCGGCGTCAACTACGTGGTCCGACTTACGGTAGAGCGTGGGGTCGGATTACCCCCGCCAATGTGACGATCTCCATCCATGGGGTGTGACGGATGAAGGATTCCCAGACGACCTTCGATCGGGTGGTTTCGGCTGCGTTCGCGCTCTCGGCGGTCGTCGTCGCGGCGGCGGTCGTGACGCTCGCTGTGAGGCGCGAGTTCTTCCCGCCCGCCCCGGGGCCAACCGCACGGTCCACTGAACCGGTCCCTGTCAACAACTGGGAGGAACTCATCGCATCGGGGCACAGCGTTGGGCCGCCGGACGCTTCCGCCACGGTTCTGGTATTTGCCGACTTCGAGTGCCCCGCATGTCGGGAACTCGCGCTGGGCCCGCTACGTGAGATCCGCGAACGGCACGGGGAGGAGGTAAGGGTCATCCACCGTCATTGGCCCCTGCCGTACCACCGATTTGCCTATCCGGCAGCTCGCGCCTCCGAATGCGCGGCCGCACAGGACCGCTTTCAGGCTTATCACGACCTGCTGTACGAAAAGCAGGACTCCCTTGGGTTGAAATCCTTTTCGGAGTTCGCGGTTGAGAGCGAAGTTCCGGACATACCAGCATTCGAGGAGTGCAACGCGAGGTCTGAACGGCTGGGGGTGATCTCTGCCGATAGTGCAGCGGTCCGGAGCATTGGGGGAACTGGGACGCCGACAGTAGTCGTGAATGGCCTGCGTCTTCCGGATGCCCGGCTCCTTGAGTCCATTGTCGAGGAGGCGGTGACCGGAGCCACGGGGATGCCCGCATCCGAACCCGATGCGCTGTCCCCGACCGTTACCCCATGGGAGTCGGTCCCCGAAACGATGCTCGAGCCGGAACTCCGGATCGATGGTGCGTCGGCAGGTCTCACGCGCGTGGGCACCATTGCGCTGGCAGCGGACGGGTCCGTGGCCCTATCACAGCCGGAGACCGGGAAACTCCTCGTCTTTGACGCCCAGGGGCGGCGCACGAGTGAGTTCGACCTCGGTGGGATCGGGGCTATGGCAAGAATCGGATGGCTGGCGGATACGGTGTGGGCGTTCGACGTGTTTCAGAAGGAGCTCTTCTTCGGGACATTTCCGGACCGGGTGGTTCGGAGGCGACCGCTTCCCCAAGACGCGCTGCGAGATCCCTCGAACGCGGAGGGGCTTCCTGAGGCATTCACCAGGATCGACCCGCTTGTGCTCTTTTCGGACGGCTCGATCTACGCGCGGGCGATCGTCTCTGAGGAGACCCCGGATCTGTCGCCATCGATCTCGTCTACCGTCAGCAGGTATGTAAGGATGAACCCCGAAGGGAGGGTGAACCGACTGGTCGCGGAGGCGCGGGGGCCGCCCTATGTGCAAATGCGGACAACGGGTGGATCGACCAGCGTCCGAGTACCCTTTGGTAGCGGAGATATGCACGAAGCATCGCCCAACGGGGGATTCGTCGCGACCGGCGCTGGGCGCATCACAGGTGCCCATGGCGGCACGTGGGAACTCCTCCTCCAGGCGACACCGGGGGACACGATCTACTCGCGGGCGTACCCGTTCGACGGAATGCCGATCCCTCGCGCCTTAGCCGACAGCGTACGCGAAGCCCGCGCTCAGGCGATGGGGTCCAGGACAATGGCTCGCTACTTCCGAGAACAAGTTGAGATCCCGCCGGTGTACGCCCCGCTCTATTCCTTGGCCGTCAGTGACGACGGCACGGTGTGGGTGGGGATGCGGGCGGTGGAGGGTAAACGGGCACATCTCATCCTGGACCCTGCCGGCGTTCCTCGTGGCCTCGTGACACTCCCCCAATCGTCAAGGGTCGTCGCGGCGGACGGGCCGAGGGTCTGGATCGTCGAAAGCTCCCCTCATGGCGTCGATAGCCTGATACGCTACCGAATTCTCCACTGAGTCCGGACCGGGGGGACCGCAATGCAGCCGATGCGCAACGGTCTCGAACCGTCGTACCGACGAGCATGCCGGGAACGCGGCCGAGTGAAACTGCCGTTGCACTTCGCACTTCATGCATGGGTGCTTTCACCCCGCCTTATTCACCACGCATGAGTTAGCGGGATAGAGGGGCACGAAAAAACCCATGGCGCATGTTGTTGGGCCGCAGTAGGTTGGAGGTGTCTGGCCATCCCATCCACTACTGCCCCGCAAGACACGCCATGGGTGAAGTTCAAGGTACGCTGTTTCGTCTGGAATGCAACAAGTCGGTCGAGGTGGAGGCGAGGCCGGAGCGCCTCACGTCCGATGGGGGTGTGCTTCTGATGCGGGAGCTTTCGGACCGGCTGGGGCTGCCCGCGCTGATCCGTCGGCATCTGACGGACCCACGGGATACTTCCCGGAGCCGGCACCCCTTCCTGGAGCTCGTGCGGACCCGGGTCCTGGCGATGGCCCAGGGGTGGAGGGACCAGGATGATGTGTCGCTCCTCCGGGACGATCCGGCTTTTCGTCCGGGCGTCTCCCGGCGGCGGGGCGACAGCCCGCTCCGTCCGCCACGGGGCAACGCTCCGGAGGGCCTGTGCTCTCAGCCGACGCTTTCGAGGCTCATGAGCGCCCTCGGAACCGAGGAGAACCGCAGCGGACCCGGGGTCGTTCTTCGCGATCTGGTGGCGCCGCTCCTGGGCGCGGACCGTCAGGAGATCACCCTCGACCTGGACTCGCTCCCCTACGAGGTCCACGGCCATCAGCCCGGCAGTGCCTGGAACGGCCACTACCGGACCCGGTGCTACCACCCCATCGTGGCCAGCGTGCTCGGGCGCTTCTTCCTCGGGGCGTGTCTTCGCCCTGGCAACGTGCACACTGCCGACGGCGGGCTCGACTTCGTGCTCCCCCTCCTGCGCTGGCTCAGGGGCATCATCCCCCGCGTCTGGCTCCGGGCCGATGCC
>JBJHCE010000010.1:0-45091 GCA_050485865.1 Gemmatimonadales bacterium | reverse complement strand
GAGTTGATGGCTCACCGTATCGCTCGGAGGCCTGGCGTCCGGATTCTTCCGGATGGGAGGTTGTGGCGTTACACGAAGCCCTCGCCCCATCCCCCAACCGAGGATCCAGGTCCTCCCGGGCGCTCTTCACTCCGTTGTCAGGAAGGACCGGGGCGATCTCCCGGCCCAGATTCGCAGGAGCGGGTTCATGCGGCTCGCGCAGGTCCCGCTCTCCGGGAAGCGGCTACGCCCGAGGAACGAAAGCGTTCATCCGGCCGTGGCGGCTGCGGGGCGGAGGTGTTCCGCCAGGAACCCCGCCTCGAGCGCCGACACCGCCTCGAAACGTGCTCCGGAGTACGCGTCGAAGTGCCCGCCGGAGAACTCCTCGAGGCGGGCCCCGGGGACCCGCGCGGCTACGCGGCGGACGGCCCTGACGGGGCAGATCCCGTCCTCCCGGGCCGCCACGAGGAGGGTTGGCACCCCGATCCGCCCGCTCCGCCGCCCCGGGTGATAGGCCAGGATCCGGAGGAAGACCCGGGCCGGGACCCGACCGGACCAGGCGCTTCCAGGAGGGACCATGGCCCGGTAGCCGGCGTGGCTGTCCGGGGTGGCGAGGACCGCAAAGCCCCCTTCGCGCGTGACGGGAACGGTGATGGGCGGGGCGCCCACGAGCCCCCCCAGGGTGTCCAGGGCACCCAGGGCCAGGGCGGGCGCGTGGTAGCGGAGGGGGTAGGCAAAGGTGCTCGCGAGCCCGCTCACGAAGGGGATCTGTGACACCACGGCCCGGAGCCCCCGGGGGCGCTCGGCGGCAAGGGCCAGCACGTGCCCCCCGGCGAAGGAGGTCCCCCATAGCCCGATCCGCTCCGGGTCGAGCTCGGGGCGGCCCGCCACGAAGGCCAGGGCGGCCCGGTAGTCCGCGAGCTGCCGGGTTGGCGAGACGAGTCCCCGGGGCTCGCCGGGGCTCTCGCCCAGGTGCCGGTAGTCGAAGGCGAGGACCGCCATCCCCGCCACCTGGAAGACCCGGGCAAAGGCCGAGAGCCCGAAGGCCCGCTCCGCCGCGAGCCCGTGGGCCATGACCACCACGGGGAAGGGGCCCCCGGACCCGCCTGGCCCGTCCGGCACGACCGGGAGGTACAGGTCCCCCACGCAGGTACCACCGCCCGAGGGAAAGCGGACCGGAACCGGTTGGGAGAGGGTCGGGGGCATCGCCACCTCGATGCGGGGGGAGGGGTCGTGGAGCTGGAAACGTACGCGCGCGCCCCTCCTCGAGGAAACGTCTCCGCGGAGACGTCTCCGCGGAAACGTCCGCGCCCCCGGGGGTACACCGCCCGAGCCCCTTCCCGCCTCCCCTCCAAGCCCGCACCCCATGGACCCCCGATCCCCCGCATCCCCCGTCGAACTCGGCCTCTACTCCTTCGGCGAGCGCACCCGCGAGGGGGGCACGGGCCCCCTCCCCGAGCCGGTGGTGCGGATGCAGGCCCTCGTGGACGAGATCGAGCTCGCCGACCAGGTGGGCCTCGACGTCTTCGGGGTGGGCGAGCACCACCGGCCCGACTACCTCGTCTCCGCCCCCGCCGTGGTCCTGGCCGCCGCCGCCGCCCGCACCGATCGGATCCGCCTCACGAGCGCGGTCACCGTGCTCGGCTCCGAGGACCCGGTCCGGGTGCTCCAGGCCTTCGCCACCCTGGACCTCCTCTCGGGAGGGCGCGCCGAGATCATGGCGGGGCGGGGGTCGTTCATCGAGTCCTTTCCCCTCTTCGGGCTCGATCTCGACCAGTACGACGAGGTCTTCGCTGAAAAGCTCGACCTCCTCCTCCGCCTCCGCGGCTCCGAGCGCCTCACCTGGTCCGGGCGCCATCGCCCCCCGCTCCGGGGCGAGGGGGTCTTCCCGCGCCCCCTCCAGGACCCCCTCCCGGTCTGGCTCGCCGTGGGGGGCACCCCGGCCTCGGCGGTCCGCGCAGGCACCCTGGGGCTCCCCATGGCCCTCGCCATCATCGGCGGGGCCCCGGAGCGCTTCGTCCCCTTCGTGGAGCTCTTCCGGAGTTCGTGGGCCCGCGCCGGCCACGACCCAGCCGCCCTCCACCTGGGCATCAACGGGCACGGCTTCCTCGCCGACGACCCGGCCGAGGCCCGCGACCTCGCCTGGCCCCCCTACCTGGACACCATGGGGCGGATCGGCCGGGAGCGCGGCTGGCCCCCACCCACCCGGGACCGCTTCGAGCACGAGTGCGGCCCGGACGGCCCCCTCCTCGTGGGAAGCCCCGCCGAGGTGACGGCGAAGCTCCTCCGCCACCACGCCCTCTTCGGATACACCCGCTACCTGGTGCAGCTCACCGTCGGGTCCATGCCCAGGGAGCGGGTCCGGAGGGCCATCGAGCTCCTCGGGCGGGAGGTGGCGCCGGCGGTCCGGGGGGCCCTCGCGGAGAAGCCCGTCACCCCTTCCTGAGCCTCTTCCGCGTCGTCCTCACGGCCCGGTGGACCTCGTCGACCCACCCTTCCGGAAAGCGCTCCGGGTCGGCGAGCCAGGCCACGAGCGACTCCACGGCCCCCGCCACCCCATCCGCCTCGTCGGCAAGCGCGGCGGCCAGGAGCGTCCCCATCCGCGGATGGCGCTTGGCCACCTCCGCCGGCACCCGGGCATCGAAGCGCCGGGCGATGCCCCGGGCGGACCGGTCCGAAATCCGCTCCCTTCTCCGGGATGCGAGGAGGTCGGCAGTGTCGGCGAGAGCGATCCACCGGTCCCCCACCGGGCCTTCCGGAGGGGCGGACTCCGGGGCGCCTCCCGGAAGGTCTGCCCCCTGCCGGGCCTCCGCCGCGACGAGCTCTTCGCGGAGGATCCGGAGGTGGTCCTCCATCAGGATCCGGGGCATCCCCCGCGACGCCAGGAGGTCGGCGAGCCAGAGGATCTGCTCCCGGGCGGCCCGCCCCCCGGACCGGGCCTGGCTCACGAGCCAGGCGCTGTCGCTCCTGGTGTAGGCCCGCCCCCGGTCGCCGTAGCGGGCGGCGTAGTAGGGCCAGGCCTCCCAGCTTCGCTCCCCGGCGCGGAGGGCGGCCTCGAGGAGGGGGTCCTCCAGCGGAATCGGGTGGCACCCCGCATGGGGGTTCAGTTCCTGCGCCAGGGTGTCTGCGGGTCGGAGCTCGAGGGGGTCCAGCGCCCGTACCACGGCGTGGAAGGCCCGGAAGGTCTCCCGGGCGCCCTCCACCATCCGCTCGACCTGGGGGTCGCCTCCGGGTGCGGTGGTGGCGGTGAGCTTCCGGACGAGCTCCGGCCACCGCTCCCGCCCCCGCTCGGCGAGGGCGTGGAGCCAGCCGGCCCCGCGGGTGCGGGTGAGCCCCAGGGGGCCGCCCAGCCCCTTCTTCAGGACCGCGGCGCCCAGCGATGCGCCCTCGAGGACGTAGGCCACCCCCACGAGGGTTGCCGGGTCCTCCCCTCCGCGGACCCGGATCGCGTGGGCGGCGAGCTGGGCCCGGACCCGGGCCAGGGGGGCGGGGCCTCCGGGCCCCGGCTCGGCGAGTCGGCCCGCCAGCTGCGCCCGGTCGTCCCGGAGCCGGTCGATGGGAAAGGGGGGCGCCCCCGCCAGCGCCTCGGGGGCCGCCGCTTCCACCGCTCCCTCGAAGGCTCGGTAGATCGTCTCGAGGGCCTCCAGGTATCCGGCATAGGCTTCGAGCCCCACCTCGCCCCGTGCAAGGCCACGGGAGAAGGGGAGGGATTCCAGCGCCTCGTGTTCGGCGCGGGTGCCCCTGCGGAGGGCGGAGCGGAGGTCGGGGGCGTGCATGTCCATGTCATGGCACGGACCGGAAGCCCCGTCAAGGGCGTCCGGGGGCATCGGCTCCGCCTGCACCAGGAGGGAAGAGCGGTTTCGTGCCGGCACACCGGCCCCCGGGGTGCGTCCGGGCCACCGCCCCCGCGGGCGGCCCCTCTGGACCGCATCCCCGGGGTTTGGCGATACTTTGGAACCGGCGACCGCGTTCGCATCCCCCGAAGGAACCCCCCGAAGGAAGGCGCTCCCCTTGTCTCCCGTACCCGACGGACTCGATTCGATCTTCCTCGAGGACCTGACCTGGATCCAGGTCGAACTCGCCCTCACCCGGGGCATGACCGGCGTGGTGGTCCCGCTCGGGGCGGTGGAGCAGCACGGGCCGCACCTCCCCCTCTCCGCCGACGCCGACCGCTCCATCGCGCTGGCGCTCCGGGTGGCCCGGCGGCTCGGCGACTCGCTGGTGGGGCCGGCGCTCCGGGTCGGATGCTCCGAGCTCCACATGGGGTACGCAGGCACCGTGTCGATTCGCCCGGAGACCCTCGAGGCGGTGTGCACCGACTACGTGACGAGCCTCGCGCGGCACGGGTTCGAGAACATCCTCTTTCTCTCCGCCCACGGCGGAAACTTCCGCCCCATGGCCGAGATGCTCCCGCGCCTGCGCGAGGCGGCGGTGGCGGTGAACCCCGCGTGCCGGGTGGACGCCTACACGGATCTGGTCGAGCTCATTTCCGTGGCCCGGTGGGTGGTTGAGGAGGAGACCGGTTTCGGGGCGCGGGTCGGGGGGCACGCCGACATCGCCGAGTCCTCCGAGATGCTCCACCTTCGCCCGGAGTTCGTGCACCGGGAGCTCGCCGAGGAGGGGACGCTTGGAGAGTTCGACGCCGAGGGGCTCGAGGGGATCATCGAGCAGGGATTCCGGAGCGTCACGACGAACGGGATCCTGGGCGATGCCCGGGGGATGGATGCGGGCCTGGGCGAAAAGCTCCTCGATGCCACCGCCCGGGTGATCGCCCGGGGGTTCCTCGAGGAGGAGGGGGAGGGCGAAGGCGCGCCTGCCGAGGCAGGGTCCTGACGGTTCGGCAGGTGGTCGGGGCGGAGCGGTGCCCTTGATCGGGCTCATCCAGCTCTACCTGGTGGCGGTGGCGATCAGCCTCGACACCTTCGCGGCCTCGCTCGCCCTGGGGACCCGGACCCCCCCCGCGGGGTGGCTCCGTGTGGCGACGGTCTTCGGGATCTCCGGGGGACTCTTTCCGGTGGTGGGAATGTACCTGGGGCTCCTTGCCTCCGGGGTCCTGGCCCAGGTGGCCGGGGCCCTCGGGGCGCTCGTGCTCGCCGGGCTCGGGGGGTGGTTTCTCCACGGGGCCTTCGACGACGAACCCCCGGGTCACCTCCCCTCCGGGAAGGGGGAGATCCCCCTGGGGGGGCTCGTGCTCCTGGCCATGGGGCTCAGCTCCGACAACCTCCTCGTGGGACTTGGCCTCGGGCTCCAGGGGGGGACCACGGTGCTCCTCGGGGCGCTCACCGCGTTTTCGGTCTTCTGCGCCACACTCACCGGGCTCTGGCTCGGGAAGATGAAGCAGACCTGGTTCGGGCGCTGGGCGGAGGCCCTTGCCGGAATCCTCCTCCTGGGGCTCGCCGCCTGGGTGGTCTTCGCCGGCCGGGGGGGGTAGGAAGCGGGTCCGGAACTTCGCGACAGGTCAACGGTTCGCCCATCCAGCATGTCGGTGAAGTAGGGGGCCATCGAAATCCGTCGTTCGGCCCCCCGGGACCCCGGGAGCGAACGAAGGAGGATCGGGTGCGGAGTGTGCGCGAAGGTCGGAGGTGGGGTGGGGCAGGGGGGTGGGTGCGAAGGTTGGGGGTCCTGGTCGCCTTCCTGGCGGGAGTGGGGTGGGGCGCCGAAGTGAGGGCGCTCCAGGACGAAGGGGGTGCGGTGACCGGGCGGATCGTGACCGCCGACACCGGCGAGGGGATCGCGGCGGTGGCCGTGGCCCTCCGGAGCCTTCCCGACTCGGCGGTGGCGGCGACGGCCATGTCGGGGTTCGACGGGGGCTTCCGGGTGACCGGGGTGGATGCGGGGCGCTACGTCCTCGAGTTCGCAGGGCTCGGCTACGGGACCCGCGTCACCGAGCCCTTCGAGGTGGAGCGCGGGGTGGTGTACGGATTCGGCGAGGTGACCCTCTCGGTGGATGCGGTGGTGCTGGACCCCATTGCCGTCGAGTCGGAGCGCGCCGCGGTCTCGTACGAACCCGACCGCACCTCCTACCTGGTGGACGCCATGCCGGGGGCCGAGGGCGGGACGATCTCCGACGCGCTCATGAACGTGCCCGAACTCGACGTGGACATCGACGGGAACATCGAGCTCCACGGCGAGCGTCCCGCGATCTGGGTGAACGGCCGCCCCGCCCCGGTGACGGGGGAATCCCTTTCCCACTTCCTCGAGCAGTTCCCCGCCGACCTGATCGAGCGGATCGAGGTGCTCGACGCGCCCGGTGCCGAGTTCGACGCGGAGGGCGCCGGGGGGATCGTGAACATCGTCCTGAAGGAAGGCGTCGACCTCGGGGTTTCGGGGAGCGTCTTCGCCAATGCCGGGACCCGGGGGAACGTGGGGCTCGGCGGGCGCGCCACGATGCAGCGCGGGGACTGGGTTCACAACTGGAACGCGTCGCTTCGCCACACCGACTCCGAGGTGGAGGCGTACCGGCTCCGGCAGAACCTCGTCTCCGACCCCTCGGACTTCATCGAGCGTGACAGCTGGAACCAGAACGCCTCGCTCTCGGGAAGCTTCGGGATGCGGAGCGCCTGGACGCCTCGCGACGAGGCGCGCCTCACCCTGGGGATCGACGGGTCCGGGCGGGGGAACGAGCGCGACGGGCTGGTCCGCACCACCTTCATGGACGAGGACCGGGCGGCCACCGGGGGGCTCGACCGGTCGGACCTGGGGGAGTCGGATGGCCGGGAGCTGAACCTCCGCTCCGGCTTCTCGTGGGAGTGGGAGCGGCGGCGCCACACCTTCGACGCCGAGGTGCGCATGGGCTTCGGCCAGAGCAACCGCTCGGCCCTCGAGGAGATCCTTGCCGACGAAAACCTGGACGACGCGGCCTTCGTCCCCGCCGAGGTGACCCTCGAGAGCGAGTCGGGCGACGAGCGGGAATTCCGCTTCGACCTGGACTACCGACGCCCCCTCGGCGCCTTCGGGACGATCCGGACCGGGTACTCCCTCCGGGATGATTCCCGGTCGAACGCCCGGGTCCTCACCTTCGTGAACGACCCGACGGGCGACACCGACCCCGAGGTCACCCTACGCGGCCACGCGCGGGACCAGCAGCTGAACTCCGCCTACCTGAACCTCGACGGGAACCTCTCGGAGCGCTTCTCCTTCCGCGCCGGGCTCCGCGCCGAGCACGTGGACTGGACCCTGGAGTTCCCCGGCGTCGACCCCGTTGCGGGGCGCTACTTCGACGTCTTCCCGAGCCTGAACCTCTCGTGGCGCCAGGACCGGGGGCGGCGGGTGCGCCTCTCCTACTCCCAGCGGATCGGCCGCCCGGGGGTGAGCGTCCTCGATCCCACCGACCGCTCCACCGACCCGCTCCAGCGGAACGTCGGAAACCCGGACATCGAGCCCCGGTACACGCACCGGGTGAACCTGAACGCCTCCTGGTCCGGACACCTGGGAACGGTGTCGGTGCAGCCCTACCTCTCGCGGACCTCGAACGGGTGGGAGCGGATCACCTTCGTCGACGAAGACGGGGTCCAGGTCCGCACCTGGGACAACGTCTCGGAGCAGCGGAGCGTGGGGGGCACGTTGAGCCTCCGGGTCCGCCGGATCGGGAGCTGGGGGGGCTCGGTAAACCTCTCGGGGGCCCGGTCGGAACGGAGCGCCGAGGGGCTTGATGCCCGCTTCGCCCGCACCTCCACGAACTGGAACGCCCGGATGAACCTGAACGGCGACCTGATCGACGGGCTTCGGGCCCAGGCCAGCGCCCGGTACCGGGCGTCGAGCCGGAGCCTCCAGGGACGGGACGGATCGCAGGTGAGCCTGGACCTCTCGTTCCGGTACCGCTTCCTCCAGAACCGGGCGTCCGCCTCGCTTTCGCTCCGGGACCCGCTGGCCCTCCAGCGCTCCGAGACCGAGATCCGGGATGCGACGATCTGGGAAGTGAGAATGTCGTCGCGGGATACCCGGAGCGCCCAGCTCTCGCTCTCGTACGCCCTGGGCGGCCGGGGAGGGGGGGGAAGGGGGCGGTAGCCCGGCCCGCCGGGGCGCCGGGGCGCTCCGCCCCGCGCACGTCACCCTTGAACGAAAGGGGTGGGCGGGCACACCTTGGATCCGGGAGGGGTGTTGCCGCACGGCGGCGGGCGCGCGACGACCCCGACCCCGGGACCGAGCCGTCCACGACCGCCGCCGGGAACCCCTGGAGGTCGTCATGTCCGACCACCGCACCCTGCCGGCCGCCCTCGCGGGCGCCCTCCTTCTCGCGCTGGCGGTGGGCTGTACCGCCCCCGACCCCGATAGCGATCCCGACAGCGACCCGGCCACCGGGGCGGTGGACCACGCCCACTTCGCCCATGAGGGCGGCGTCGGCACCGTCCACTTCCCCACCTCGTGCAGCGAGGAGGCCCAGCCCGCCTTCGAGCGGGGGGTGGCCGCGCTCCATTCCTTCTGGCTCGAGGAGGCGGAGCGCCGCTTCTCCGAGGCGGCCGAGGTCGACCCGGAGTGTGCCATGGCCCACTGGGGGCGGGCCATGACGTTCTGGGGGAACCCCATGACCCGTGCGGCACCCCCCGAGGCGCTGGCCGTCCGGGCCGAGGAGGCGGTGGAGCGGGCCCGGGCCCTCGGCGCCTCCGCCACCCCCCGGGAGCGGGCCTGGATCGAGGCGGCGGCGGCGCTCTACGACGGCTACCCCGAAGTGGGACACCTGGAGCGCATGCGGGCCCACGAGGCGGCCATGCGCTCCGTCATGGAGGCCCATCCCGACGACCCCGAGGCCGCCATCTTCTACGGCCGGATCGTGGTCGGAAACGCCCCGCCCGATGATCTCACCTATGCCCGGCAGCTCCACGCTGCCGAGGTCATGGAGCCGATCTTCGAGGCCCAGCCCGAGCACCCGGGGCTCGCCCACTACCTGATCCACGCCTACGACGCGCCCCCGATCGCCGAACGGGGACTCGACGCGGCGCTCCGCTACGCCGATATCGCGCCCGACGCTCCCCACGCCCTCCACATGCCCACCCACATCTTCACCCGGGTCGGGAAATGGGAGGAGTCCATCGAGCTGAACGCCCGCTCCGCCGCCGCCGAGCCCGATCCGGACGCGGCGGTGCACCCCATGGACTACATGGTCTACGCCTACCTCCAGTTGGGCCGCATCGACGAGGCCCGCGCCATCGTGGACCGGGCCGAGGCCCTCCCGGACCGGTGGTACGGGGGGCTCCTGGGGTACAACTTCGCCGCCATGAAGGCCCGCTTCGCCCTCGAGCGGGATGCATGGGAGGAGGCCCGGGCGCTCGAGGTGCCCGAAGGGGCCCCTCCCTACGTGGAGGGGGTGACCCGGTTCGCCCGCGGGCTCGGGGCGGCGCGAAGCGGTGACGTGGCCGCCGCCGAGGAGGAGGCCCGGGCCCTGGACCATCTCCGCGAGGCCGCCGACCCCTACTGGGCCGTCGTCATCGAGGCGAACGGCCTCGCCGTCCGGTCGTGGATCGCCCTTGCCGAAGGCGACGAGGCCGAGGCGGTGGGGCTCGCACGCGAGGCTGCCCGGCTCGAGGGCACGGTGGAGAAACACCCGGTGACGCCGGGGCCGCTCCTGCCCGCAGGCGAGCTCCTGGGCGACCTCCTCCTCGCCCTGGGCGACCCTGCCGGGGCGCTCGAGGCCTACGAGGCGACCCTCGAGCGGGAGCGCAATCGGGCCCGGGCCCACGCCGGCGCCCTGCGGGCGGCCGAGGCCGCTGGGGTCCAGGAGGCGGCGGAGCGGCACCGGCGCGCGCTCGGGGAGCTCCACGGCGACGGATGACGTGGGGGGGTCCGGGTCCGGGTTGCCACCCCCGGGCCCGGGTCCTAATCTGGGCCGGTCCGTTCCCGACTTCCCCCCGGATCCCGTTCCGGATCCCGGTGCATCCGACCCAGGAGTTCGAGCCGTGCCCGCACCCCGCCCCGTTCCGTTCCGCCGCTCCGGCCTGGCCCTGGCCGGAGCCCTGGCCCTGCCTCTCGTGCTGGCGGTGGCCGGCGTCCCCACCCCGGGTGCGGCCCAGCTCATCGGGTCTGACGGGGGCTTCTTCCCGGTGGAGGTCGACGCCGAGCGGAACCGGGTTCTTCTCCACATTCCGGCAGAGCGGATGGGCGAGGATTTCCTCCACACGGTGACCCTTGCCACGGGGCTCGGGTCCGCCCAGACCCAGCTCGACCGGGGGCAGACGGGCTCCCGGGCGATCCTTCGCTTCGAGCGGCGCGGGACCCGCGTGCACGTGGTGCAGGACAACTGGTCGATCCGGGCCCTGGGCGCCGACGAGCCCGAGGCTCGCGCCGCCCGGGAGAACTTTCCGATCTCCGTGGTGGCCTCCCTCCCCATCGAATCCGAGGAGGGAGGAACCCTGGTCGTCGACGCCTCGGCCTTCTTCTTCGCCGACGCCTGGGGGGTCGCCGACCGCCTCCGGTCCGGGGGACAGGGGACGAGCCGGGTGGACCGGGACCGGAGCTGGCTCGTGACCGGGTCGTCCGGGGCCTTCCCCCGGAACACCGAGGTCCGGATGGCGCTCACCTTCGTGGGGGACCAGCCCGGGGCCGAGCTCCGGCGTACCGCCCCCGACGGCACCGCAGCCACCTTCGAGCAGCACCATTCCATGCTGGCCCTCCCCGACGGCGAGGGCTTCCGCCCCCGTTCCCACGATCTCAGGGCCGGGCTCTTCAGCACCTCGTTCTGGGACTTCGCCCAGGGCTTCGACCAGAACTACCGCGACGCCTACTCGAACCGCTGGCGCCTCGTCCCCTCCGACACCGCGGCCTACCTCCGGGGCGAGCTCGTCGAGCCGGTGGAGCCCATCGTCTACTACATCGACCCCGGGATCCCCGAGCCTTACCGCACCCACTTCATCGAAGGGGGGATGTGGTGGAACGGGATCTTCGAGGCGGCGGGCTTTCGAAACGCCTTCCAGATCCGGGACCTCCCCGAGGGGGCGAACCCCCTCGACGCCCGCTACAGCATGATCTACTGGGTGCACCGGCAGGGCCCGGGACCCTCGGTGGGCCCCTCGTACGCCGACCCCCGGACCGGCGAGATCCTGGGCACGGTGATCCGCATGGACTCGTGGCGCTCCCTCGTGGATTACAACATCTACGCGGGGCTCATCCCCGCGGCGGGAAGCGCCGACCAGCTGAACGTGACGGCCGAGGACTTCGTGATGGCGCGCCGTCGCCAGCACACCGCCCACGAGATCGGCCACACGCTGGGGATCCAGCACAACTTCATCTCGGGGTCACAGGGGCGGGCCTCCGTCATGGACTACCCGGCCCCGCTCATCCACCTGACGACTGACGGCACCCTCGACCTCTCCGACGCGTACCGCGAGGGTGGGGGGGCCTGGGACTCGCTGGCCGTCCGGTACGCCTACACCTGGTTCCCGGACGAGGCGTCGGAGCGCGAGGGGCTCCGCCGGATCATGGAGGACGGGCTCGCCGAGGGGCTCCGCTTCATCACCGGGGGGCACGCCGGGCAGGCGGGGTCGATCCCGGCGGCCACGCAGTGGATCGAGGGGGCGACGATGCTCGAGGCCCTCGACCGGACGAGCGCGGTGCGCCGCCTCCTCGTGGACCGGTTCGACGAGCGGGCGATCGCCGAGGGCGAGGCCATGTCGATGCTGAACATGCGGTTCGCCCACGTCTACCTCCACCACCGCTACGCCCTCGAGGGGGCCATCAAGTACGTGGGGGGAATGGACTTCACCTACGCCCTCCGGGGCGACGGCCAGGTCCCCGCCCGGATCCTTCCGGCCGACGAACAGCGCCGGGCGCTCCGGATGGTGCTGGCCCATCTCTCGCCCGCCCACCTCCGCATCCCCGAGCGGGTTCAGGACCTGATCCCGCCCTCGCCCCCGGGAATGGACGGCTCCGAAATCTGGATGCCATCGCGCGCCGGGACCGCCTTCGACGCCATTGCCGCGGCGGGCGGCCTTGCCACCGAGATCGTGGAGAACCTCCTCCACCGGGACCGCCTCGCCCGGGTCTCCCTCTTCCACGCTCGCGACTCCTCGAATCCGGCACTCTCAGAGGTCCTGGACGCGGTGGTCGAGGCCGGGTGGGCCGGGGGCCGCGAGGGCGACGCCACGGACCAGGCGCTCCGACGCGCGGTGCAGCGGGTGATCCTGAACACCCTCCTCGACCTCGGGGGCGACAGCCGGGTCGTGCCCGAGGTGCGCGCCGGGGTGGACCACACGCTCTCCCGCCTGCAGGGCCGGGTCTCGGGCGAGTCCGGGGGAAGCACCGAGTGGGTGGCCCACCGGGGCGTGGTGCTCCGCGACCTCGAGCGCTACTTCGCCGGCGAGGACGACCCGTCGAGCCGGTCGCGCTTCCCGGTGGTGCCGCTTCCCTGGCCCTGAGGCCGTGGCCCTGAGGCCGCTCAGGCCGGGGAGCAGGACGCACGATCGCGGGTTGCGGAGTGGGCCCCCGCCCCGTCACCTTCGCCGGGGGTGACGCGCTGGCGCGGCGCCCGCGCCGGGGTGGCGAAACGGTAGACGCAGGGGACTTAAAATCCCTTGGGAGCAATCCCGTGTGGGTTCGAATCCCACCCCCGGCATCCTGGTACGAGGTCGGCGTTGTTCTTGGGGTGGGATCAACGGAGCGAAGCGGAGGTCATCCCACCCCCGGCATCCTGGTACGAGGTCGGCGTTGTTCTTGGGGTGGGATCAACGGAGCGAAGCGGAGGTCATCCCACCCCCGGCATCCTGGTACGGGGTCGGCGTTGTTCTTGGGGTGGGATCAACGGAGCGAAGCGGAGATCATCCCACCCCCGGCATCCTGGTACGAGGTCGGCGTTGTTCTTGGGGTGGGATCAACGGAGCGAAGCGGAGATCATCCCACCCCCGGCATCCTGGTACGAGGTCGGCGTTGTTCTTGGGGTGGGATCAACGGAGCGAAGCGGAGATCATCCCGCCCCCGGCATTCTTGGTGTGGGCTCTTCTGCGCGCGGCCCTTGGCTGTCCGTGCTCCGCTGGCCGCCTACCCCCGCCCGCGCCCCGGGGGGGATGTCCCCGCGCCCCCAACCCCCTACCTTGTGGGCACAGACATCCTCGATCCGGGGCGCCCCGCGGCGCTCCCGGGGTCCCGGCCCTCCCTCCCCCCGTACAGGCCATGACCCGCAGGGAACTACTCCGGGGCACCCTCGCCCTGGGACTTCTCGGCACCGTTGGCGGAGCCACGTACCTTCGCTTCGGCGCGAGACGAAACCGCTACTACCAGGGCCCGGAGCGCCCCCACTTCGACGGGGTCCGGTTCCTGAATCCGGGCGGCCCCGAGCCCCGGGGGTTCGCGGACCTCCTCCGCTGGCAGATCCATGGCGAGCGCGAGCCCTGGCCCCTCCGCGACCCGAGCCCCCACCGGGACCGCCCCCCGACCCGGGTCGACGGCCAGGACCTCCGCGTCTCGTTCGTGGGCCACGCCACCTTCCTCGTGCAGGCGGGGGGCCGGAATCTCCTCGTGGACCCGGTCTGGTCCGAGCGGGTGAGCCCCGTCTCCTTTGCCGGGCCCCAGCGGGTGAACGATCCGGGGATCATCTTCCAGGACCTTCCCCCCATCGACGCGGTCCTCCTCACCCACAACCACTACGACCACCTGGACCTCCCGACTCTCGCCTCCCTCGCCTCCGCCCACCGCCCCCGCTTCGTGGCGCCCCTCGGGAACGACGCCATTCTCCGCGCCCGCATCGCGGGGATCCACGTCGACACCCTGGACTGGGGCCAGGCGCTGGATGTGGCCCCCGGGGTCCGCGTACACCTGGAGCCGTCTCTTCACTGGTCCGCCCGGGGGATGACCGACCGGAGCCACGCCCTCTGGGGCTCCTTCGTCATCGAGACCCCGGCGGGCTCCGTCTACGCGGTGGGGGACTCGGGCTTCGGCGACGGCTCGGTCTTCCGGGAGGTGGGCGCCCGTCACCCGGGGCTTCGCGCCGCCCTCCTTCCCATCGGCGCCTACGAACCCCGCTGGTTCATGCAGGCCCAGCACATGAACCCCGACGAGTCGGTCCGCGCCTTCCAGGCCACCGGGGCGGAGGTCGCCCTGGGCCACCACTGGGGGACCTTCCAGCTCACCGACGAGGGAATCCGCGCCCCGGAAGAGGCCCTCACCGCCGCCCGCCGCACCCACGGGGTCTCCGCCGACCGCTTTCCGGCCATGCGCCCCGGCCAGGTGTGGGAGGGGTGACCGACCCCTCGCCCCCGGCCCACTCCGAGACCGAGGGACCCCTCGACCCCCGCGAGGCCCTGGGGCCCCTGCGCGACCGCATCGCCCACGCCCGGGGCGTCGTGATCCTCACCGGCGCCGGGGTGAGCGCCGAGTCCGGGGTCCCCACCTTCCGGGGCACGGACGGCCACTGGGGACGCTTCCGCCCGGAGGAGCTCGCGACGCCGGAGGCCTTTGCCCGGGACCCGCGCCTTGTCTGGGAGTGGTACGATCTCCGGCGCCAGGCCCTGGGCACCGTGGAGCCGAATCCGGGTCACGGGGCCGTGGCCCGCTTTCTTCTCCAGCGGGAGGATGCGACCCTCGTGACCCAGAACGTGGACGGGCTCCATGCCCGGGCGCTCGCCGAGGAGGGCGGACCGATCCCCCACCCCCGCATCCACGAGCTCCATGGCTCGATCGCGCGCCTCGCCTGCGCCCGGCCGTCGTGCACCTGGTCCGAAGATGACCTCCGGGCGGTGGACGCCTCGAGCGAGGAGGCCCTCCCCCGGTGTCCCGAGCCCGGGTGCGGGGGGCTTCTTCGCCCCGGCGTGGTCTGGTTCGGCGAGATGCTCCCGGAAGCGGCCCTCGAGGCCTCGTTCAGGGCGGCGGCCCGGGCGGAACTCTGCATCGTGGCAGGCACCTCGGCCCTCGTCCACCCCGCGGCGTCGGTCCCGCTGGCCACGCTTCGGGCCGGAGGCGGGCTCATCGAAGTGAACCCCGAACCCACCCCTCTCTCGTCGATGGCGGAGGCGTGTGTCCGGGGGGCGTCGGGGGTGGTGCTCCCGCTCCTCCTCCCGGAAGGGAAGGGGTAGGAGGGGTAGGCGGCGCGCGGGTGAGCGGATAGCTTTCCCTGGCCGGTTGCCCGGGCGCCGCTCGGGAGGGGGCCCCGAGGCCGGGTCGGAGATCCAGCGAAGCGCCCCTCCCGACGCGGGGGGGCGGGGAGATACGGGATGCGCGTGGTCATCGTGGGCGCCGGGGCGGTTGGCTACTACCTCGCCTCCCGCCTCAGCGAGGAAGCCCAGGAGGTCGTCATCATCGACCCGGATCCCGACCGGGTCCAGCGGGCCGCCGACAACCTGGACGTGCTGGCGGTACGGGGGAACGGGGCCGACCTCGCCGTCCTCGAGGAGGCGGGGGTCCAGGGTGCCGATCTCATGATCGCGGTCTCCGGGGTCGACGAGGTGAACCTCCTGGCCTGCTTTGCCGCCTCGCGCCTCGGCGTGCGCACGCGCGTGGCCCGGGTCCGACGGCCCGAGCAGTTCCGGGAGGGCTCGGAGGTCACGCCGGCAGACCTGGGCGTGGATCTCCTGATCAGTCCCGAGCAGGAGTGCGCATGGGAAATCTTCCAGCTCCTGGTCACGCCCTCGGCCACCGACCTGGCCCGCTTTGCCGGAGGGCGCGTGCAACTCGTCGGGATGAGGATCGAGGAGGGTGCCCCGGCGGTCGGGCGTCCCCTGTCGGAACTCGACCGCGAGATCTCGCCCCCGGCCTTCGTCCTGGCTGCCGTCGTTCGGGAGGGCCGCACGGAGATGCCCACCGGAGCCACGGTCCTCCGTCCCGGAGACAAGATCTTCGTCGTGGCGCCTGCGGAGTCGCTGAGGAGCCTCCCGGTGCTTGCCGGGCATCGTCCGTCGCGGCTCCGGCGGGTCATGATCGCCGGCGGGAGTGACGAGGCCGAGCACCTCGCATCCCACCTTGGGCGGCAGGGCGTGACCTGCACGATCCTCGAGCGCGACCGGGACCGGGCCCGGGAGCTCGCGGAGCGACTCCCCCAGGCCCTCGTCCTGAGCGGGGATGCCACCGACGTGGGCCTTCTCGAGCTCGAAGGAGTGGAGGGGGTCGACGGCTTCGTGGCCCTCACGGACCGGGACGAGATCAACATGCTCGTTGCCCTCCTGGCGCGGAACCTGGGTGCCCACCGCGTGATCCCACTGGTACACCGAACCGAATACATGACCCTCCTGGAAACCCTCGGGCTCGGAGCCGCGGTCTCCCCGCGCTTCTCGGCGGCGAACGCGATTCTCCGCTACGTGCGACAGGGCCCCGTGGCGTCGGTCGCGACGATGAAGGGGAGCCGGGCCGAGGCGGTGGAGCTCCTGGTGGGCGACGGCGCCCGGATTGTCGGGAAGCCGCTCCGAGACCAGGCGCTCCCGGCAGGTGCCATCCTGGGGGCCTTGGTGAGAGGGGACGACGTCCTGGTGCCCAGGGGGGACACGGTGGTTGCCGCTGGTGACCGGGCGGTATTCTTCGTCCTGCCCGAGGCCGTGGAGGCCCTCGGTCGGCTCCTGAAGTGAGCACCCGGGCGTGAGGATCCGGCACCTCGTCTACACGGTGAGCGTGGCCCTCCTCGCCTTTTCCGTGGCCCTGGCTCTGACAACCCTGGTGTCATGGGGTTACGGTGACGGGGACACGAGGGCCTTTCTCGTCACGACCCTTGCTGTTCTCGGGGTCGCGGGAATCGGCGTCCGGAGCACAGGCCTCGAGCAGGGCCTCTCCCTTCGGGAAGGGTACGCGGTCGTCTCCCTGACCTGGATCGCGGTCGGGATCGCCGGAGCCGTCCCCTACCTTCTGACCGGGGTCATCGACGACCCGGTGGCCGCCCTCTTCGAGTCGCTTTCGGGGTTCACCACGACCGGGGCCACCGTCTTCTCCGACATCGAGTCCCTCCCCCACGGGATCCTGTTCTGGCGCTCCCTTACCCAGTGGCTCGGTGGGATGGGGATCATCCTGCTGGGGGTGGCCATCCTGCCCTTCCTCGGCGTGGGGGGGATGCATCTCTTCCGGGCCGAGGTTCCGGGGCCCACGCCGGAGCGCCTCACCCCGCGGATCGCCCAGACGGCAAAGCTCCTCTGGTACGTCTACGGCGGACTCACCGCGCTCCTGGCGATTCTCCTCCTCCTGGGTGGAATGGGTCCTTTCGACGCCGTGAACCATGCGCTCACCACCCTCCCGACCGGAGGATTCTCACCGCGAAACGCCTCGGTTGCCCACTTCGATTCCCGCTACCTCCAGTACGTGATCATTGTCTTCATGTACATCGCCGGAGTGAACTTCGTCCTCCACTTCCGGGCCCTGACCGGGCGCGCCGGAGCCTATGGTGGGAGCGCGGAGTGGCGCTTCTTCACGGGGGTCCTCGCCGGCGCCACCCTTCTCGTCCTGGTCCAGGTGGCGATCTCCGGTACCGGCCCGGGAGCGGGTGCAACCCTCCGGTCGTGGGCGGCCCTGGAGGCCGACCTGCGGGCGTCCCTCTTCCAGGTGGTCTCGCTGGCCACCACCACGGGGTACGTGACGGAAGACTATGGTCGCTGGCCCCTGGCTGCCCAGCTCATCCTGGTGGGCGTCATGTTCATGGGCGGGATGGCCGGGTCCACGGGTGGCGGAATCAAGGCCATGCGCATCTACGTCCTCTTCGCTCAGGGGGTCATGGAGCTACGGCGGAGCATCCACCCCCGGGCCGTCCTGGTGACCCGGCTCGGGAGAAAACCCCTGGATGAGCCGGTGCTCCTGAACGTGCTGGGGTTCGTTCTCCTGTTCCTCGCCCTCTTCGCCGCCGGCGTCCTGGCCCTGGCCTTCCTGGGGCACGACCTGGAGACGGCGGTGGGCGCGAGCGTCGCGACCCTTGCCAACATCGGGCCCGGGCTCGGCGCCGTGGGGGCGGTGGAGAACTTCGGGTGGATGGATCCGGCCTCGCACCTGGTCCTCGTGGCCCTCATGATCATCGGGCGGCTCGAGATCTTCACCGTGTTGCTCCTCCTGAGCCCAGGGCTCTGGCGGCGGTGAATTCCCGGGGGGACGGCGTTACGGCTCGTTGGCGTCCCCGAAGGTGGCGCGGAAGGCCTCGCCGGCTTTCCGCGACCCCACCATGATCAAGCGAGACCGCCCCGGAAGTGCGCTCCCGGCCCCTGGCGTCTGGACGACCTCGCCCCCGACTTCCAGAGCCACGACGTTCAGGCCGGTCCTGGCGCCGATTCCACTCTCTCCGAGCGTGCGTCCGACCAGGGACTCGGGCGTCCTGACCTCGAGGAGCTCCACTCCCTCGCCAAGGAGAACCAGCGGGCGTCCTCGTGCCAACGCGGTGACCGTTTCGACGCCCAGGGAGTCGTAGGAGAGGACGAGGTCTGCTCCGGCGCGGCGGATCGACGCAATGTTCCGCTGGTGCGTCACCCGGCTCACGATCCGGAGCTCCGGGTTCAGCTTCCGGCAGTACACGGTGAGATAGACGTTCGTGGCGTCGTCGTTCGTCGTCAGGAGGACTGCGGGCGCCTCGTGGAGTCCCGCCTCCTCGAGGAGGGACCGGTTCGCCGCATCACCCACGATCATCCGGTCCGGGAGGTCCTTCCACCGATCGGCGAGCTCCTCCTTCCGTTCGATCAGGTGTACCTTCACGCCTCGCCTCTGGAGCGCCCGGGTGGCGGAGCGTCCCACCTTGCCACCCCCGATCACGAGGACGGGGCTCCAGTTCGTGTCGTAGATGTAGAGGAGTTCGTTCAGTTCCTGCATCTGATCGGCGGTCCCGACCACCACCGGCACGCACTGCTCCGTGAGGCGGTAGTCGGGGTGGACGGCCCTGAGTTCGGCGTGCTCCCACACCCCCACCATGCTGAGGCCCAGGAGCTCGCGCAGGCGTGTCTCCCGGACCGTCTTCCCCGCGAGGGGGGTGTTCTGGACCGCGAACTCCGCCACGATCAGGTCGCGGATCCGACCGATCTCGTGGACCTCGGCATGCCCCGCGTTCACCCGTCCGGCGAGCTGCTCCCCGAGCTGCCGGCGGAGTGGGAGGACATGGGTGGCGCCGGCCAGTTCGAGGATGTCCACCGAGTCCTCCGAGGATGCGATGGCCGCCACGGGGACCCCGTCCGCGACGTCGCGGACGGTGAGCACCACGTTCGTGTTCGTGATGTCGTCCATGTTCGCAAGCACGAGGCAGGCGCGTTCCACGTGCGCCCGCTCGTAGGTGTCCGTCGCGTCCACGTCTCCGGTGAGAACACTCGCTCCGTCGGAAGCACGGCGCGCGGCCCGCTCCGGGTCGGGCTCGATGAGGACGTGCCGGATCCCGAAGCCGTCCAGGCGGCGGACGAGGCCGGGAACCAGGGAGTCATCCCCCGCGATCACCACGTGGCCCTCCATGTCGTCCGGGACCTCGCGCGGGGCCTGGAGGCGGAGGGAAGCCTGGAGCCACGGGGCCGCCACGTAGTTGAGGAACAGGAAGGGGAGGATCACGAGGAGGAGCACCACCCCCGAGAAGAGGACGAGGGCGCTGAAGCTCCGCCCGAGATCGGTGTGGAAGACGATGTCGCCGAAGCCCAGCGTCGACATCGTCACCAGCACCCAGTAGAACCCCGAGATCCACGAGTGCTCCTGCCCCTCCACGCTCCGCATCAGGAGCTGGAAGAGGGCGGCGTACGCCACCATCACTACGACGAGGAAGGCGAGAAAGCGGAGGAAGGGGCCCAGGTTCTTCCGGGTCTCCCGCTCCTGGAGGAGGACGGCGAGCTGGGCGCCCAGGGTCTTGATCACGGCGGGGTTCTGGCCAGTGGGGGTCGGCGGGAATCAGGGGTTCCGGCGAACGCGGAAGGAACGTGACGCCCCGCGCCCCGGCGAACAAGGGGAAGGGGTCCGGACACGCGGCCGGGCCGCGGGGCAGGGAGGCCGCCACGCTGCGCCCGGGCGGATGCCGCCCGGAGACCGGAGCCGGTGCATCCCCCGGAAAGGCCCCTCCGACCAGACCTGCGCGCTACTCCTCCTCTCCCTCCAGGGTGAGGCGCGGGATCTCGCGCACGCCCTTGAGGGCCGAGCCGCGCCCCGAGAGCGACGGGTTCTCCATGAAGTATCGGTGGGCCGAGAAGGCGCGCCGTTTCGGGATCTTCCGCTTCCATTCTCCGTCGGGGAGCATCTCCCAGCTCTGCACGTTGTCCTTCAGGTTCGCCATCATGATCTGGTCCAGCACCTGCCGGTGCACGGTGCGGTTCTCGAGGGGGACCATGGCCTCGACCCTTCGGTCGAGGTTCCGGGGCATCCAGTCCGCCGACGAGAGAAAGACCTTCGCATGGCGCGAGGGGAGCTTGTGCCCGTTTCCGAAGCAGACGATGCGCGAGTGCTCGAGAAAGCGCCCCACGATGCTCTTCACCCGGATGTTCTCCGAAAGCCCCGGGACGCCGGGGCGGAGGCAGCAGATGCCCCGAACGACGAGGCGGATCTTGACCCCGGCCCCGGAGGCCCGGTAGAGGGCGTCGATGATCCCGCCGTCCACGAGGGAGTTCATCTTGGCCCAGATCGTGGCGGGGCGGCCGGCCGCCGCGTGCTCGATCTCGGCCTCGATGAGCTCCATCAGGCGTTCCCGGAGGTCGAAGGGGGCCACGGCAAGCTTCTCCATGGCGGTGGGACGGGCGTAGCCGGTCAGGAAGTTGAAGAGGCGGGCAGCCTCGAGGCAGAGCGCGGGGTCGGTGGTGAAGAAGGAGAGGTCGGTGTAGATGCGGGCGGTGACGGGGTGGTAGTTCCCCGTCCCCAGGTGGGCGTAGGTGCGGGTGCGGTTCCCCTCGCGGCGCACCACGAGGGAGACCTTGGCGTGGGTCTTGAGCTCGATGAAGCCGAAGACCACGTGGACCCCGGCCCGCTCCATGTTCCGGGCGAAGCGCATGTTCGCCTCCTCGTCGAAGCGGGCCTTGAGCTCCACGAGGGCGGTCACGTTCTTCCCCGCCTCCGCCGCCTCGATGAGGGCGCGGACCACCGGGGAGTCCTCGCTCGTCCGGTAGAGGGTCTGCTTGATCGCCACGACCCCCGGGTCGGCGGCGGCGTCCCGGAGAAACTGCACCACCACGTCGAAGCTTTCGTAGGGGTGGTGGACCAGGATGTCCTTCCGCCGGATCGCCGCGAGGGTGTTCCCGCCGAAGTCCCGGACGCGCTCGGGAAAGCGGGGGTGGTACTCCTCGAACGCCAGGTCCGGACGGTCGTCCACGATGAGCTCGGCCAGGTCGCCGAGCCCCAGGAGGTCCCCGGCCTCGAAGGCGTCTTCGGCGGTGACCCCGAGTTCGTTCAGGAGAAAGTCCCGGAGGGCGTCGGAGATCCCGGCCGAGACCCTCAGGTGGATGACCTGCCCCCTCCGGCGGCGCTGGAGGGCCACCTCGAACTCCCGCATCAGGTCCTCCGCCTCCTCCTCGATCTCCACGTCGGAGTCGCGGATGACCCGGAAATACGCCTGTTCCTCCAGGTCGAAACCGGGAAAGAGGCGCTCGAAGTGCATCCCGAGGAGTTCCTCCACGCGGACGAACCGGACGCCCCGGCCGGGAAGGCGGACGAAACGCGGGACCTGCGAGGGGATCGGGAGCAGCGCCGTCATGGGCCTTCCGTCCTCCCTGCGCCGGAGCCTCAGGGCCGTGGCGTACCCCAGGTTCGGGAGGAAGGGGAAGGGGTGGGCCGGGTCGCAGGCGAGGGGGGTCAGGAGGGGAAAGAGCTGTTCGCCGAAGTACCGGTCCGCCCATCGGCGATCGGCGTCGGAAAGCTCCTCCGGGGCCACGACGCCGATCCCGGCGGCGGCGAGCTCCTTGCGGAGGGAGCGCCACCGGTCCTGCTGGCGGTGCATGAGGCGGCCGGCGCGCTCCCGGATCGCCTCGACCTGTTCGCCGGGGGTCAGCCCGTCCTGCGTCCGCCGGGTGACCTCGGCCCGGAGCTGGGCGCGGAGGCCGGCCACGCGCACCATGTAGAACTCGTCCAGGTTCGACGCCGAGATCGACAGGAACCGGAGCTGTTCCAGCAGGGGATGGGAGGGATTGTGGGCTTCGTCGAGGACCCGGTCATTGAAGGCGAGCCACGAGAGTTCCCGGTTCAGGAACCGCTCGGGAGATGCCGCCAGCCCGGGCGCATCCTCGAGGGCAACCGAAACATCCTTGCCGGGAGTGTCGTCCATCACGTAGTCTCGTGCTCAGTTTGAACGGGCGCGTGGCCAGGACGTTCGCCGGGCTCCAGGGGGAACCCGGCGTCCGCAACCCCTGAGGGTAGGGTGGGCGCGCCTCGGACGCACCCCCGTTTTCGTAACAATTCCGTTACCCCCCCGGTTCCCCGTGGATGCCGCCATGACGCCTGACACCCGCTCTCCCGACCGCTCCGATCCTTCTGCATCCCACCGGGCCCGGGGGGAGTCTTCCCGGGCCGCCTGGCATCGTGCCCTCGGCCTCGTCCTGGGAGGGCTCGCCGCACTCGGGCTCCCGGGGATCGCCCTGGTGGCGACGCCCCAGGCGGTCGGCGCCGAATCGGTCGTCGCCCAGGACCGGGTCGCCGCGGTCCCGGTCGAGGCCGCCGGGGCGCCGGACTCGGTTCCGGCGGTACGCCGCCACGTGGGCCCCGACGACTACGCCCGCTTCGAGTCCCTGGGCGCCGTCTCCTTCTCCCCCGATGGGCAGTGGGTGACGGCGACGGTCTCCCGCTTCGACCAGGACGGCGAGGTGCGGATCCTTCCGTCGGACGAGGGAGCCCCGGGGGCGCGGACCTTCCCGAACGGGGTCCGGGCCGAAGTGGCCGAGGGAGGGCGGTGGGCCGCGGTGGTCCTCCAGCCCGGCCTCGAGGAGCGCCGCCGCCTCGAGCGGAACCGGACCCCGATCCGGAACGACCTCCTCCTGGTGGACCTCCGGGGCGGGGAAGAGGCGGATCGGACGATCGACGAGATCCAGACCTTCTCCTTTTCTCCCGATGGCCGGTGGATCCTCCTTCGCCGCTACGCCCCCGCAAACGGAAACCGTGGGTACCGGGGGGTCGACGTGCTCGTGATGGAGCTCGACGGCGGCGCGGTCACGAACTTCGGGAACGTGGCAGAGGCCCAGTGGGCGGAAGAGGGTGCGCTCCTGGCCATGGTCGTGGATGCCGACGGGCAGGCCGGAAACGGGGTGCGGCTCTTCGAGCCCTCCACGGGGCGGATCCGCACGCTGGTGTCGGAACAGGCCCGCTTCCAGGGTCTCAACTGGCGCGACGGGAGCCGGGACCTGGCCCTCTTTCGGGTGGACCCGGACTCGGCCCGGGGCGACACGACGTTCGCGGTCCTCGCCTGGCGCGGCGCCGACCGCGACGGGGCCCGGCCCACGGTCCTGTCCGGTGACTTCGTGCCCGTGGGCGGAGAGGGGCGGTGGCGGGTTTCCGACTTCCGGGGCCTCCGGTGGGCCGAGGACGGGAGCCGGGTCTTCGTCGGGATCCAGCCCCGCGACGGCGCGGACGAGGAGGCGGCGGACGAAGAGGAGGAAGGCGAGGCGCGCCGTCCCGCCGCCGGCGGCAGCGGCGGCGGGGGAGCGGACTCGGTGCCCGGCCTCGAGATCTGGCACGCCCGTGACATCGATCCGGTCCCCCAGCAGCGGCTTCGGGCGAACCAGGACCGGAGGCGGAGTGCGCTTTCGGCCTGGGTCCTGGGCGACGCGCCCCCGGTCTACCTGGGGGGCGACGCCCGCGGCGAGTCGGTGACCATCCTCCCCGGCGAGCGGCGAGGCGTGGTCCTGGACGAAGACCGGTGGGGCGAGGAGCGGATGTTCGGCCCCATCTTCCGCGACGTATCGGTGGTGGACGTGGCGACGGGGGCGCGGACCCCGGTGCGCGAGCGCGTGGAGTTCTACCAGGGCGCGAGCCCCTCGGGCCGCTACCTCCTCTTCTGGGCCGACGACCACTTCCACCTCCATGATCTCGATCGCGGCGAAACGCGCGTGCTGACCGAGGGGGTGGACGCGGTCTTCACGAACCAGGAAGTGGACGTCGTGGTGCAGCAGAAGCCCCCTTACGGCGTGGGGGGGTGGACGGAGGGTGACGAGCATCTCCTGGTCTACGATCGCCTGGACATCTGGCGGATCCGGGTGGATGGGCGAGGGGCCGAGCGCCTCACCCGGGGCGCCGAGGACGGGATTCGCCACCGCCTCGTGCGGCTTGACCCGGACCAGGACGCGTGGCCCCGCGGCGGGCCCTGGGTGGTGAGCCTCTTCGGCGACCGGACCAAGGAGAGCGGATGGGGCGAGCTCCGCCCCGGGCGGAGCGTCGAGGTGATGGCCTTCGAGGAGCGCGGGCTCGGACGGCTGTCCCGCTCGGACGACGGACGCCGGGCGCTCTGGGTCAGCCAGCGATACGACGATCCCCCCACCCTGCACCTGGGCGATGCCCGGATGGGGGGTCGGCGGGACCTGCTCCAGGTGAATGCGTTTGTCCGGGACGAGTACCACTGGGGTCGGGCCGAGCTCCTGGACTTCGACAACGGATGGGGGGTCCCGCTCCAGGCGATCCTCCACTATCCGGCGGACTTCGAGCCCGGGCGCCAGTACCCGATGGTGGTCTACCACTACGAGCGGCTTTCCCAGGGGCTCCACAACTGGGTGAATCCCTCGGACCGGAGCGCCTACAACATCACGGCCCTCGTGCAGAACGGGTACTTCGTCCTCCAGCCCGACATCGTCTACCGTCCCCGGGACCCGGGGCGCTCGGCCATGGCCACCTTCGATCCGGCCCTCGACGCCGCCCTTGCCACCGGTCACGTCGACCCGGCGAGGATCGGGATCATGGGGCACTCGTGGGGCGGCTACCAGACCACCTTCGCGGTGACCCAGACCGACCGGTTCGCGGCTGCGGTGGCGGGCGCGCCGCTCACGAACCTCATCTCCATGTACCTGTCGTTCTACTGGAACTCCGGAAGCACCGACGCCCGGATCTTCGAGATCTCCCAGGGGCGGATGGAGGTGCCGTGGTGGGAGGACTACGAGGCGTACGTGGCGAACTCCCCGGTCCACCACATCCAGAACATGAACACCCCGCTCCTCATGGCCTTCGGGACCGAGGACGGGGCCGTGGAGTTCAACCAGGGGGTCGAGTTCTACAACGCCGCCCGCCGCGCCGGCAAGGACTTCGTCCTCCTCGTCTACGAGGGGGAGAACCACTCGCTGGCCCGGCGCCCGAACCAGGTGGACTACCATCGGCGTACCCTCGAATGGTTCAACCACTACCTGAAAGGCGAGGAGGCGCCGGCCTGGATCACGGAAGGGGTCGGGTTCCTGGACCAGCAGGAGAAGCTCCGGCAGGGTCCGGCGGCGGGTCGGGTCCCGGTTCCGGCGGTCCCCCAGGTGAACGGGGGCGACGCGGGCGGGGGGTGAGACAGGGGGGCTTCCGGCGGCGGGCGCCCTGCCTTGGTGCATGCGGTTTGCGGGCGTGCACTGACATGGTGCGTGATGGGCCTGGGAACAGGACACTGGCGCTCAAAATGATGCGAGCGTAGTTTGGCGGTGCACCAGTGTGGTGCGCGTCTCTCCGACTTCGTGTCCCCGCCTCCAAAGGAGCGTCCGCTTCCGTGTCCACTGCCGAAGCGCTGGCTCTCATTTCCCCCGAAGCCGAAGGGGGCCTGGACGAGGCCGCCCGCTCCTCCGGGTGCGTCGTCCGGACCCTTCGGACGCCCGACGCGCTCCTCGAAGCCCTCGAGTCCGGAGGCGCGCCTGCCTTCATCCTGGTCTCGCTGGGCGTCCACGGCGCCGGGCGCGAGCTCCTGGCCCGGGTCCGCCGGGCCGTGGGTGGAGCGATCCCCATCGTCGTTTCCACGCCACGCCTCTCCCTGGACGGTGCCATCCTGGCCCGGGAATCGGCGGCGGGGCCCATTCTTCCCGAGCCCATCGATGCGGGGGCGCTGACGAAGGCGCTCTCCGGGGGGCGGATGCGGCCTTCGGGGCTCCCCCTCGAACCCGCTCCGGCATCGGAGGGGAGGGGAGGGATCATCGCGGCGAGCCCCGAGATGGCGGCGGTCCTCGAGCGGCTTGCCGAGGTCTGCACGAGCTCGGTGAACGTGCTCATCCAGGGTGAGTCCGGAACCGGGAAGGAGCTCCTGGCCCAGGCCCTCCACTCCATGAGCCGGAGACGGACGGGCCCCTTCGTCACCGTGAACTGCGCCGCGATCCCCGAGCGCCTCCTCGAGGCCGAGCTCTTCGGACACGAGCGGGGGGCGTTCGAGGGCTCCCCGGCACGGAAGATCGGTCGGATCGAGCGGGCCGAGGGGGGTACCCTCCTCGTCGACGAGGTAGGCGAGCTTCCGCCGATTCTCCAGGCCAGGCTCGTGCGGGTCCTCGACGAGGGGCGGATCGAGCGGATCGGCGGGAACCGGCCCATTGCGGTGGACGTACGCGTGGTTGCCGCCACGGATCGGGCACTCGAGCCCGCGGTCGAGGAGGGTCGCTTCCGGAGGGACCTGCTCGGCCGCCTGTCGGCGGTGCGGATCCAGGTCCCGCCCCTTCGCGACCGCCTGGCCGACCTGGTCCCCCTGGCCCTTCATTTTGCGAGGCACTTCGCCGAACGCTACCGCCGTGACATGGAGGGGGTCACCGAGGAGGCGGTCCGGCTTCTCGAGACCCACAGCTGGCCCGGGAACGTCCGGGAACTCCGGAACGTCATGGACCGGGCCGTGCTCCGGAGCCGCACCGGGTGGATCGATGCCCCGGACCTGGGGCTCGAGGCCGGTGCGCCTCGCCTGTCGACCCCCAGCACCGCCGACGCCGGGTATCCGCCCACCCGTTCGCTGGCCGAGGTGGAACAGGACCACATCCGGAAGGTCCTCCGCTACACCCGAGGAGCCATGGGGCAGGCTGCCGAGCTCCTCGGCATTCACCGCAACACGCTGACGCGGAAGGTGGACCAGTACGGGCTCCGCGAGGATATCGAGGGGGGCGGCGATGCGTAACCCGCCGGGTACCGCCCACAGGCACGTCTCGTGCAGCGAAATCCGGACATGAACGGCGACCCCTCGCTCCGGACCCGAAGGCACTCCCTGACGCTGGACCAGGTCCGGGCCGCGCTCCCCCCTGTCGAAGGGCTTCGTCCACTCCTCGAGCTCCTCACGCGGATGGCCGAACCCGATCCGGACCGGCGCTGGTCCGGGGCGGGGGAGGTGGAGAGCGTGGGGGACCGGGTCGTGGACCCGGAGCGCATTGCCGGCTCCCTGCCCGCACTCCTCGAAGAGGTGCGGAGCGAGGCGGAGCGGAGCTTCCTGGGGGGGCTTCGGGTCCTCGAGCGGCTGGCCACCGGCGCCCATGACGACGCCGCCGGTCTCCTCAGGGCCGAGGCGGAGCGTCGGGCACGCCTCGGTCGACTGGCCGACGCGGAGCTCCTCGTGGAGGCCGCCCTCCGCCTTGCCGGGGTGACCCGTGACCGCCGGGGTGCGCTCCCGATCCACCTGGCCGCCGCCCGGATCGCCCGCGCCCGCGGGCGCCTGGAAGACGCCGAGATCCACTACGACATCGTCTTCCGGCTCGGCCTCGACGGGGTCGACCACGAGCGTGCCCTCACCGCCGCCGTGGGACTCGGCAACCTGGAGGTGGACCGTGGGCGCTGGGACCAGGCCGAGACACGGTACGACCAGGCGGAGCGGCTCCTGGAAGGGCTCGCGGGCGCACGCCCGGAGCGATGGCACCTGGCCCTCAACCGTTCGATCCTGGCCCGGGAGAAGGGCAACCTCCGGGCCGCGTGGAAGCTCCTCCTTGCCGCCGACGAGGAGGCGAAGGCGCTCGGGGACCTCTCGGCGGTTCCCATCGTCGAGAACGCCCGGGGCCAGGTGCTCCTCGCCATGGGTGAACCCGAGGCCGCCGAGGCCGCGCTCCGGCGGGCCCTCGCTGCGGCCGGGTCCGCCGACGCCCGCATCACCATCGGGGTGAACGTGGCCGACACCCTCCTTGCCCGGGGCCGGAACCTGGCGGCAGGGGAGGAGGCCCGCCGGGCCGAGGACGAGGCGATCCGGTCCGGCGTCGTGTCCAGACTTCCCGAGGTCTACCGGGTCCTGGGCGACGTGGCGCTGGCCTCGGAGAACGCCGAGGGGTTCGTGTTCTACGAGCGGGCCCTGGAGTTCATCCGCGACGGCGGGCTTCCCGACGTGGAGCGGGCCCGGATCCTCGAGCGCTACGGTCCCGCCGAAGCGTCCCGGGGGAACCACGAGCTCGCGCGGGCCATGACGACGGAGGCCCGGGCGATCCGGGCCCGGCTGAAGGGAGAGGAGGCAGCATGAGCGAAGAGCAAGGCCAGGAGTTCCACGGCGTCCGGAGGGCCGCCCTCGTTCTCGCCGTACTCCTTCTGGTGGGGTTCGTGGCCGGGCTCGCCGCCGGGTGCGGCAACCTCACGGCGGGGGGTCTGGGCGAGGTCCGCGTCGAGATCGTGGGCGACGGGGGCGGGAGCGGTGACGGAGCATCGGGGGCCGCGGTGGTGCCGGGGTTCGGTGCCCCCCCGTCCGTGGGATCCCTGGACGTGGCGGAGAACGGAAACGGGGGTGCCTACCAGGGCGAGGTCACGGTGGAGCTCCAGGTCTACCTCCGGAACGACGGGGGCGACTGGCTCGAGGTCACCTCCGGTCCGGAGCTCGTTCAGGTGGATGCGGCGGGAACCACGGCCCAGGAGGTGGCCCGGGACCTGCTCCCGGAAGGGCGCTACGACCGGATCCGGGTGGAGTTCCACCGGGCCGAGGTCCTGGTCACCTCGGCCCCGCCCGGACAGGGGATCCCCGGCGACGACGGCTTCGTCGTGGTGGACTTCGGCGGCGCGCCCTCCCTCCTCGTCGAGCGACCCGTGGACGGGCTCCTGAACGAGGCGGGGCTCGGGCTCCGGGTGAACCTCCGGGCGCGGAGCTGGATCCGGGCGGCGGTCCTCGACCGCGTTCCCGCCTCCGCCTTCCGCGACGCGATCCAGGTGGTCTCGATCCCCCCGGGGGGCTGACCCTCCGCCCCTCCCCCCACGACCGTGCCCCCCGGGGCCCCCGTGCCCCCGTGCCCCTCGGGGGGGCGGGGTCCCCGCGCAGGGTCGCAGGGCGTCAGGGAAGCGGTTTCGCCACGAGGACCGCGGTGAGGAGGAGCACCACCACCCCGAAGGCGGCCTCGAGCGCGGCGGGGATCCGGAGCGCCCCGGCGTCAGGCCGCTCGGCGAGCCCGGGCCGCACCTTCCGCCAGTTGTAGAACCCGAGGAGGAAGGCCGCACCCACCAGGGCGAGCTTCACGAGGAGAACCTGCCCGTACTCCGTGCCGAAGAGGGCCCCCGGCCCCCCGAGCCGGACCCCCGACGAGGCGAACCCCGAAACCGCGAGCACCACCGCCGCCGGAAGGGCTACCCGGGAAAAGCCGTTCACGAGGCGTGCGAGCGCCGGAAGCCCGCTGCCTCCCTCCCCTCCCGCCCCCTCGTCGGAAGGCGCACCAGGAGCCCGCGCCCCCACCCTGCGCACCGCCGGAAGCCCTGCCACCAGCAGGGTGATCAGCCCTCCGAGCCAGACTCCCATGGCGGCCACGTGGAGGTAGAGCGCCGGCACCGCCACCCCGCTCAGCTCCACCTGGGCCGCGCTCCCGATGAGCGCCGGGGCCAGGGGGAGGAGCACCGCCGCCCCGGCCAGGATCTCCCACCCCCGGGGGCGGTCCTCGTCCCCCCGGAAGAGGATCACCCCCACGAGGGCCAGCGCCGCCACCGCCAGGTGAAGCCACCACCCGGCCCCCCACGCCGTCTGGAAGAGGAGGGACCCGGCCTCGCCGCCCCCGCCCCCTCCCGCCCCGGCCCCGGTCCCCCCCCGCAGGAGGATTCCCATCGGTTCCAGGACCCGGAGCGGGGCCGCCACGATGAGGAGCCCCGCTCCCACCCAGGCAAGGAGCCGGAGGCTCGAGGCGGCCTCGGCACCCACCGCCTCTCCCACCGCATCCCGCGCCAGCGGACGCACCACGAGGAAGCGGAAGGCCACCACCCCGACGAGGAGTGCGGTCCCCAGGTGCTGGACCCACCGGACGAGGGTCCCCGGGGGGAGGAGGCCGCCCGCCCCGGAAACGGTGTCGAGAAGGCCTGCGACCCCGAGGGCCAGGGCCGGGAGCATCGAGGGGTCCGTGGAGGTCACTTGAGAGCCTCGTCGAGGGGAAGTGGAGGGACCGGGCGCCGCGCGCCGCACGACAGCCTACGGCCCCCCGCTTCCCCTGTCCACCGGGGCCCGCGGCCTTCCCCATCTCCGGCACCCTTCCTAGCTTCGGGCATGATCCGCGTCACCTTCCTCGGCACCGCGGCCGCCCGTCCGACGGTGGCCCGGAACGTGAGCGCCCTCACCGTTCAGCGGGAGGGCGACCTCTGGCTCGTGGACTGCGGCGAGGGAACCCAGCGCCAGATGATGCGCTTCGGAACCGGCTTCGCCCTTCGCGGCATCTTCGTCACCCACCTCCACGGCGACCACGTGCTGGGGCTGAGCGGCCTCCTGCGCACTCTGGCGCTCCAGTCCCGCGAGGAGCCCCTCCCGATCTGGGGGCCGCCCGGGTCCCGCGCGACCCTGGAGGAGATCGTGCACCTGGGCGGACGCCTCACCGCCTTCCCGGTCTCCGTGACGGAGCTTTCTCCGGGGGATGCGGTGGAGCAGGGCGAATACGCGGTGGAGGCATTCGCCGTGCGCCATGGCACGCCGGCGGTCGGCTACCGGTTCGCGGAGCATCCCCGGCCGGGCCGGTTCGACGTGGAGCGGGCCCGGGCGCTCGGCATCCCGGAAGGCCCTCTCTTCGGCCGGCTCCACCGGGGGGAGTCGGTGGAGGTGGAGGGGCGGATCGTGACTCCCGACGAGCTCGTCGGGCCGCCCAGGGAGGGGCGGGTCGTGGTGGTGACCGGCGACACCCGTCCCGTGCCCGCCACCCTGGAGGCGGCCCGGGGTGCCGAGCTCCTCGTTCACGACGCCACCTTCTGCCACGACGAGGCGGACCGGGCCCGGGAGACCCACCACTCCACCGCCCTCGAAGCCGCCCGCCTCGCCCGGGAGGCCGGGGTCCGGCGGCTGGCCCTGACCCACGTGTCCGCGCGGTACTCGGCGAACGCCTCCCCGATGGAGCAGGAGGCCCGCCGGGTCTTTCCCGGGGCCGTGGTGGCCCACGACGGGCTCTCCATCGAGATCGGGTACGGCTCCGGCGACGCCGACGCCGACGGCGCCGACGAGGCCGTCACCCCGGCCGCGAGCTCCGCATCCCCGGCGGGGGACCATGGGACCTGACCGGGAGTCCGTGGCCGCCCGGGGTCCCGGGTGGGAGGAGCGACGGACCCACCGGGAGGAGCGCCGGGACCGGTGGGAACTCCAGGCCGGCGAGTGGCAGGGAATGGCCCTCGCACGCCACGTCTTCGGAGCGGAGGTGGAGGTCCGCCTGGAGGCGCGCCATGCCCCCCACCCCTTCCGGGGAATGCTGACGCTCCGCGTTCCCTTCCGCTCGCTGGAGGACCACCGGGTCCGTGAAGGGGTCTTCCTGGCCCTCGTGGCCCGGGACCCGGTGATCCGGCAGGTCCCCTTCCTCTACCTCTTCGAGCCGCTCCCGGTGGGTCGCCCCGGGTCCCGCCGGCAGCCGGACACGATTCGCACATGAACGACCTTCTTCCTCCCGGGCCCCTCGTCGTCGTCGGGCTCGGGGCCATGGGCACCGCCGTGGCCCTGAGCGCCCGATCCGCGGCCCCGGACCGGGTCCTCGTGGGGGTGGAGGTGGACTCCACCGCCGCGGCCCGGGCCCTGGAGGCCGGGGTGGTGGACAGGGTGGATCCCTCGGGGGCCGACGCGGTCCTGGATGCCGGGGTGGTCGTCTACGCCGCCCCCCTCGAGGCCCTCCCGGCCTTCCTGGCCGAGGTCGGCCCCCTCCTGGCACGCCGGACCGCCGGGAGCGTGGTCGTGACCGACACGGTGGGGGTGAACGCCCCGGTCCTGGCCCGGGCGGGACGCGCCGGGCTCGAGGGCTGCTGGGTCACGGCGCTCCCCCTCGTCACGAGCCCGGAGACGGGAGCGGGGGCGCTTCGGCCCGGTGCCCTGGACGGCGCCGAGGTGCTCCTGTCGCATGGCGGGGGCCATTTCCGGACCGCCCTCGAGGGGGTGACCGCATTCTGGGCGGGACTCGGGACCCGCCCCTCCGTCGTGGACGCCCGCGACGCCGACACCCGGGTGGCCTGGACCATGCTTCTCCCGCAGCTCGTGGCGAACGCCCTGGCCGGGGCGCTTCACGCCGCCGGGGTGCCCCGGGAGGACCTGGGGCCGGAGGCGTCGGCCATGGTCGCCCCCGCGGCCATGGACCCGGCCCGGTTCACCGCACTTCTCGAGGCCACCGCTCCTGCCACCGGGACCGGGATCGGCTCGGTGGCCCGGGCCCTCCGCGTGGTGGGCGACCTCATGGCCCGCCGCGAGGTGGACCGGGTGGCGGAGTTCATGGAACGCACCCGGGGGTGGGTCGGCGAGGGCGCGCACCCGGGCGTGAACGAGGATCCCTCGTGAGCGGCCTCGTCGAGCTCCGCGTTCCCGGCGACAAGTCGGTGAGCCACCGGGCCCTCCTCCTCGCGGCGCTGGCCGAGGGAGAGAGCCGGCTCCGGGGGCTCCTTCCCGGTGCCGACTGCCGGAGCACCGCCGGAGCCCTCCGGGCCCTCGGCGTGACGGTGCCGGAGCTCCCCGTGGACGGCGTGGAGATCCGGGTCCGGGGGGTGGGGCTCCGGGGACTCCGACCCCCGGCCGGACCCCTGGACTGCGGGAACTCGGGAACGACGGCCCGCCTCCTTCTCGGGATCCTCGGGGGCGCGCGCCTTCCCGCGGTCCTCGACGGTGACGCCTCCCTGCGGAGCCGCCCCATGCGCAGGGTCACCCGGCCCCTGGAGGCCATGGGATCGCGCTTCCGGGAGGAGGCCGAGCCCGATCGACTTCCGATCCGGGTGCTCGAGGAAGGGGAGTTCCGGGGTGGGCGGTGGGTCCTCCCGGTGGCCTCGGCCCAGGTCAAGAGCGCACTCCTCCTGGCCGGGCTCCTCTCGGGGCGCCCGGTGGAGGTGGAGGAGCCCGGCCACTCCCGGGACCACACCGAGCGGATGCTCCGGGCCATGGGCGTGCCCCTCGAGAGCCGGCAGGTGGGCGGAGACGGCAAGGGGGCCCGGTGGATCTGCCGGATCCCCGGGGGGGTGGAGCGCCTCCGTGCCCTCGAGCTGGACGTTCCCGGGGATCCGTCGTCGGCGGCCTTCCTCCTGGCCCTGGGAGCACTCGGGGGCGCCGGGGCGGGGCTCCGGGTGCGCGAGGTGGGGTTGAACCCCACGCGGATCGGCTTCCTCCCGGTCCTGGAGCGGATGGGCGCGCGGCTCCGGGTGGAGGAGTCCGCCCCCGACGACGGAGTGGGAGAGCCGGTGGGCACGATCGAGGTCCTCCGCTCCCGCCTCCGGGCCACGACCATCGAGGGGGCCGAGGTCCCCACCCTGATCGACGAGCTCCCCCTCCTGGCAGCCCTCGCGGCGCGGGCCGAGGGGGTCACCCGGATCCGGGACGCCGCCGAGCTCCGGGTGAAGGAGTCGGACCGGATCGCCGTCACCGCACGGAACCTCCGGGCCCTGGGGGTGGAGGTCACCGAGTACCCGGACGGTCTGGACGTGCACGGAAGCCCCGACGCTCCCCCCTTCCGGGGCGGGATCGCGGTGCACCACGACCACCGGATCGCCATGGCCTTCGGGGTGCTGGGCGCCCTTCCGGGGGCGTCGGTCCAGGTGAACGATCCCGACGTGGTGGAGGTGAGCTTCCCGGGGTACTGGGACCTCCTCGCCTCCGTCTCCCGGGGCCCGGACACCTCGGGCGGCGGGCCGCCCCCGGCGGAGCGCCGCCCTCTCCCCGTGGTGACCATCGACGGCCCCGCGGGATCGGGGAAATCCACCACCGCCCGGGCGGTGGCGGAGCGGCTGGGGTTCGTCCACCTGGACTCGGGCGCGCTTTACCGGGCGGTGACCCTCGCCCTTCTCGAGAGCGGTCGCCCCGAGGAGGCCTGGTCCGACCTCACCGTGGAGGAGCTCGAGGCGTTCGAGGTGGCCCTCGTCCGGACACCGGGCGGGCTCGCCGTCCGGATCGCCGGCGCCGACCCCGGCGATGCACTCCGGAGCGCCCGGGTCACCGGGCGGGTCTCGGGGGTCGCCGCCCTCCCGGCCGTCCGGGGATGGCTTCTCGGCGCCCAGCGCGCCGCCGCCCGGGAGGGCGGCCTCGTGGCCGACGGCCGGGACATGGGAACCGTGGTCTTTCCCGATGCCGAGGTGAAGGTCTTCCTCGTCGCCGACCTCGGGGAACGGGCCCGCAGAAGGCTCGCCGAGCAGGGCGGGGGAGCCGGCCCGGAGGCGGTGGAGGCCGAGGCCGGGCGGATCGCCCGGCGGGACCGCGACGACTCCACACGGGAGACGGCCCCCCTCGTGAAGGCGCCGGATGCCGTGGAGATCGACACCACCGGCCTTTCGGTGGAAGACCAGGTGGGCCGGGTGGTCGAGCTCGTGGCGGCGCTGGGGTACCCGCCTCGTCAGGGTTGACCCTTTCGCCGCATCTCCCCTAAATTCCCCTTTCTGTACTCGATCCTCGCGCTTCGGAACGTGCCGACGCGGGGTCGGAGTGATGGTCCTCGCGGCGTCCGTGCCGCACCTGCCACGCTCCGCACCGATCCCAGGGCCCACGGGCCCGCAGACCCTGACCGGCGGCTCCGGTCCGGATCCGGCTTCCGCGCTGCGGCACCGCATCCCGGGCTCCACTCCGGCAGGCTGAGACCCCCACCCCTCCCATGAACGACCAGATCCAGGATTCCACCCCCGACGCGCCCTCGACCGATCTCGAGGCCCTCGCCGGGGACGCCGCCGTCGTGACCGTCGACCCCGCCGAGCTCGAGAAGGCTCCGCCCCGGGTCGGCGCGAAGAGCGGCATCTCCCCCGAGCTCTCCATGGATCCCTACGGGGAGGAAGAGCTCGACATCTCGAGGGACGACTTCGACGCGCTCCTCTCGGACTTCGGCGCCGACCTCCAGGATGTCCGCGAGGGAGAGATCGTCTCCGCCCGCATCCTGAAGCTCACGCCGGGCGCGGTGATCCTGGAGTTCGGGTTCAAGTCCGAGGGGGCGGTACCCCTCGACGAGTTCAAGAACCCCGAGGAACTCCAGGTCGGCGACGAGGTCGACGTCCTTCTCGAGTCCCTGGAGGACGATGACGGGGTGGTGGTGCTCTCGAAGCGGAAGGCGGACTTCCTCCGCGTCTGGGAGAAGATCAAGGCGGCCCACGAGGAGGACCGTCCGGTCAAGGGCGTGCTGGCCCGGAAGATCAAGGGCGGCGTCACCGTGGACCTCATGGGGGTGGATGCCTTCCTCCCCGGCTCGCAGATCGCCCTTCGCCGGGTCCCGAACATCGAGGACCTGATCGGCGAGACCTACGAGTTCAAGATCATCAAGCTGAACAAGCGGCGCCGGAACATCGTGGTTTCGCGCCGGGTGATCCTCGAGGCCGAGCGGGAAGGGAAGCGGGCGACCCTGGTCAAGGAGCTCATCGTGGGCCAGGTCCGCGAGGGCACGGTGAAGAACATCACCGACTTCGGTGCCTTCATCGACCTGGGCGGCCTCGACGGTCTCCTCCACATCACCGACATGTCGTGGGGCCGGGTGGGTCACCCCTCCGAGGTGGTGGCCATCGCGCAGGCGCTCGACGTGAAGGTTCTCGACATCGACTGGGACCGGGAGCGGATCTCGCTGGGGCTCAAGCAGCTCCTCCCCTACCCCTGGACCGAGATCGACCGGAAGTACCCGGTGGGTGCCCGGGTCCGCGGAAAGGTGGTCTCGATCACGAACTACGGTGCCTTCATCGAGCTCGAGAAGGGGGTCGAGGGGCTTGTCCACATCTCCGAGATGTCGTGGACGCGGAACATCCGTCACCCGTCGAAGCTCGTCTCCATCGGCGACGAGATCGAGGCGGTGGTGCTGAAGGTCGATCCGCAGGACGAGAAGATCTCCCTCGGGATGAAGCAGATCGAGGAGGATCCGTGGCTCTCGCTCCCCATGAAGTACCCGAGCGGCACCCGGATCACCGGGAAGGTCCGGAACCTCACCTCCTTCGGCGCCTTCGTCGAGATCGAGCCCGGGATCGACGGTCTCGTGCACGTCTCCGACATGTCGTGGACGAAGCGGGTGGAGCACCCCTCCGAGGTCGTGCAGAAGGGGCAGGACCTCGAGGTGATGATCCTCGACATCGATGCCGAGAACAAGCGCATCTCCCTCGGGGTCAAGCAGATCCAGGACGACCCGTGGCCGGGGATCTCGGTCCGCTTCGCCCCCGGGGTGGAGTGTGATGGCACGGTGGCCCGGGTGCAGGACAAGGGCGTCGTCATGGACCTGGGCGACGACATCGAGGGCTTCGTGCCCGCGTCGCACGCCTCGGTGGATGACGTGGATCGCCTCGAGGAGTACTTCCACGACGGTGACGCCGTGGAGCTGAAGGTGCTCGAGTCCGACGCCGCAAACCGCCGCATCGTTCTGGAGGTGATCTCGACGCCCGAGCGGCGGCCCCGGCCCGTGAAGGAGGAAGTCGTCGAGACGGAGGCCTCCGGGGGCGACGAGGAGGTGGTTGCCGAGGCGACTGCGGACGAGGCGCCGGTGGGCGAGGCCCCCGCCGACGCGGAGCCGGTGACGGAAGCGGAGGCCGAAGGTGCGGCCGGGACCGAAGCTGTGGCCGAGGCCGAGCCCGAGGGCGGGGCCGACGCCGACGCCGACGCCGAGGAGACGCCGGTCCAGGGCTGATCCGGGCCACCTGCCCCGGAACGCACCTGCAGCCCCAGGGGTTCCAGACGGGGCAGAGTCCGGGTTTCCGAGAGCCCGGCAGGAAGGCCGCCCGGACGCCCGTCGTCCGGGCGGCCTTGCCGCGTCCGGCGGCAGGACCGGGCAGGAGGGACGGGCGGGAAGGAGAAAACCCCGCCAGAACGCGTGAGCCACGAGGAGCGTGCAATGACGAGTCGTCGACGAGAGAGCGAAGCCATGCGCCGGACGGTCGGAGGGGCGTCCGTGCTCTTCCTCCTCCTCTTCGGCGGGTGCACCCTGGTGGGAGAGGGGCCCGCCCGGGCGCCCGCCCCCGCCATCCCCGCCGGACCCGCCATCAGCGAGGGAACCTCCACCGAGGCCCGGGACCGGGCGGCTGCGGAGCTCCTGGTCGAGGCGGAGGCCCGCCTCCGGGCGGGGGATGCCCAGGCGGCGCGTACCCTGGCCCGTGACGTGGCCTCCCGCTACCCGGAGGCGCGGGGCTCGTCTGCGGCGCTCTGGACCCTGGCCCGGGCCGAACGGAGCCTCGGGGCCTGGTCCGATGCCGAGGGTGCCGCGGCCCGCTACCTCGAGGTCGCCGGCCGGAGCCACCCCGAGGGGGCGGCGGCCCAGCTCCTCCGGGCCGAGGCCCGCTTCCGCGGGGACCTGGGCCGGTCCGTCGAGACCCTCTTCGACGTCCCGGTGGGGGCCCCGACGGCGGTCCGGGAGGAGGCCGGCGAGCTCGCCCGGGAGATCGCACGGGGAATGACCGACCCGGCGCTCCGGGACCTGATGGACGAGGCGCCCCGCCACCCCTGGATCCTTCCCGTCTTCCAGGTGGAGCTCGGAGAGCGGCGGCTCCTCGTGGGCGATGCGACCGGCGGCCGGACCCTGGCCGAGGCGGCCATGATCCTCGAGCCCCTCGGGGCCGAGCGGAGCCGTGCCGAGGGGATCCTCTCGGGGCGGATCGCACCGCCGGCAGGGGGTGGGGCCCGGGTTTCCGGGGTCCTCGCGGCCGTCCTCTCGGAAGAGGGGTCCCCCGGGCTCCAGCAGCTCTCCCGGCAGATCCGCGACGGGATCGAGGTGGCGCTCCTGGATGAGCGGTTCCGGGGGGGAGTCCAGCTCCAGGTGACGGATGACGGGGGGACGGCCTCCCGGGCCGCCGCCGCGCTTGCCGGCGCGGAGGAACGGTCGGCCTTCGCCGTCATCGGACCCCTTACCGACCCGGCCATGGCCGAGGCCGCGCGCGGACGGCGAGGTCCGCTTCCCATGGTGTCACCCACGGTGCGCATCCCCCCCCGGGGAATCGAGGGGGTGTACTCCATTGCGGGTGCCGATCCGGAGGCCTCGCGGGTCCTGGCGGAACTGGCCTGGCGTGACGGCATGCGGCAGCTCGTGGTCTTCCACCGCTCCCACCCCGAGGAGGAGGCGGAGCTTGGCTGGTTCCGGGAGGCCTTCGAGGCCCGGGGCGGGCAGGTGCTCCGGACCTTCGCCTATGCCCCCGGGTCCACCACCTTCGCCGAGCCCCTGCAGGCCATCGCGTCGCTCCGGCCCCGGGGGGTCGTGCTCTTCGTGCCTCCCGAGGACGCGGAGCTGGTGGGGCCGCAGCTCGCCTTCTACGGGGTGGATGACGTGGAGGACCTGGTCCTCTACGCCGGGGCCTCGTGGTCCACCGAGGGCGTGCTCCAGGGGGTCCCGGTCCGGCATACCGACGGGGTCCGCACCGTGACCTCCCACGCAGGCGACGGCTTCGGCCCCGAGTGGCGTGGCTTCGTCGAGGCGTACGAGGCGCATTTCCAGCGGACGCTCCGAAGCCCGGTTCCCGCCCTCGGGTGGGATGCGGCGCGGATCGTCCTCGAGGCCGCGGCCCTCGAGGGGAGTACCCCCGAAGGGGTCGCCCGGGGGCTCACCCGGATCCAGGGGCTCGCGGGGGCCACCGGAACCTTCTCCTGGCGGGACGGGCGCCTGGGGCGAAGTTACGTTCCCGTCGTCATCGAAAACCGTACCCTTCGTCCCCTCACGCCGGAGTCCTGAGTCCCGCATGTCCATGGAAGAGCGCATCGCCGAGCTCGAACGCCTTCGCGAAGAGTCCCGGCTCGGCGGGGGGGAGGCGCGGATCCGGGCCCAGCACGAGCGGGGGAAGCTCACGGCCCGGGAGCGGGTGGAGCTCCTCCTCGACGAGGGATCCTTCGTCGAGCTGGACCGCTTCGTGACGCACCGGTCGTCCGACTTCGGTCTGGACGAGCAGAAGGTCCTGGGCGACGGGGTGGTGACCGGGTACGGAACGGTGCACGGACGCCTGGTCTACCTCTTCTCGCAGGATTTCACGGTCTTCGGGGGGTCGCTCTCCGAGACCCACGCCGAGAAGATCGTGAAGGTCATGGAAATGGCCATGAAGACCGGCGCTCCGGTGATCGGCCTCAATGACTCCGGGGGGGCGCGGATCCAGGAGGGGGTGGTTTCCCTCGGGGGGTACGCGGACATCTTCCTCCGGAACACCCTTGCCTCGGGGGTGGTCCCGCAGATCTCGGTGATCCTCGGGCCCTGTGCCGGCGGCGCCGTGTACTCCCCGGCGATCACCGACTTCGTCTTCATGGTCCGGGGAACGAGCTACATGTTCGTGACCGGCCCGAACGTGGTGAAGACGGTGACCCACGAGGACATCGACATGGAGGGGCTCGGGGGCGCCGACGTGCACGCCACGAAGTCCGGGGTGGCCCACTTCGCCCACGACTCGGAGGCCGAGTCCCTGGAGGCGGTGCGGGAGCTCCTCCGCTACCTGCCGCAGAACAACGCCGAGGGGCCCCCGGTGGGATCCGGGGAGGCGCCGCCGGAGACCGCGAGCTCGAAGCTTCTCGAGGTCGTTCCGGACAACCCCAACCGCCCCTATGACATGCACGATGTGCTCCGGGGGATCGTGGACGGGGGGGCGTTCATGGAGGTCCACGCCGGGTACGCCCCGAACCTCCTGGTGGGGTTCGCGCACCTGGGGGGGCACGCCGTGGGGATCGTGGCGAACCAGCCGGCGGTCCTTGCCGGGGTGCTCGACATCGACGCCTCGGTGAAGGGGGCGAGGTTCGTGCGCTTCTGCGACGCCTTCAACATTCCCCTCGTGGTCTTCGAGGACGTTCCCGGGTTCCTTCCGGGGGTGACCCAGGAGCACGGGGGGATCATCCGGCACGGCGCGAAGCTCCTCTACGCCTTTGCCGAGGCCACGGTGCCGAAGCTCACCGTGATCACGCGGAAGGCGTACGGGGGCGCCTACGACGTGATGAACTCGAAACACATCCGGGGGGACCTGAACTTCGCGTGGCCCACCGCCGAGATCGCGGTGATGGGGCCGAAGGGTGCGGTGGAGATCCTCTTCCGGAAGGAGCTTGCCGGGGCCGACGACCCGGAGGCGGCCGCCGAGGCCCGGATCCAGGAGTACCGCGACATGTTCGCCCACCCCTACGTGGCGGCGGCCCGGGGGTACGTGGACGACGTCATCGATCCCCGGGAGACCCGGGACCGACTCGTCTCCGGACTCGACATGCTCCGGAACAAGCGGGACCGGAACCCGCCTTCGAAGCACGGGAACATCCCGCTCTGACCGCGGTCAGAAGTTCGGCTCCACGGGGGAGACGGGGGCCGCAGTCGTCTCGGACGCCAGGGGGAGGAAGATCCGGAAGGTGGTCCCGCTGCCGGGCCGGCTTTCGAAGGTGACCTCGCCTCCGGCCTGCTTCACGATCCCGTAGACGGTGCTGAGGCCGAGCCCCACCCCCTGGCCCGGGGGCTTCGTCGAGAAAAAGGGCTCGAAAACCTGGGGCTGGAGCGCGGGGTCGATCCCGGTCCCGGTGTCCGACAGGGCCAGGAGGAGGCAGGGACCGGGCGGGACGCCGGCGGGGAGCGCGGACGGATCGACCCTGCGGGTCCGGATCGTGAGTGTTCCACCGTTCGGCATCGCATCCCGGGCATTGATCGCGAGGTTCATGAGGACCTGTTCGAGCTGACCGGGGTCGATTTCGACCTCGATGTCCTCGGCCGCGAGATCGAGGGCGACCTCCATGCGCCCTGCGGCGACCCGGGACATCAGGGCGGAAAAATCCCGGACCAGACCGTTCACCCCGATGCGGCGGGGTTGGACCACCTGCCGCCGGGCGAAGGCGAGGAGTTGCTGGATGAGTCGGGCCCCCCGGTTCGCGGCCCCCCGGGCCTCGTCGAGCTCCGCGCGGACGTCGACCCCCTCGTCCAGCGACATGCGGGCGAACTCGAGATTCGCCTGGATCACCGTGAGGAGGTTGTTGAAGTCGTGGGCCATTCCCCCGGCGAGGCGCCCCACGCTGTCGAGCCGCTGGGCGCTCCTGAGTTCCTCCTCGATGGCACGCCGCCCCGTGACGTCCCGGACCGCGAGGGCAAGGAGGGGGCGGTCGTCGAGCTCGAGTTCGGAGAGGGTGAGCTCGACTTCGTAGGGGGTGCCATCGGGGCGCGTGCCCCGTTCCTCGATCCTTCGGCCGGAGCGGGAGCCTGCCGCGATCCGCTCGCTCACCGCCGGCAGGATGCGGTCGATCACGGGGAGGGGCGGATGCGAGGGGAGCCCGAAGATCGCGCGGGCCGCCGGGTTCGCTTCCAGGATCCGGCCCTCCTCGTCCACGACCAGGAACCCGTCGGAGCCCTCGTTCACCGCGGCGACGAGCCTGCTCTCGGTGCGCCGGAGGGCGGCGAGACTCCGGTCGCGCTCCACCGAGCCTCCGAGGAGGACCGCCGCAGCCTGCACCGCCTCGAGCTCTCCCTCGGTCCAGGCGCGCTCACGGACGCAGTCATCCATCCCGATGTACCCCCAGAGCCGGCCTTCCACGAGAACGGGAAGCCCCACCACGGAGCGGATGTCCTGGGACTCGAGGAGCGCCCGGAGGTTCGGGTCCGACTCCGCCGATATCGTGGAGGTCCAGGGCCGGGCTGCCAGGAGTTGCCTGGCCAGGTGAGCCGCTCCCGCCTCGTGAAGGTCCAGCCCCTGGAGGGCGGGGTTCTCGAGCTCGGGTCGGATCCCGGGGGCGCACCACTCGTGGGTCTGGTCCACGACGAAGGCGTCCGGGCCACCGGCGCGAAGCCGGAAGAGATACACCCGGCTCACCTCTGCGGCTTCTCCCAGGATCCGGGCCGCACGGTCGAAGGTGGTCTCCCAGGGTCCCTCAAGGAGTGCCGTGCCCGCCCGGGCCACGGCGTGGAGGAGGCGTTCCCGCCGCCGGGCGAGGCGTTCGGCGGCCCACAGGTCCGACTCGTCGATGATGCGAACCATGATGAATCCGCCCCAGGCCCGGCAGCGGATCCGGAAGCGCCGGAGTTCCCCTGCCTCGTCCGTGAAGGGGACCCGGACGAACTCCGGGGTTCCCGATTCCGCGGCCTGGTCCACCACCCGCCGGAGCGCGCCCTCGAGGGGCTCCGGCATGCGGGGCGGACCCGAGGCCCCGAAGTGGCGGATCGCCGCCGGGTTGCGGTGGAGCGGCACGGATTCCGGGGTGCCCCCGGACCCGATTCGGAAGATCAGGACGGTGTCGGGTGTTCCGTCCACCACGTCCACGTAACGCAGCTCGCGGGGGGAAGGGGGCGTCGGGGCGTCGGAGTCGGGGAGCGAACCGTCGGTCATCGGGGTACGGAGGGTTTGACAGGAGGGCGGGTGCACCCGATTCTGCCCTCCCCCCGGGGAGAACCGCAAGGCGCGGCCCGGGAGAACTGCCCATCCGATCGAGGTTTTCCGATGCACGCATCGCGTTCGAGCGCACGCCCTCCCGCGAACCTGTCCAGGCTCCTCCTCGGGAGCGCCGTGGCCCTGACCCTCCTGGCGCTTCCTCACACCGCCGCCGCGCAGGCGCAGGGTGAGCGGGCGGACGACCCCCGTGTGGGACTCGCCGCCGGGCTCACCGACGCCGGAACCGCGATCCACAACATGGAACTCCTGGCCCACCGACCCCGCCCCGAGGGGTTCCACAACCCCGCGAACCCCGGTGAATCCGCGTATTCGAACACGGACTTCGCCTTCCAGGGGAACTACGCGTTTCTCGGGAACTACCACGGGTTCCAGGTCTGGGACATCGCCGACCCGGAGAACCCCATGCTGCGTGTGGCGGTGGTCTGCCCCGGGGGGCAGGGCGACGTCTCGGTCTACCGGAACCTCCTCTTCATGTCGGTGCAGGACACCCGGGCCCGCCTCGACTGCGGGACCCAGGGTGCGCCCGGCGAGGTGAACCCGGAGCGTTTCCGGGGGGTGCGGATCTTCGACATCACGGACCTGGACAACCCGGTGCAGGTCGCCACGGTCCAGACCTGCCGGGGATCCCACACCCACACCCTCGTGCGCGACCTGAAGGACGAGAGCCGGGTCTTCGTCTACAACTCCGGGACGAGCCAGGTCCGCCCGGGGGCGGAGCTCGCCGGGTGCGACCCGGACCCGGACCCCGCAAACCCGAACACTTCGTTCTTCAGCATCGACGTGATCGAGGTCCCCCTCGCGAACCCCGCCGGCGCCCGGGTCATCGGCTCACCCCGGGTCTTCCAGGACTACGAAACGGGGGCCATTGCCGGCCTCTGGCCCGGTGGCGACCACGGCGACGGCACCCAGACCACCCGCATCACGCACCAGTGCCACGACATCACGGCCTACCCCGAGATCGGGCTCGCCGCCGGCGCATGCTCGGGGAACGGGCTCCTCTTCGACATCTCCGATCCGGCGGACCCGGTGCGCATCGACGAGGTGGTGGACCCGAGCTTCGCCTACTGGCACTCGGCCACCTTCTCGAACGACGGACGCACGGTGATCTTCACCGACGAGTGGGGAGGCGGGACCCAGCCCCGCTGCCGCGCCGAGGACCCCCTCGAGTGGGGTGCCAACGCGATCTTCGAGATCGTGAACGGGAAGATGGAGTTCCGGAGCTACTACAAGATGCCGGCGCCCCAGACCGACATGGAGAACTGCGTGGCCCACAACGGCTCGCTCGTTCCCGTGCCGGGGCGCGACATCAAGGTGCAGGCCTGGTACCAGGGCGGCGTGTCGGTCTTCGACTTCACCGACCCGGCGAACCCCTTCGAGATCGCCTTCTTCGACCGGGGGCCCATTTCCGACACGGAGCTCGTGGGCGGCGGCTACTGGTCCACCTACTGGTACAACGGGCACATCTACGGGTCCGAGATCGTCCGGGGGCTCGATGTCTTCCGCCTGACCCCGAGCGAGCATCTCTCCGGGAACGAGCTGGCTGCCGCTGCGCTTGCCCGCTTCGGGGAGTTCAACCCCCAGGAGCAGCCCACCAAGCGCTGGCCCCCGGCCTTCGTGGTGGCCCGGGCCTTCCTGGACCAGCTGGAGCGGGGCCAGGGGCTCGCGTCCGCCCGGATCGCGGAGCTTCGCCGGGAGCTCGACCGACTGGAGGCCATGGACCCCGGAGCCGCGAGGGCGGAGGGGCTCACCGTCCTCGCCCTCGGGGTGGATGCCGACGCCCGTTCCGCCGCCGATGCCCCCAGGGTCCGGGCCCTCGCCTCGGCGATCCGCGACCTGGCCGGGGCGGGGCAGGAGCAATAACCTCCCCCTCCGCCGCCCGGCGGGGGGAGGGGGCCCACCCCATGCGCCACTGCCTCTACTGCGACCACGCCCTCGGCGAGGGGATCCCGGAGGCTCCGGCCCCGGGACGCCGGCACGCCTACGATCCGGAGCGGGGTCGCCTCTGGGAGATCTGCGCCCGGTGCCGCCGGTGGAATCCCGTTCCCATGGTGCTCCGGTGGGAGACGCTGGAGGGGTGGGAGCGGGCGGTTCGTGACCGCGGTCATATCCTTGCCGAAGCCGGGGGGATTGCCCTCCTGGGCGTGGACGACGGCGAGGTGGTGAGGGTCGGCGAGCCCCCGCTCATCGCATGGGGCGGGTGGCGCTACGGCGACCGGCTCCCGGCCCCGCCCGTCCCCCGGCTCGGTTTTTTCCGGCGCCTCCTGGCCGGGCTCCCGCCGCCCCCTCTCGAGGGGTACGACCCCTATGGCCTCGGCGGTCCCATGGGGGGAGTAGCGGGAACCGGGGGCCGGGCCAGCTGGCTCGGGAGCCCCTTCCTCCCGAAGGCCCACCCCCTGACCCTGGCCTTCGCCTCGATCCCCTTCGCCGAGGCCTGTCCCGCCTGCTCGGCCCCGATGGCGCTCCACCCCTGGGCCTTTCACGAGGTCGCCTTCACCGACGCCCGACCCGACGGGCCCGGCGGTCCCGCAACCGCCGAGGGAGAGCCCTCGGTCCTCGCCCCCTGTGCCCTCTGCGGTACCGAGGTCCTCCTTCCCCTTCACGCGGTGCGCCCCACCCTCAGGCTGGGGCTCGCGATCCTGGACTCGGGACCGGAGGCCCGGACGGTGGGGGAAAAGGCCGGAGCGGCCCTCGACCGGGTCGGTGGGATCCGCCCCCTCCTGGACGGGCTCGGAAGGGTCCG